>JAWUXU010000040.1:0-11762 GCA_034111145.1 Paraglaciecola sp.
GCTTATGATTATTTACTGAAAATTATTGCCGAAGATTTAGAAGATTATGAAAGCTTTGTGAAAAAATCTTTAGGCAGAATAGATTATATTGCCACAATTGAGTCTACCGTGGTGCTCAAACAAACATTTTCTAGAAATGTATTACCTATAAAAATTTAATTACTTTGCACTTTATCAACTCTCATTGACCTGAAACTCGTCAATTTTGCAAGGTTTGGCGATGCCATATCCTTGTGAAAAGTCGACACCAATCTCCTTTAGCTTAAATTCGATTTCACTATTTTCAACAAATTTTGTTACTGTTTTTTTACCCATAACGCGAGCAACTTCGTGTATTGATTTGACCATGGCATAATCAATTGGGTCATCGACTATCCCTTTCACAAACACACCATCAATTTTTAAATAATCAACTGGTAGGTATTTTAAATATGCGAAAGACGAGAACCCAGTGCCAAAGTCGTCGAGTGCAAAACTACAACCCATTTTATGCATGGCTTTAATAAAGCTAGTTGCATCAGTGAGATTAGAAATAGCAGCCGTTTCTGTGATTTCGAGCGAAGATTAAAAACACACCACCCCAAATAACTGCGAGTTTTTAAAAAATGTCTTTTAACATTCCTAATATAAACTCCATTTATTGAAAAACTAACCGATATTTAATTAATGCCTAAGGAGACCAACTTATCAGCCGAACAGCTTAAACGAAAAATTCAAATTCAGATGTTGCTAGTTCACATCACTTCTGAATTTCAATAAATTAATATCTCAAAGTACCTTAGAATATCGCTCATAGTCGATATGATTAACACACTATTCAAGTATTGTTAAAAACATAAACTGAAGTTTGCATTGCATTGCTGGTGACAGAATAGCTTTATGCGAGTCAAGTAACTGAAGAAGACACAACTTAATCTAACGTGTAAAGTTCAAAAATATTCTGCTAAATAATAGACTCACTTTTAAAAGGGAATAATCAGACTTTTTCAAGATAAATTTCTAGTACAACATTTTAATGTATTGCTCACCTGATGATGAATATAACCACATCAAACCAACAACATTAATAATAACGGTCAACCAAAATACTTTCCGAAATTCTCGTTTTTGTGATTTATGCCTTAATAATGGTTGTGCTATCGCGGCACCTGGCCAGCCACCCATAAGTGAAAATAGATGTAATGTACTCTCCTTAACACGCCATTCACCACGCTGAGCCTTTGATTTATCAAAAGCGTAAGCTAGAAAAGTAATGGTACTGAAACAAAAATAACCAAAAAGTAGCTTTTGAGGAAATTGTCCTGAAAAATAACCAGCAGTGATCACCGCTAAAAATAATAATGATAATAAGAACATTCTTGGCTTTATTGCCACTTTTTTTTCAAGCTTTTCACCTAAAAAAGTGGCATCGCTTGCCCTATATCGCCCCTCTTTGTCTTTAGTTATTGAGAAGGTAATAATGTCATTAATTTGAGGAGTGCGTTTTCTATCCGATAACGCAGTTTTATGAATAAAAACATCGGTACCGCCTGAGTTTGGCCGAATAAAACCAAATGCCTTTTCAGTATTCCATTTAACGAGTTTTCCTTTGTATCTCACTAAAGTGCGTCCCTAATCTCTAGGGCATGTTGAATTTCATAGATCACTTACATACAGATGATTAACACGCCCTACTATTACTAATAAAAAAAAGCTTAATAATAACACGCTTACTACACTATTTTTCTAAGCGCTATCATATACTTAAGGTAAAAATAGCTTGTCCCTTATTAATTTAGCTATCCGCCAAAAGTCCTTTGGCTTGTTCATTCCAGGTACTAAAGCCCTTCTCTTTTTCAAACTGCTTTAGTACTTCAATTTTGCTTTTAGGTGTATTGGCAATATCATCAAGGGTAGTGATCCCTTTTTGAGCTAGTTTCTTTTGCATCACAGGGCCAATGCCTTTTATTGAAGCAATGGAAGATTTCTTGATAGCTGCTTTAGCTTGAGATTTTAGTACTGGTTTTGTTACTGGCATTTTATTTGTGAGTTTAATAGCTTGCAATTTTTCGGCAATTCCAGTTTCGGTTGAAATTATTTTTTCAGCTACTAAGTTTGGTAACCGTTCAAGCACTTTGTCCTGTACCTTCGATAGTGACGCTAAGCGTTCTTCGAATTCAGTCTCCAAGTCTACTAATTTACTCTGGTAGCCATCTTCTACTTTCTTAAGGAGTTTTAGTGCTTGTTTAGCAGATTTTTTACTGAGTTTTTTAACCTGAGCACTTAGGTCTTCGACTTGGTCTTCTAAGTCTTTCTTGGTCGACATAAGTTTGCTATTAATTATCTTGAACGTCGCGGCACTGATAGATTGGTTTTCTGGTATTTTTTTTTCAGTTTTTTTAGCTGTTTTTTTAGTCATTACAAGGTTCTCAATAGTCCGTAGGGTTTAACAAAAAAGCTAAATTAAAGGGAGTTGTAATACTCCACCCATATCTTGATTTAAAAAGACTGCGCTAAGCGGTCTTATTTAGTGCTTTTTTAAGTTTTTTTATCTTACTTGCCTGCTTTTTCATTTTAGATTTTCTTTCTTTGATTTCATTTTTGATTTTCGTGACTTTTTTTGATGCTTTAGCCATTTAATTTTCTCCTAAGTGCACAACTGCGTTATTGCGTTAGTGCGTTAGTGCGTTATTGAAATAGTGCGTTTCTGAAATAGCGCGTTTCTGAAATAGTGCGTTTCTGCGTTAACGCACTATTTAAATTTCTGTTTTGTGTTCAGCCACAAAACGACGAATAAATTTTCTTAATTCCCTTGCTGCGCTGGTATCTAAGTCTTCGCAAAGAGATACAAACTCGTCTCTCTCTTCGCCATTAATACGGATAACCAATTGGCTATCTTTCTTGCCTAACTTAGTTCGCTGTTTTTTGATCATTTAATATATGCTCATATATAAGAGGTTTATGAAACCACCATGCTATTAAATGTATATACAAACAATATACCCCAACATAAACCATGTCAAATTTTGTATGCCATACAATCAATGATTTTGTTGTTAGCTGTGTACTAAATATATCTGAACATTGCACAATTACGTCACACGTTACAGGGCAATATAAGTGGCGAAACCCAACCAACTTAACACCAGCAATATCCATGGCAAATATTTAAGAGATGTATTTGTCGATACTTTATCTATGGTTTCAGTACTCTCATTACTCTTATTACTCTCATTATCTCGTTGCTTAATTTTTTGTTTACGCTGCTTATCTATTTCACGTAATTTTTTGCCTTGCTGTTTTTTATACTCAGCAATGCCCTTTTCAATACCTTGGGCAACTAACTTAGTTTGCTCTTTAGTTTGACCCATTTTTTGCGTGCCTTTAGCTATTCGCATCCCTTGCACTTCAACTTCAGGTGAGACTCTATTTTTCATATTTTGAATTTTACAGAATAAAATTTGAATAGGACTCTAGCAGCCATAACTCCCAGAAGCATCAGATTAAAATCAGTCACCGTCTTGGCGGTCACTACTATTTAAATTGAGGGCTACCTAAATTAAGTGCGGCCCAAATTCAGACAATATAAAAAATATTCACCACATATGTCACATATGCCGCACCAAGGCGTTCACAGAACGCTATATCGATAAAACAGATTGCGGTGAGAATCTAAAAGGTCGGGTATAGACAACTCAAAACCGAACACAAGCAATGTAATACCGAACACGCGTCAAGGCTTCACCCCTATAAATTCAAACTATCTAATTGAAAGGCAACACTATTAATTATTGGCACAGTTCTTTCTTATAATAATTATATAACTCATTATAAATGAACACTCCGTATGCAAATAAAACTGGAAAAAAACAGACAATGGAAAAAATGGATCAGTATTGGTCTGTTTACGATTTTACTGAGTTATGCAGTATTTTCCTTGAATAATAAGTCGCTTAAAAGCATCCCCCATTCAAGCCTCTTGTTTGAAACAGTTGAAACGGGTGCGATAGATATCTATACCAATGCCTTCGGTGAATTTGCCTCTGCAAAAGAACGCTTGTTGACGGCGCCTGCACAAGGAAAGGTATCTGAAATATTGCTACGACCGGGCTCAAATGTCACACCAGACACAGTTGTTCTGCGTCTGACCAACCCAATGTTAGAACAAGAGGTCAATCAAGCAAAAGGCGTGCTTGCTCAATTAAATGCTCAGCGAGAAGCGTTCAAATATGAACAGCAAAATGAGCGCCTTAATTATCAAGGGCGTATTGCCGACATCGAGGCTGAAATAGAAAAAGCCAAACTGGAACTAGATGTCAACGAAAGTTTACTAGACCTAGGTGTCGCATCAACAATCGAACTCAAACGCGCAAAATTAGCAGTACAACAACAAACAAAACGTTTGGAGTTTGAACAAAAAAGGTTTGAGCAGTTTATAGAAATGCAAAGTTTTCAGCTTACTGAACGAGATATCACGGTCACCCAGCAGCAATCGCAAGTCGCCATGCTTGAAAAACAATTAGACAACATGCAAGTGCGCGCTGGCATAGCGGGATCATTACAAACCCTAGAAGCAGAACTAGGTCAAAGTGTGCAACTCGGTGAGTCTTTAGCCAAAGTGGGTAGCAACCTTGAATTGATTGTTCGATTGCGTTTGCCACAAAGTCAGGCAGATCAGATAGATATAGACGCCAAGGTGATTGTAAATACACAAAAAGGCAAAATCAAAGCGCATATCACCCGCATTGAAAGTGTTGTAACAAACGGTTCGGTATTAGCCGAAGCGACTTTGGACGGTGCACTTACGTCCAATTCCCGACCTTCTTTAGCCGTTTCAGCGCAGGTGTTTGTCGAACATGATAGCCAGTCGGTTTTTATCAGACAAATCCCAGGTTTGAGGCCGACAAGTAAACAAACAGTGTTTGTTAAAACTAGTGAAAACACGTTGCTGCAACGTGAAGTCACCTTTGGTCCACTCACTCAACGAAAATTATTGATACTCAATGGCCTGTTAGATGGCGAACAAATTGTCAGTTCAGATATCAGCCAATACAACCAATATAGTCAATTATCAGTCACCCATTAAACAACCCCATATTTAGAGGACACCAAGATGGAAAAAGTAGTAGTGATGAATAACATCCACAAACATTATGATAACAAGCAGATAGAAACCCATGCGCTTCAGGGTATTTCTCTAGAGATCAATCAAGGCGAGTTTGTGGCCATTACTGGACCTTCTGGTTGTGGAAAGTCGACCTTATTATCCATAATGGGGTTGATGGATAAAGCCAGTGAAGGGGATTATCGCATTGCAAATATTGCAACTTCTGGGCTGAAAGTCGATCAGCGCACACACATCAGAAATCAACATATAGGCTATGTTTTCCAATCGTTTAATTTAATAGACAGCTTAACCGTGTTTGAAAATGTTGCATTGCCACTGGAACATCGCGGCGCTAAAAAAGACGAAATCAAAGAAAAAGTTGAAGAAGTGTTGGCTCAGGTAGATATGTTACATCGAAAAGATTATCGCCCAAATCAACTTTCAGGCGGCCAACAGCAACGTATTGCGATTGCTCGCGCATTGGTGGGTAATCCGGATCTAATCTTAGTCGATGAGCCTACTGGAAATTTAGATAGTAAAAATGGCGATCAGGTTATGTCTTTATTAGAAACTCTCAATAGGAATGGTTCTACCATTGTGATGGTGACACATGACAGTCGTTATTCTCGCTGTGCAACTCGGCAGATTAAAATGCTAGACGGTGAAATTGTCAGTGAGCAAGCCATTTTACCTGAGATTAAGGGGGTAGCATGAGCCTTTACAGCAAAGCAATTTTTTCTGGAATAACGCGAATTTTTGCACTGCCTAGGTTAAGTATTCCGTTGATTGTCACTCTGGGTTTGACGTTAGGAGCCGTGTTAAGTGTGATCGCTATTTCCTCTGCACTATTGCTTAAACCTTTGCAGGGAATACAAAATGAGCAGTCCATTCAAACTTTTCAATATCGCCTTAAAGTATCGGACTCCTTAAGTGTTTCCTATTGGAATATGAGTCGATTGGCAAAGTTTAACGATAGTTTCAGTGACAAAGGCACTTGGGCAGGCATTGCATCGACAGAGCAGGACGTTATTATTAATGACGTTACCTACCCTACAACTCGTCATGATGCATCCAACACTATCCTAGATGTGTTGGGCACGCGCCTAATTAAAGGCCAAAATGTTGATATTGAAAATCCCACTAATTATGTATGGATATCCAATACTCTTTGGCAGCAAGCGTTTTTTGGCCTTGACTCAGCGATAGGTAAACAAATAACCATTAACACCCAAAGTTACTTGGTGGCTGGTGTCATAGAAGACTTACTTGCGGTAGAAAGCGGCCCGCCAGTATTGAGCCAGCAAGTTTGGCAGATCACTAATTTGGCGTCCCTTCTATCAGAGCCTGAAGTCGGCGATATTAGTGGCGAACTGGACTCTCTGTTACTAAAAACGGAGCGTCCAGGAGTAGTTTTACCTACCCAGGTTGAAGTCAGTCCGTGGATTGAAAAGCTGATCCTTAGCATTGAAGATGAAAGAGTGGTGCAAGGTTTTTTGAATTTTGTGCAAGGCACACCTATCGAAATAATAACCACTGATTATCGCAGTAAACTTTTGGGCGATAGTAAGGGATTATTACTGGCATTATTTGTAGCCGTTATTGGCTTGCTAATTATGGCCACGTTAAATATTCTGAATTTATTCATTGCTCATTATCAGGGGCGCAGCAAAGAGTTTGCTATTCAGCTAACCATGGGATCCAGCGTCAATCGACTTCGGTTTATGGTATACCTAGAGAATTTACCGAGTTTTTTGTTAGACGCCATTACAGGCTTTTTGGTAGCTGGTTGGATGATCAAAATACTGCCTACTATCACAGATAATAATTTCCCTATGCTCGACATCATTGCCATCGATTTTATGACTGTTGTTGCATGCATTGTCATTATTATATTACTTAATTTTATCTTCAGTGCCTTAGCACTAGTGGATATTAACAAGCAGGTGCTGGCCGAAAATTTAAACAGTAGCGGTAAAGGTATTCAGGCACAAAGTAATCAGTGGTTGGGTCGCAGCCTAATGGTGCTGCAATTATCTATTGCGTCTTTACTACTCACCTGCTCTGTGATGTTGGCAATACAAAGCTATCATGCGGTATATCGGGACTTAGGTTATGATATTGGTAATAGTTACAACGTAAGCAGCTATATTTCTGACGAAAAATGGGCAAGTGAATTAGCCGATATTACTGAATATCAGGGCAGTGAATTACAGCAGTTACACAATGGCTTAAGTAATATTATTGAAAATGAGTTAGCCGGTAGTCAGGTGATTATTCATGACAATGGTCCACTTTCATCTAGATTCGACGCTAGTGTTTATTTTCCAGAGGATAAACCAGAACAAAGGGTGGTATATCAAAGAAAATATTTAAGCGCTGAATATTTCGCTAGATTTAAAATTGCTATGCTGGCGGGTGCTAACCTCACGCAACAACAAATTAATGATGCAGAGCTGCGTATTGTGATTGATGAGAATATGGCAAAAACCGTTTTCCCTGATGTGGATTTTGCGGATGTCATTGGCCAGACCATCAAACTACGCCCCGATGAATCGGATGGCACCGTCAATCCGCCATATATTGTGACAGGTATTGTTGCCATGACCCAAAGTCAGGCTGGCGGGACGGATGTTATGCAAATGCCCGCTGTGTATTCATCCAATATTTCAATACAAAGGCAAATAAATCTGACGGTGATGATGCCAGAAAATAAGGCCATGACCGGCGCAATGCTCGAGCAACAGATTAATCGTCAATATCCACGACTGACAAACCTTGTTGTTATGTCTCTTAGTAACATGTGGCAACAACAAACCTCGAGTCAGCGCCTAAGTTTATGGGTAGTATTGACCATGACCGCATTAACCTTATTACTAGCTGCAATAGGTGTTGCCGGATTAACACAGATCACCACCAATCATCGTAAATACGAATTGGCGGTCCGTATGGCTACTGGTGCCAAACAAGCTACTCTGGTTAATTTTATATTACGTGATGCGTTGTGGATGTTGGCAATTGGGTTAGGCATAGGGTTTATTGCTTCGGTCATTGCTTATCAACCAGTACAACAGCAAATAGACCTATTACCAAAGTTTAACTGGTTTGCCATGGTCATACTCGATACTGTGCTAATCGGCGTGGTATTAATATCGGTTTTAGTACCGGCATGGCGTGTGATTAGCACTGACCCGATGCAAGCATTGCGAGAAGAATAAAACCAGCGATGGCTAAATAACCGAATAGCTTAATAAATAGTAAGCTATTCGGTATGCCAAGGGACAATGACAAATGACCAATGACCAATGACCAGAAGTGCAACAATGCAACAGTGCAACAGTGCAACAGAACAAGGTAAAGCAAATTGAATCAGCTGGAAAATAGTCTGGGAAGTCACAGCATACTCTTAGCAGACGATGATGATGATATACGTTTAGCGTTAGAGCTGTTATTAGTTACCAATGGGTATCGCGTGATCCACGCCACAAATGCTCAGGAAATCCAATCCCAAGCCGACAGGGAAATGCCTAATCTAGTTTTACTCGATATGAATTTTAGCCGCGACACCACCAGCGGACAAGAAGGCTTGGATATACTCAACAAACTTGTTGCTGCCAATATCCCAGTTATTCTTATGACAGCTTGGGGCAGCATAGAACTGGCTGTTGCAGGCCTCAAACAAGGTGCCAGTGACTTTATTGAAAAGCCGTGGGATAAACAACGACTTCTCAGCAGTATTGAACAGCAACTTAACGTATCTAGGATCAAACAAGAACATCGTGCATATCGTCAGTTGCTCAGTAGCGCACCTGTAGATAACTCAAATATAGCGACTGAACAGAATAAGTGGATATGCCAGTCCACGGTCATGCAAGACATAGAACAGCTGATCCAGCAAATAGCGCCCACCAATGCCAACGTGTTGATTTTAGGTGAAAATGGCACTGGGAAATCGTTATTGGCTGAACGTATACATCAACTATCAGGTCGGCACAATGCCCCCCTCATCTCGGTAAACATGGCAGCTATTCCAGATAACTTATTTGAAAGTGAGTTGTTTGGGCATCAAAAAGGCGCTTTTACCGATGCCAAACAACAGCGTATAGGGCGATTTCAGTTAGCTGAAAAAGGCAGTTTATTTTTTGATGAAATCGGCTCCCTTGCATTGCATTTGCAACCTAAATTATTACGTGTTCTGGAAACGGGACAATATGAAATTTTAGGCTCAAGCCAGACACAAAGAGCTGATGTCAGATTGATCAGTGCCACCAATGCAGATTTAAATCAACTTGTCGCCAACAAACTATTCAGGCAAGACTTGCTGTATCGATTAAACACCATAGTCATAACGATGCCCTCTTTACAAGAGCGTCTTGAAGACCTCTTACCTCTTGCTGAAAAATTGATCCAACAATTCACTAAAAAATATCATAAGGACAAACTGACACTTTCTGCTGATGCCCTAAGCAAACTAAAGGCGCACAGCTGGCCCGGCAACATTCGCCAGCTAAGTCATGTCATCGAGCGAGCAGTATTATTGTCAACCTGTGATCAGATCACCCCGCAACAGTTACTGCTGGACAATACACCAGACTCCCAAAGCCAAGTTCAGTTACAATCTTTAGAACAAGCTGAACGGCAACTGATTGAAAAAGCAATGGAATTCACTTCAGGTAACATTATTGAAGCATCAAAAATATTAGCCATATCTCGCAACGCGTTGTACCGTCGGTTAGAAAAACATTTTCCTAATATGCTCAAAGATGAAGAATAAATAATGATTTACCATGTTTCAGCCATGCAGCAACTTATTAACTTAATTTACCTGTTCAGGGTAAATAAGTGAACCATGAAAAATGGCTGATAATTGGCCTGACATTAACGCTCGCGTTAATTTTATCCTTGACCGGAGCACTGACTTGGAGTCTGGGTTGGAGTGGATTGGCAACGTCTACATTACTCTTTTTTATAGCATACCCTTTAATCTGGCTTGCATGGCGTAGTTATGCATTTTGGCGACAGTCCATTACGCAACATACTATCTACGCTCAGATATTAAGAGAAGGTCAACACAATCTGCGTTTTAAAAAGCAACATCCAGATAATTTGTTATTAGAGTTACAGCAAGAAATTGATAGTCTGGCTAAAGTGAATAATCGGCATCACATGCAAAATCAGACCACAGACAATATGTTGAGCCAAATCTTAGACTCATGGTCAGTTCCGGTATGTTTATTTGACCATGACTTACATCTCACCTATCGCAACAATGCAATGAATCAAACCATTCAGCAACCCATGTTGTTAGGCAGCAGTGCAACTAGTCTTGGCTTTTTAGTGCATGAAGGGAGGCTATCACACCCTGAGTTCGATCAGCATTGGCAAACCCAAACCATCAGTTATTTATACAAACATCATCAACAAACAGAAAAACATTGGCTTTTCTCAGCCATAGATATCAGGCAAAACCTCAGCAAAAATCAAACTATCACCGAACAAAATGTGATCCGAGTACTTGCCCATGAAATCCGCAATTCGTTAACACCCATGTATTCCATGACCGACACCTTGCTAAATCAAGCGCAATTTGAGCAACAACAAGTGCGGTTAGTGTTGACCAGAATTAATCAGCGTAGCAGTCGTTTATTATCGTTTATTGATAAATACAGCACCCTGTCTCATTTGCCTCCGCCTGTAGACAAGTGGTTTGACTTTCAAGGGGTATTGACCGAAGCAAATAGCATGCTCGAAGGCACAGCCTGTCAGATTGAATTTCAAGGCACCCCACAATGTTTTGGTGATAGTGAACAAATTGTACAAGTCATGATCAACATCCTTAAAAATGCCAAAGAAGCCTGCGCAACTGATACGGCTATTGTGCATATCAATGCTTATTATCAGCAAGACAGACAAGTTATTGAAGTGACCGACAATGGTCCAGGATTTGGTAACTTAGACAATGTGATGACGCCATTTTATACCACAAAAAAAAATGGTTCAGGTGTGGGGCTGCCTTTATGCGCAGAGATCGTCCGTAATCACGGTGGACAATTTAGCGTTGCTAATAAAGATCAAGGTGGCGCCATGATCACCATGTCATGGCCATTAACCAAAATGAAAAGCCAAACCTAAAAAGTGCTTACTTCAGTTAAAATAATCCTTCTGTGTTTTGTCCCAAAATAGCTAAAAACCTTAAACTGGCCATGTATTTAATAAACTATGCAAACTATTTCATTGGCGAAATCGTTGACGCTTCAAATTGTTCAGATGGCTGTTCGGATGGCTGTTCAGTCACAGCGCGGGTAAAAACGTTAAACTTAGCAAGGTCGACGAAAATATACCGCACAATACAATAATGCCCACTCCCCCATATAACTCGGTGCCTTCGCCGGGGATCAACACCAATGGAGGCGTTCGATACTGACCAATATAATCGGGTTGGCCCAATAGCAAGGTGGATAATCGGTCTGCAGCAATTCTCGGTAAGTGTCAGGATCAGTGCATAAATTCGATTGTTAGCCAATTTTTTAGTGATTCACTGCTCCATAACTTAATTCAAGCAGCTTTTATTCTGTTTCACACACGTAATATTCTACGATTGCGCGCATTATAAGGCATATCGTCAATTTAAGGCTTATAACGATATTCCTCCGAAGGCTCAGGGTTTGATAATAAGTTA
>JAWUXU010000041.1:0-14147 GCA_034111145.1 Paraglaciecola sp.
AATCAGTATAATGGCACAAATACAGCCACCCACTAGTAGTATAAAACCGCCGTCCCAGCCGAAGTGATCCACTGTGTAACCGAGTACAATATTGGCCACTACTGCACCGCCTAAATATCCAAATAAACCGGTTAAACCTGCGGCTGTACCTGCTGCTTTTTTAGGGACCAACTCTAAGGCGAACAAGCCAATCAACATCACAGGCCCATAAATTAAAAAACCAATAGCCATAAGCGCAATAATATCTACAGTAGGGTTACCCGGTGGGTTAAACCAATAAACCAAAACAGCGATTAATACTAATATCATATATAAAATCGCAGGAGGAGCACGACGACCTTTAAACCAAGCGTCGCTAATATAACCACATAATAAGGTACCGGGAATACCAGCCCATTCGTATAAAAAATAGGCCCAAGATGTCTTATTAAATGAAAAATCTTTTACTTCATACAGGTAGGTCGGTGCCCAATCTAAGACGCCATAGCGGATAAGGTAAACAAAAGCATTTGCAGCTGCGATAAACCAAAGTAATTTGTTATTAAGTACATATTTCAGGAATATTTCTTTAGCAGTAAATTCTTGTTCGTGTGATCCATCATAATCTTTGGGGTAATCGTTGCGGTGCGCTTCGATGGGGGGTAATCCGCATGACTGTGGTGTATCGCGCAAGGTAAAAAAGATAAAAACTGCTATCAAAGATGCAGCAAAAGCAGGTACATAAAAAATGCTTTGCCATTCATTAAACCAAGCCATGCCTAATATAGACAGAGGACCGATTAAACCACCACCCACATTATGAGCAATATTCCAAAATGAAACCGTTTTACCTCGCTCATTGCCTGAAAACCAATGCACCATAGTTCTGCCACAAGCAGGCCAACCCATGCCTTGAGCCCAACCGTTTAAAAACAATAAAATAAAAATCGAACCGATACTCTGAGTCGCCCAAGAGGTAAAGCCAAATATAAACATGACTCCTGCAGAAATCAGTAGTCCGGTCATCATAAAAAAACGTGGGTTACTTCGGTCGGATACGCTACCCATTAAAAACTTACTTAAGCCATAGGCTATAGACACCGCTGACAACGCTACACCTAGCTCACCTTTACTAAAACCTTGCTCTTCAATTAAAAACGGCATAGCCAGTGAGAAGTTCTTACGCACTAAATAATAGCCGGCATAGCCTACAAAAATGCCTATAAACACTTGCCAGCGCAGATGTTTATAGTCTTTGTCGACTTGGTCATGTGGTTTTGATGGAAGATGTGCAGCGGGTTTAAAAATACCAAACATAAAAGCTTAACCTAATTGGGTTTTAGCAATTAAAACAGATAATTATCATCATAGTTACCAATTATTTTACTTTAGTTTTTAATTTATACTCAGACTGTAACAAGTCGTTTTGTTTAACTTGATAATTGATCGATAACCCGCCAATATAATTTATAGTCATAACAGTTAAAAAGTATGTTGTAAGTAGTCGTTGCGGTATTGTTTAGCTTTGTTACTACTGTAGTCGTTGACATGCCTTTTGGCATTGTATTTTGTTGAACAGGTTGAACAGGTTGAACAGGTTGAACAGGTTGAACAGGTTGATCGGTTTGTAAGGTTCTCACTTTTGGTGTAAGTGCTAATTATTTGAACCTATCAAGTAATAAGAAAGTAACTATCAAGTAATAAGAAAGTAACGATAAAGTAACAAGAATAGGAATGTTTTAGTGACTCTTATTGGATTGGCTGTTTGACCATTGATTGTTATGTCATTTTTTTATTGGGGTTAAATATGGATAATTTGTTGTAATGAAAATCACATACTTTGGTTACGATCCATTATTTTCATGTCTAGACGTGTTCTTAAAACAGGGGCATGAATTTGTTGTTATTTATACGGGTGCAAGCAGTGATTTTTCGGATGAAATGATTGAATTTGCTAACAAAAATGATATCCCTCTTTGTTTTGGCAAGCCAAGCTTAGCTGAGATGCAAGCTTTACTAGTACAAGGTGTAGAATTGTTTTTTAGTGCCGAATATCCTTGGAAGATACCTATTCCCAGTGGCTTAAAATATGCCATTAACGTGCATCCAACTCTTCTACCAGAGGGGAAAGGGATGACACCTTTGCCACATGTCATTTTAACACAGTCAGTTTATGCTGGGATCACACTTCATAAACTTAGCAATCAATTCGATGCAGGCGACATTCTGTTGCAAGAGTCAATTTCAATTGATGAATATGAAACCTTTGATAGTTTGAGTGGCAAAATATTACAGAAAACGCCTGCCTTATTATCGACGTTATTGTCTTCTCTTGATGATTATTATCAGAACAGTCAAACACAAGGTGAGGGCAGCTATTGGCCTTCGATTACAATAGATCAACAAACACTTAATTGGAAACAACCAACGGCTGTGTTGTTAACAACATTGCGTGCTTTTGGCAGTTTAGGTACTTACGCCAATATTGCTGGGAAAGCCTGCCTTATAAAATCCGCAAATACTGCACATGGAACAAGTTATCAACACGATTACAGTGCTGGGCAGGTATTAGTCGATAATGAACAGCACATCACTATTGCCACTATTGACGGTGAATTGTGTATTGCAAAAGAAACACTACTTTGGCGGCCTCTTAATTAGACCGCTTCTTAATTATTCAGCTCTTGACTAAGCAGCTCTTATTAAACCGCTATTTAATAAACCGCTAATTAATAAAAAGACTATTTATTAAAACGACAAGCACTTACTTGTTAGATAAATCTTCAAACCATGTTCCAATAATCTGCCTTTCATCTTGTGTCATCCCGGTTTTATTCATAAGAGGCATATCTTTGGTTATAACAGTACGCCTATGGATCACCGATGCCCTTTTTTCAATTTGCTGCCATGTATCAAACATTAAGCCCAAAGGTGCAATAACAAACATGTCATCTGTAGGCTGTGCTGAATGACAATTTGCACAATGTGTTTGTATCACATCAAAGACTATTTTTTGCTGTGCATTTAGTACGATATCAGGTACCTGTATTTTTGCAGCGGCTGACGTTTCTATTCTAGGGGATGCAGGTATTGATACCCAGCCTGCAATCACTATCATGCCAATAGCGCCCGTTATAAGAATTGAAGGGCGAGAAATACCCGTATGTTTTAAGTTGAAATAATGCCGTATCCAAGCCGAAACTATACCAATCGCCATCAAGACTAGCCATGCATTATCATGTTGATAGGTCATAGGGTAGTGGTTGCTGATCATAATGAATAACAAAGGTAAGGTAAGATAGTTATTGTGCACTGAGCGCAGTTTGGCACCCATTCCCCAACTAGGATTAATTTCTTTTTTATTAGCTACAGCGTCAACCATAAGCCTCTGAGCTGGCATGATTTTGAAAAATACATTACCGGCCATAATAGTGCCTATTAACGCGCCTACATGTATAAATGCGCCGCGTCCACTAAACCAGTGAGTAGCTAAATAACTGGCTGCTGTAAGCAGTACCAAAACCATTATGCCAAAAACTTGCGGGTATTTAGCGAGAGGGCTACGACAGGCTGCTTCATAAATAAATAATCCGCCAAAAATTAGTCCTAATCCTCTGCCTATTGCTTGGTTGGCAGTTAACTCCATAACAGAGCTATCAATTAGATAAATCGCTGCACCATGATAATAAACTAAGCCAAGCAATAAAAAACCACTGAGCCAAGTAGTATAAGCTTCCCATTTAAACCAGTGTAGTTTTTCAGGCATAACCTCAGGACCATATTCGTATTTAGCCACTTCGTAAAAGCCGCCGCCGTGCACGGCCCATAAATCACCTTTGATACCTTTTTGTTTTTTCCAATCGGGTGGAGTACGTAAATTATTATCAAGCCAGATAAAATAAAACGAGGCGCCTATCCATGCCACGCCAGCGACAACGTGAAACCAACGAAGAAATAGCGAAATCCAATCAAGCAACATTACTGTGCTCCTTTAAATACTTGTTTATCGGCTTGGTAAACGGCTCTGCCCGCTACATATGTGGCCATTATGGCTCTATCATCGGCTAACATGCTTAATGCAAAAATAATATCTTGAGGTGTACGGTTATTTTCAAAACGTAACGCACTGAGCTCATCAAATTCTGGGTCTAGAATAACAAAGTCTGCATCGGTGCCGGAATTAAGGTTACCAATTTCATTTTCTAGTCCTAATCCCACGGCTGCACCTTGGGTCATTAAGTACAAACCATGCATAGGATCCATTTGGTTGCCTTTAAGTTGACAGATTTTGTAAGCTTCACCCATGGTTTTTAACATACTAAAACTAGTGCCACCGCCAATATCCGTCGCCAGCATAACAGGAATATGGTGTTGCTCGGCTTTGGCTAAATCAAATAGACCACTGCCCAAAAATAGGTTTGAAGTGGGGCAAAACGCAATGCTTGCTTGAGTGTCTTGTAAGCGCTGCCATTCTGCCTCTTTTAAATGAATGCCGTGGCCAAACACTGCGCCTTTTCTAAGTAAGCCATAATGCTCATACACATCTAAGTAATTTTTTCGCTCTGGGAATAATTCTTTTACCCAGGCGATTTCATTATGATTTTCAGATAAATGAGTTTGAATAAAAACATCAGGGTATTGCTGAGCTAATTCACCCAAAGCATGTAATTGTTCAGCGCTGCTGGTAGGCGCAAAACGTGGGGTAATGGCATATCTTAATCGACCATTGTTATGCCACTTTTCTATCAGTGCGGCACTGTCTTGTTGCGCGCTTTGTGGTGTGTCTTGTAGCCAATCTGGACAGTGTCTATCCATACACACTTTACCAGCAATCAATAACATGTTGTAACTCGATGCTTCTTGAAAAAGCGCATCTGCGGCTTGTTTGTGCACCGACGAATACACCATGCCTGTGGTGGTACCATGGCGATGTAATTGTTTGATAAATATCTTAGCTATATGACTGGCGTATTGTGGGTCAGCAAACTTACGTTCTACTGGAAAAGTGTAATCAGTAAGCCAATCAAGTAACTGTTCGCCAAAGCTGGCAAGCATTTCTGTTTGTGGAAAATGTACATGACTGTCAATAAAGCCAGGCAAAAGTAATTTTCCTGAATAATCATGGAAATTTGCATCAGCGCATTGATTTTTATGGTTTTTATATTCACCAATAAAGTCAATTTTACCGTTACGCGTTACCAAAAGTCCATCATCAAAGTACACATAGTCCTGTTTAGGGCTGTGACTTTGCTTGGGGAAATGTAATATCGAAACGCGATACGCTTGGCTTGTCATAAATAATGGGTTCTCTTTATCTGTTTTCATCTGTTTTCATCTGTTTTCATCTGTTTTTATCTAAGTACTACTGCAGCAATAAATGCCGGACTAACTGCCACGGTAACTGCTAAAACCAAAAGGTGAAATCAGCAGTGGTACATGATAATGACCACCATTTTCAGTAAGCTCAAAATGTACATCTACGAAGGGATAAAAAGCGTTGCTGTGGTGTGTTAATAAATAGTCCTTAGTAAAAAAGCGTAAACAATATTCACCTGCTTGAAAATGATAATCTTGCCATTGGTTACAACGACCATCCTTATCAGTTTGTGCCTGAATAATGAGTCCATCAAGGGTGGTTAAAGCTAATTTCATATTGGCAGCAGGTTTACCCAACGTGGTATCCAATACATGACTAGAAAGACTGATACTCATGATGTTTGTATTCCTTTTTCTAGGCTTTTTTCTAAGTTCTTTTCTACGTTTTTTTCTGATTGTTTTTCAAGTTTATTTTGTAGTCGAAGAAAGGTGATGTTGATTTGTTCCCCTGCGGCTAATTGAATTTCTGTTGCTGTATCATTTTTTAAACGCAAAGTGAGTACATCTAACATGGTTTTAGCACTTAACCCACTGGCACAAATGATAAAAATAAATCCATGTTTATTGAGGTAATCACGATTGAATGAGGCTAAATCATGCAACGTTTTATCGTCTGCATCCCCAGCACCTTGTTGTTCATTGCTAGCCATTTTTCTAGTGGCTGCATACTTTTCACGTAAACTGTTCACATCGCCTATCATCGGATGGGCTTCAAAAGCGCTTAAAAAATCGGGTGTTGAACATTGTTGCCAAATGTCTTTTGCTGTTTGCATAACGGTATCAAAATCATCGAAAGGTATGGCTTGTGACATGCCATTAAACCATTTTGGCGCAGCGCAACATTGGCTAAACCATTGCTCAGCATCAATTCTGTTGAGACTATTTAAAGCCTCTAATGACATGGTGTTTTGTTGATTCATTTAGTTATTGCCATGGGTTTCTAAAGTTTCTAACGTTTCTAAAGTTACTAAAGATTGCATAAGTTGTTTATTGTCTCGCCATGCTTGTTTTTGTTGAGACGGCGTGTTTTTTTTTGGCTCTAGCAGCTGGATTAATTGCGCTGCCATTGATACGGCTACCTCGATTGGACGTTTACCCGGAATATCTAGCACTCCAACAGGTGAAACAAGCCTCTGGATATCTTGTGGCTGAAAATCTCGGTGTGCTAATCGAGTTCTAAAGCGTCTTGCTTTAGTATCGGAGCCTATCATGCCAACAAACCCCATATCTTCTCTGTGCAGTGCTGCCATGACTATGTCAAAATCTAATTGATGATTATGTGTCATGATCATTACCCAAGACCCCGTAGGCAACATGGTAATGGTGTCTGCAGGATTTTCGCTTTCCATTAACTTCACGTTACTTGGCACAGTGTGTTGGGCTATTTCATGGATCAACTCTTGGCGATTGTCTATCCAACTTATTTGCAACGGCAACTGCGCCAAAATAGGCACTAGTGCCTTGGATACGTGGCCTGCACCGTAAATAGCGATATGTTGAGTGTGCACAGTAAACACTTCAAACAATACATTGGTAGCCCCACCGCAGCACTGACCTAATTTACTCGAAAGGGGGTAGTGCTCTACTTTTTGGGTGATGGTGTTTTCAAGCAGCAAATTTCGCGCTTGTTTGATCACTTCAAACTCTAGATGCCCACCGCCTATGCTATCAAACGCGGTGTCGTCACACACCAGCATTTTTGTACCGCCATTTCTGGGAGTCGAACCTGCAGCCGCTAATAATGTAATTAATACATAACTTTTACCTTGTTGTTGGCATTGGTGCAGTGCGTCAAACCATGTTTTTGTGGGTAGGCTCATGTTTGTTTCTCCAGCCAAGCTTGTGCTTGTTCAACTGCATTGTAGACTTTCTCTGGAGTGGCAGGTGGATGCAATACAGGATCAATTTGATAATCAGTGATGCTGGATATCGCGTCCTTTAATGCACACCAAACCGAATTAGCTAACATAAGTGGCGGTTCGCCTACCGCTTTTGAATGGTAGATGCTGTCTTCGTCGTTTGCTCTAGGATACAAGTCGACATTGAAAATTTCTGGGGTATCCCCAATCGCAGGTATTTTGTAGGTTGCAGGGTTATGACTGATAAGCTTACCGCTACTATCCCATAACAATTCTTCGGTGGTTAACCAGCCCATTCCTTGGATAAAGCCGCCTTCAATCTGACCAATATCAATGGCAGGATTCAAGCTTTTACCCACATCATGCAATATATCTACACGGTCAACTTTGTATTCGCCGGTTAATGTGTCAATCGATACTTCGGAGCAACTTGCACCGTATGCAAAATAGAAGAAGGGTCTACCGGTGCCTGTAGAGCGGTCGTATTCAAGCTTTGGTGTTTTGTAAAAACCCGAAGCTGAAAGGGATACACGACCAATATAGGCTTGTTGGATTAATTCAGTAAAAGAAATATTATGTTTACCTAAAACCACCGATTGTTCAGTAAAGGTAACGTGCTCATGGTTGCCATTAACCTGTTCAGCATAAAACTCGGCTAAGCGTTTTTTGATTATTATACAAGCATTTTGTGCAGCCTTACCGTTCAAGTCTGTTCCGCTTGATGCTGCAGTGGGAGAGGTATTAGGCACTTTATCAGTACGAGTAGAAGTCACTTCGATATGTGATAAAGGCACGCCAAATTCATTCGCGACTATTTGGCCAATTTTGGTATGTAACCCTTGGCCCATTTCAGTGCCACCATGGTTGATCTGCATACTGCCATCGGTATAAATATGCAGTAATGCGCCAGCCTGATTAAGATGTTTGGCGGTAAATGAGATACCAAACTTAACAGGTGTTAAGGCTAAGCCTTTTTTTATAATAGGGCTGTCTTTGTTGAACGCTGTGATTTGTTTACGGCGCATTTGGTAATCGCTTGATGCTTCTAATTTATCAATCAGATCAGCTAATAAATTGTGCTCCACCTGCATACCATATTGAGTGATATTTCTGTTGTTTTTGCGATACAAATTGAGTTTTCGAATATCTAAGGGGTCTTTACCTAACTTACGCGCAATCGCATCCATCATAGCTTCAGCCACTATCATGCCTTGGGGGCCACCAAAACCACGAAAGGCAGTATGTGACACTTGATTGGTTCGACATCTATGCCCTTCAATATAACAATCGGCTAGGAAATAACCATTATCTGCATGAAACATAGCCCGGTCTACTATGGCATCAGACAAGTCAGGTGAGTGACCACAGTTGCCGTTTATTTCTATATGGGTAGCTTGTATCAGCCCTTGATTATCTGTGGCTACTTTAAATCGATTTTCGAATGGATGACGCTTACCTGTTGCCATCATATCTAACATGCGCGGTAGTCTTACTTTGACTGCTACATTATTGCGGCTAGCAAATATTGCTGCCAAACAAGCCCATTGTGCTGCTTGTGTTTCTTTTCCGCCAAATCCACCGCCCATACGCCGCATATCAACCACCACTTTGTGAAGCTTAATATCTAATACTTCAGCAACCAGTTTTTGTACCTCGCTAGGGTGCTGACTAGAAGAGTAGACTAACATTCGGTCTTCCTCTTCGGGTATCGCCATAGACACTTGTCCCTCAAGGTACATATGTTCTTGGCCACCTATGATCATTTCACCTTCAATATGAATCGGACTTTTTGAATAACTTTGTTGAAAATTCCCTCGGCGCATAAAGTGAGGCGGGCGCACAAAGTTTTCTTGTTTTTTGGCCTGATTAACGGACAAACATGCGTCTGTAGGTGAGATAACGATGTTTGCCTTTAATGTCGCTTGGCGAGCTAAGTTAACACTCGTCCCTAAGACCGCAAATATGGGTTGGCTGTGGTACAAAATCTCTGAATCCGCTAATAACGGATCGCCTGGGAAGACTGGACCTATGTCTTTATGGCCAGGGATATCGTCTATTGTGATCACGTCTATTACGCCTTCACTTGCCATAACCAGTGACAGGTCGATGCTCTTAATTATTCCACGGGTTACTGGGCTAACGCCTACTGCAACATGATGAATATTTGCAGCCTCTGGCATATCGTCGATGTAACGAGCTTGACCACTGACCTGACGATCTGCACTTTCATGTTTGTGTGACTGGCCAGCAGCACCTTGTGGTGCTTTATCAACGTTAGGAAGATCAATGAGTTTACGCATTGTAAACCTCGCCTGTTATAGCCTCATCTATTAAGGTGGCGATATGTACCACGCGTGTTTCGATTTTTTGAGCGTTCTGGTTTGTTTCTAACCAAAAACGTTTCCATAAATTGATCAACATAGCGACGCGATAGGTTTTGCTTGCGCGCACATCATCTAAAGGCGTAAACGCATTTTTGAGGATTTCACTACCTGTTTCCAAGGTTTCTTTGTTGGACCATGTTTTACCTTTAAGCTGACTGTTTAATGCTGTAACTGTTGCCGGAATAGCTGCTACGCCACCAAATCCACAATCAATTCTATGTATTTTTCCTTCAATAACTTGAACATTAAATACCGCGCACACTGCTGAAATATCATCTTCGTAACGTTTGGATATTTTATAGGCGCGGACAAAGTTTGTAGGTTGAGTAAAAGGAATAAATATCGCTTCGATCCATTCAGATACTTCTAAAGCTGTTTTACGGTAACCCAGAAAGAATTCACTGACAGGTATTTTTCTTCTTTGCTGACCATTATCAACGTGTATAACCGCATTAAGTGCTAATAAAGCAGGCGGCATATCCCCTATAGGCGAACCATTGGCAACATTTCCACCTAGACTGGCTTGATTACGGATAGGCGTGGCAGCAAAGCGCCATAATAGCTCGGATAACTGTGGGAAATGTTTCAGCAAGATTGATTCGAGTTTACCAAAAGGCAGGGCGGCACCAATTAATAATCCGTGTTCTTGCTGAACCAGCTGATTTAAGTCTGGTATCGCGCTTAAAGCGATAAGCTTGTCAAAAGATTTTAATTGTTGGGTGACTTGTAAGGCTAAATCAGTACTACCTGCAAATACGTTTGCCTGTGGATATTTGGCTATAACATCTGCCAGTTCTTGTCTTGAAGTGGGTACCAGTAAATTATCAGTGCTGATGACTAGACTATTTATTTCTCGTAAACTATTTATGTCGTTCAAACAATTAATCGTCTGGGTTTCAGCTTGTTTGAACTTATCAGCTTGTTTGTTTTGGCAGGCACTCAACGTAGCATCGATAATAGGACGATAACCTGTGCAACGACACAAATTGCCTGAAAGTGCTTGAACAACCGCTTCTCTATTAGGAAATTCTGGCTGTTGGTACAAAGCAAACATCGACATAATAAAACCTGGGGTACAAAAACCACATTGCGAACCATGATAATCAACCATGCTTTGCTGTACGGGATGTAAATTTTTTCCATCTGACAAATGTTCTACGGTAATTAATTGTTTGCCATGTAACGCCGATAAAAATGTCACGCAACTGTTGATGGCTCGATATTCAATACTATTTTGTGTTGAGTCGCCAGTGTTGACTACTTCTGCTAATACCACAGTACAGGCACCACAGTCCCCAGAGGCACAACCTTCTTTTGTTCCTATTAGGTTTTGTTGTTCACGCAGATACTCAAGTAACGTTAGGTCAGCTCTAGTTTGTTCTATGTTAGTTATTTCGTTATTAAGCAAAAAACGAATCATATTGCGCCCTATTGACATAAATTATTAAGGATATTATCTCCACTAGTGATGTAAAATACAACAAAAACCGGACTAAATGGTCAGGTTTTACTTAGACAATACAAAATGATCTTAGGCACTGTAGTTAAACATCTACATTAGTCTGAGACGATATTTCTAATAACACATGGATTTTGATACATATTAGTCATTTAAATCTTAGCAATTTAAATGCCGACTTTTGAATATAGTCATAATTTTATTAAACAATTTTATGTGTCTAGCATTAGCCTAGTTTGGATGATATTTTTACATCAATAAATAGGGCTTGATCCTACTGAAACCCTATACGATTGGAAATTAAATAATAAATGTCTGCCAATAACAATTACAAAGAAATCAGCATTGGTGAGTTTAACCGCAGTAAAATATTAAATGCTGCAGAGAAGGAGTTTGCTTTGCATGGCTTTAAGGGTGCACGAGTTCAGCAAATAGCTGACAGAGCTGAACTGCCTAAAACCAATGTACTTTATTATTTTAAATCCAAGGAGTCTCTGTATTTGGCTTTACTGGAAGATATTCTGCGGTTATGGAATAGCCGCTTTGATGAAGCGACAGTGGGTGATGACCCAGCAGAAGTTTTGGCTCATTATATTGCTGATAAAATGGAAATATCCCGTTGTCGTCCAGATGCATCTAAAATGTTTGCACTAGAAATCATCAATGGTGCACCTAATTTAAACGCTTTTTTTAAAGATCAACATGCTTCTTGGATGGCTGGTCGCGTTGCTGTTATCAAACAATGGATTGAGCAAGGTAAATTAGTCGCAACCGATCCTTATTATTTATTATTTAATATTTGGGCAACCTCACAACATTATGCTGACTTTTCTGTACAAATTAATGAACTTAGAGGTAAACCTATGACTCGGAACGATTTTGCAGAAGCTACAAATAATTTAGTGAAATTAATACTAACCGGTTGCGGATTATCTGTACCAATAGAATTTGAGTAAGGTGCCTCCCATGAAACATGCATACCCAAGAGATTTAATAGGTTACGGTCAATTTCCTCCACATCCAAAATGGCCCGGCCAAGGGAAAATAGCGGTGCAATTTGTATTAAATTATGAAGAGGGCGCTGAAAATTCTGTGTTGCATGGGGATGCTCAATCTGAAGTATTCTTATCTGAGATAGTTGGCGCGCAAGCATACACAGATCGACATCTAAGTATGGAGTCTATGTATGAATATGGTAGCCGTGCTGGGTTTTGGCGTCTTTATAATTTGTTCGTTCGTTATAATTTACCGATTACAGTATTTGGCGTTACGATGGCACTGCAACGCAATCCAGAAGCGGTAGCCGCTATGAAAAAAGCAAACTGGGAGATAGCCAGTCACTCTATGCGCTGGATACATTATCAAGACATGCCCGAAGCGCAAGAAAAAAAAATGATCAATGCTGCAGTGCAGTTACATCTAGCGGTAACTGGCAGTAAACCTAAGGGTTGGTACACGGGTCGAACAAGCCCGAACACCCTGAAATTAATAGCTGAAAGAGATGACATCTTATACTGCGCCGACTCTTATGCAGATGACTTACCCTATTACGATACACAATACGCCAAACCTTTATTAATAGTACCTTACACGTTAGATACCAATGACATGCGTTTTGCCACGCCTCAAGGTTTTAACAGTGGCGAACAGTTTTATCAGTACCTAAAAGACGCATTTGATGTGTTGTATGCAGAAGGTGAAACAGCACCCAAAATGTTATCTATTGGTTTGCATTGTCGAATTATCGGACGACCTGCACGTATGGCTGCACTGCAACGATTTATTGAATATGTACAAAGCCATGATAGGGTGTGGTGTTGTACCAGAGAACAGATTGCTTTGCATTGGAAAGAGCATTTTCCTGCGTAATGTTGATGTCAATTGCCTGCTGTAGATAACTATAAACAAAATACCTTAGCACGTAACCAAGTAGCGCTGAATATCCATTGCTCTACTTTCCCATGATTCATTAATGACTGATGTTTTTCTAGTTTTTTTAACGTGAGTGATGTCGAGTAAATCACTCATCTTTTCAAGCTTATCAAAGTTAACGGCAGGTGTTATTTCAGCATTTGCTAGCAGTATTGCCTGATAAAAGGGTGTGCCTTCGTTAGCTATTTGCAGATGTTTTCGATACCCTTTTAAGGCATTGAAATCAGTCGTGGCCACCGGCGTTCCGCTAGCTAAATACTCTCTTAATTTTAAAGGATTACACATTTGTATTTGCTTATTATTTACGAAAGGTAGCATAGCAACATTCCAGTTTTGGATGTACTTAGGTAAGTCATTATGAGGCCTAGTTCCTAAAAAGTAGACAGTAGAGAACTGTTGCAGTTTATCTACATTACAGTCAACTTTACCGATAAAAACAAAATGCCAATGAGGTAATGCCTTAATCGTTTGCACTAATAAATCTTGATCTAACCAAGCGGAAATACTGCCGTAAAAACCCGCGATAGGTTTACCTTGGGGTAAATCACAAGGAGTCTTCTTAATCTGCTCACTAAAAAGTGAAAAGTTAACACCATGGGGAATGTTAACGGCTTTATTACGAGGGAATTTATCGAGCATCTTTTCACTGGCTGTAAAAATATAACTAGACTTTTCAACTAACTCCTTTTCCTTTTGTGATACAAATGGGTGATCAACACCAGCAAGGCTATTAAAGTCATCTCCGCAATAATACACGCAAGGCGCATTGCCAAAGAGTTCTAAATAATCAACTGAGGTTGGTAACGATGTCCAAATAATAGGATCTATTATCGTAAGTTTTTTGTATGCTAAATTGAGTTGCCATTTTAAAATAATCTTACTCAGCTTTAAAGAAAACCAGCTATTTGCACAGGGAATAACTAAAGGGTTAATAATGATGAGGTTACTGTTATCGATCACTTCAGTTTTATTGCTCTTTTTATTGCTCTTTTTATTGTTAGTAGGTTGATTAACAATGAAAGATTTTACTTTATTAAAAAGCCTCACCAAGTCATTTACTGTTAGCTTTGGTTTTCTTAGACCAATTGAATTAAGCCAAATAACAGATCTAGTTTGACCAAGCACTTTCACGATATGCTGAGTTGAACTAGGATGCGC
>JAWUXU010000042.1:0-19972 GCA_034111145.1 Paraglaciecola sp.
AGTCAAAGCCCTATTTTAGAACGCTTAGGATTAGATACACAGCAGTGGTTAACCTTGACCACTGAGTTTGAAAAGCATTTTTGTTATGCCGCCGGTGCTGAGTTGATGATGAATGCCTTTAAGCACCATACTCATCACCAACGGTTAAGAGGCATGGGCAAGGCGAGAGTCTTGCTTAAACGTGCTTAAGATAAGCTATCCGTACCAAACTAACGTGCCACAATATCAACCATCCAACGATAGAGTCTAGTCACATCTGCGGACTCAGAAAGCCAACTAATCCAGTCAAATCATAACTTAATTAGAGCGTTATTGATAAGACTGCGTTCGTTTTCTATTTCATAAACACCAGTTTCACCACTCAAACATGGTGTGATTTGCTGGGTTGATCAACTGTGCTATTTGGGATGTCTTTGTTAACTTTTTTGTTAACTGTTGCTGAAAAAGAAGCGGAGCTTGTTTTATCTGAAGACTCTGAATTTAGATTTCATAGTGGTGTGCTACTTTTGAATGTGTAAGAGTGACTGAAAAACACCGCTTACGTTTAAGTCAATTTTGTTCTGACTACAATTTTACTAATTTAGTTTGTAGATACCCACACTTTGGTCTCCAGAGAGATATCATTTACTGTCAAATCTGGATTCCACTTCAATAAATCCCTTATTAAAACATTATAACGTTTGGTCAGTTGATATAAGGTTTCTCCTTTTTTCATTATGTGGGTCTTACCCTTGGTATCGAGTTTAGCTCGCGTGGGTACTTCTTCTTTTACGATTCTATTTAAACCTTGGGTATTTGCCTTGCGCATTTCCAGATAAACTAGGCTGTAGTCGCTGTCGGGAAACAAGGTACTTAAATGTTGACCGATTTGTTCTACCCGTTTTGGCTGTTGTAATCCTTGGTACACCTTTAAAGCAGTCCACAACGTATGTGCGTTCAGGTTATTTTTAGTTTCTTCAAATCGAAGGATAAATTGTTCAGCTTTTTTGTATTGCTTGTCTTCTATACTCAGTCGGGCTAGGGCTAGAAAATCAAGAGGCATAACTGCTTGCATTAAATCGAGTTGAGTGAGCCAATATTTTGCCTTGAGCCATTCATGTGTTTTGAAAAAACATTGTCCTATCATGCTCAATGACGCATTTTTTGCCATGATGTCAGTGGAAGAGTCAAGCAGGTTGGCACCATATCCTTCAAGTGCTTGCCACATTTTTTTCTGACAGAAATAATCAAGTAATTTGGATGTAATGGGCTGTCCCGACAACGTTTGGTTATCAAGGGCAAATATAAATGCTTGCTGTGCACCTAGACTATCACCCTTGGCAGCTCTGAGCTGCGCCAAGGCCGGCATAGCACCAGGAACTAACTCAGGTGTTTGAATCGTTTGAAATCGCTCATCGGCTTTTGTAATGTTGCCTATCAGTAAATAGGCTTTGACGTGCGAAAGTGTCACTTGACTAATGCTTTCCCCTCGTATGTTTTTATTTTGTAAGTTATTTGGGCTAGATGAGCATCCGAGTAATATTAGTACACTGCTTAAAAATAGAAAATGTCTAAACAACATCATTGACCGATTTGAAAAAATACGTCTAACCATAACGACTTACACATACTTTGGTCAATTATTAATGTGTGTTAATTAAATATTCGTAAAGACCTCACATGTTTAACAGAAACAATATAGTGTAACTTGCGGTAATATTACGTAGAGGCTGATTAAAAGTGGCAGTTTACTTTCGGCTGTAAATGAATGTTGTGTTAGTTGATACTGATTATTAAGCCAATGATTTTTCCTCAAACATTGGCTTAATAATTGCTCCATAAATGATCGATGGGATTAAATAAAAGCTGATCTCCGATAACACACGATTATTTGGTATGCCAACTCATAATCATGCTTGTTAATGATCTACTACAGCTATGGAAGAACAGTATGACAAAAACTAGTGACATGTCTCTTGTCCCAGTGATAAATAGTCAATTATCGACCTTTTTTTTGCTCGCAATGAATAGCGCCCTACTCATGGGATGTTCAATGATATCAAGCGAGCTAGAAATGGTAGTGAAAAGTGAATTAGAGCAAAAATTTGAAAGCTATACTGAGCTAGAGCCAAAAATTCAGCGTATTTTGGCCCTTGAATCAGATATGCAGATTATTGTGTCGGAGTTGGCTCGGTATTCAACACTTGGAAATGATCCAATGGGAGCCAACTCATCAGAACAAATTGTGCAATCCGGCAGTAATCGCAGTAAAAGTGATTCTGTAGGCAATACAATTAATTGTGGTAACAAATTAAATGCCGTTAATGGTCATTGCAATATGAAAATAGGCTTACATATTGCTGCATTTAGCGATGAAAAATTTGTGCTGCCTGGATGGCGTTATCTAAAGAAGCAACTCCCTGTAGAGTTAACCGAAGGCAAACGGCCCCTAAGTACTCAAATAGTGAAACAGGATGTCACTTATCAAAGTCTTAGAGTAGGACCCTTTACTTCCGTTTATCAAGCAAAGACTGTCTGTGAACAAGCGCGCCATTTAGTGTCTTGTGCAGTGGTTGAGTATCGTGGCACAAGGGTTGGAAGCTAAGTATTTTGTCCTGCTAAGAAGCAGCTAATGAAAAAATCAGCTGCTTCTGTTACTACCTAACCTAACCCGTGATCGGGATAAGCCATTCCGTCCAGTACTACTATTATCGAATCGCGCCTATTTTCGTTGAACTTGCTCACAATAGCGCGCTATTTCTCACAAGCTCGCCTTGATAAACGCAATAATAGCCGCACTGGATGCGTTCAATGTCATTGCAAACCAATGGGTACCATCTAACATATTGTTTTTATTGCATTTATTGCTAGGATTGCGGAACGCCTTAACCCGATTTTAGATTACCTATAAACTCTCTAATAGAATTTCAACGTATTGTTTCCAACGCGATAGCCACGCCATGACCCTGTTTATCTAGTCCAATATAAAGCCATAACCAGACTATTGTTGTGGGCTGCTATGTTGATTGTTTATAACCTGGAAAATAGATACATCTAGGCTGCGGTAGTCGGTGAGTCAACAACGTTTGATATGCATTTTACTTTATAGTCACAATTTTTTAGTTGTATATGTCTGCAACATAATGAGGTACTAGGGTTGTAGCAGAAGAAACGACTTGTTTGTTGTCGAATTGTATTATTCGAGCGTTGATGATGAGCCCATGGTTATGTTGTGTCAAATAACCAGCAAGTACATACTTCACCGATTCACTATAAAAATACCCTTCCATATCTCTATTAAACGCAAATATGCCCTTATTGTTTATTTGCAGTTCATCCATTAAGCGTATGTCTACCACAGGTATATGTTGATTTTGTAGTTGGCCCAACAAGTTTTCACTTATTAACATGGCTAGTTTGGATGAGTTGTTTGAGTTTGAGTTAAATTCAACAAATGAAGAGACTGCAATGGGGGTGTCCAACACAGTACCTCGGAGATTTTTAAGCAAATCATACGCTAACTTGCTGGTGTAGTTACCAATGCGTTTGTGAGTGTGGAAGGCCTCCAATTCATCGCTAATGTGGATATCTATTATTCCGAGCTCTGTATTGTTGGTTAATATCGTGTCATTACTCCCAGCGATATAGTTTTCAATGTCATTAAACCCACAACTAGTTAACATCAAACCACTGCAACTTAAAGCGGCCAATAATACTCTGTGGATATGAATTTTTGCTTTTATTAACATAATCTATCTTCTAGTAATGTATGAGTAGGGTAATAGGCAGCCTAAAAATGGCCTGTCTAACATTATTTATAATCATTCCTATTGTTCCTATTGCTCCTATCGTTGAAAGCATAAATCAAGCCACAAAAAACGGTGACGCTGAGGCGCTTAATTTCTTAAAGACTAAATAAAGTCGTCTTTAGATTTTCGCCGCATAGATAACAAGTTTTGCCGCCATTGGGCAACTCTCTGCCAGTTTGGTCACGTTTTTTAAAGTCAGTCATGGCTATTTTTATTAAAAAAATAACTAACGTTGGATTGTATTGCCTATGTCAACTGATTAAAAAATAAAATCTCACTAATCGCGGGTGGTGGCGTGCAATTTGCAGTTTCAGAAGCAACTCTCTATAGTATTGCTATATCAATTTTTTATGCTTTAGATGCGCCTATGTTCAAGAAATGTAAAGAAAATTTCAAAGGTAGGCTAAATTTTATAAGATCAGGGTCGATACAGTTTGTGGCAAAGATGTTATGTGTAACAATAATCATCTTCTACAACGTTGATATTATTTAGCAGCCGCCATTTTACTGAAATAAAAAATTAAGGTTTAATTTAATATTGTCGATAACGATATTGATTAATCAGAATGCGTCACAAAACAAACGAGTTGCTACAATGCCTCTGAATTTAGTGTTACGTAATATTTGTTTTAAACTTTTTTATAATTAAATCAATGGAGATTTATATGTATAAACTAAACAAAATCACAAGAATCATGGGCACGTCGTTGACGCTTGCTGGGGGCGTGGCATTGTCTTTGTTTGCTAGCTCTAATGCTTATGCAGAATCAGTCACTACCGCCACGGCTACCGTTATAGTCCAAAATGCTTTTAGTCTAGTTGAAACTACCCCAATTAACTTTGGTACCGTGCGTGCGGTTGCCGATCCTCTCGGAGGTACAAATTTCGCATCATTAATACTGGCACCGGCGGGGACTACTACTGTAGCTGATGTTGGTAACTCAGCGATGACGGCATTATCACCTGCAACTGCAGGCCTGTTTACCATTACCGGTGCTGCTGCTTTCACTGACCTCACGGTAACCTTCCCTGTAAACTTTGAACTGATAACATCAGGCGCACCAGGTACTGCTCCTAACTTCTCCATCCTACAGGCCAACTGGACTGGTACAGTTGTTGGCGGGGCAAATGATGGGACTACAAGCGGTACACCAGTTCCTCAAACAGACCTTAACGGAGATGTGGCACTGCAGGTAGGTACAACACTGACGACAGATGTTAATGCAAGTTCATCACCATACCTTGATGCAACATATGCCGCTACTTACACTATGGACATATCATATTAGTAGTTGCTGATGCCATCGTGTTGACAGCATTAAATGCAAACTCTGTTTGTAAAAATAAAAAAGCCACTTACTAGTGGCTCTTTTATTTTAATGCAAGCGCTAGCTATATGTACTTAGTGTGCGTAAGATCATTTTTTAGACTTACAAAAGCGGATACTAGGTCATGAAAAAACCTATTGGAAGTAATTATTGGATATTATTACTGTCATTGTTGATCACTCCCTGTTCTATCGCCGCGGTTACAATCGTAAATGAGCTTCATTTTGGTACCATCGCAGTCGTTAATAATTCGACGACGAGTGACATTAGTATTGAGCTGAATAACTCAATCCTTCTTACTAATCACATGCGAGTTTTGATCCCGGGTCAGCGCGGCGAATACTTGCTCAGTAGTTACCCTGCTTTTACTCGATTATTTACTACTGTAAGTGTGGTGCAGTCCGAGACAACTTCACTCGCCCCAGGCTCTCAACAATTTACCCTAGTAGCAGTCACCACAGCAGCTTCAGTTACCACCAGTGGTAGCGGAACCGCGACTGTAATTGTGGGGGGGACCTTAAGAACTTCTGGCGCTGGTGGTCAATATAATGACACTCCGTATACAGCCACTCTGGATTTAGATGTAAACTACTAACCTCTCAAGGTAATAACTCCGCAAGCCTTTGAATCACAATCTATAATTGGCTTTCGCCAATACCCCCATTACACTAGTCATAATGAGATGCCACGCAAACTTTTCATAATAACTTACAATAAAAATCTCAAACTGGTCTGTTATTTGCTTAATTAAAGTGAGAGAAATTAATTCATGCAACAATTAGTGAACAGCATATAAGTACTTGAGTACAATACTTGTTTACAGTGTGACCTTAATAATGATTGATTTAATAGCGAGAACAACAATGCACAGATCAACTACCATGATAGTAAAGTCAATTTTATTATTCGTTTTACTGCAAAACTCTGCAAGCAAGGCAAGTTTATTAATTTCCCCTATGCGCGTGGCGATGGATGATCGTCAACGTTCCGCCGAGGTCATTCTTATCAATTCGGGCAACAAAGTTAAAACATATCGAATAGGATGGGTGCAAAAACGTGCCTTAAGTGGTGGTGGCTACCAAGACTTGAATACTCAACAAAGTGCTAACTTCCCTACTGCTAGTCAAATGTTTAGGATGAGCCCTAAACAGGTTACTTTGGCACCAGGGCAACGACAAGTAATAAAAATTGCGGCCCGCCGCCCTAACGGCCTGCCCGATGGCGAATACCGTTCACACCTGAAATTCACTGCTTTACCCAGTGAAACCGATACACCAACCAACAATTCCCCCGGAATAATATTAAATCTCATGCTCAATTACTCTATCCCAATAATTTTGCGCCAGGGAAGCACTGAAGTCGATGTGAATATAGCTGAGGCTAAGATAGTTGAGAGTCTGATTAATAACAAAAAAAAATATGAGATAGCATTAACCATTTCCCGTTCTGGGCCAAGCAGCGCTTTTGGTTCCATACATGGTTATTGGCGACCTAATAACAGCAATGAAGAAACCCTGATAGCTATTTTAAACTCTGTACATTTTTATACTGAGTTAAATCGAAATACTTACAATGTTTTTTGGCAACATCCAGAAAATCCACCTATCAATGGACAGTTGCGCATTGTCTATGAGGGAAGAAAAGAGTACCAAGATAAAATATTCGCAGAGAAGCTCATCAACTTATAGATTTTAAGCCCGATAGTGTTTATAAGGTTATTTTATGCTGCATTCATGTCAAAATTTTATTACTCTGCTTTTTGCCATGATGTTAGTTATTGCCCCCCCTGCTGCCGGGCAGTCAAATAATAAGGTCGACTTAAGCAAACACCAAGATAGCTTATTTAACATTATTCAGCGGGTCGAAAAAAAATACCAAGCAATTGAGTTAGAGCAAAACTCAAAAAAAACACCGTACTTTGATGAGACTTTACAGGTTGTTGAGACAACCTCAATTCCCCATCCTGTTAATGTTTTGACCCAATATGCCTTAAACAATATAAAACCTCAGCCAAATGAGGCCAAAAGCGCCCAAGCAACGGGTATCCCTGAGGGGCAAGATCTATTGTTGTCAATTTATATAGACAAATTTTATCTAGCCGATATTTTTGCCTACAAGAGTGCAAAAGGAGCCAAAATCAGTCTGAGTGATTTTTTTAAAGTTGTTGATTTTCCTATCCTCATAGATTTCACAAAAAAAACAGCCCAAGGTTGGTTCATTAGTGAGACTAATCAATTTGAATTGAATTTTTCCGACGCGGCAGTAAATAAAAATCAATTTAAACTCACTATCAATGGTCAAAGCAACTTAATACAAGGCAGTGATTTTTTAATTGAAGAGAATGACATTTACGTCGAAGGAGATGTACTGTCAAATTGGTTTAATTTAAATTTAGGATACAACTTTACTGATCAACAAATTAACTTGCAACCACAGGAATCCTTGCCTATTCAACTGCGGATAGCCAGAAAGAATCGCGAGTTAAACAACATTAACGAAAGTGTTTCTGTGATGCCTTGGCGAGAAAGCAGCTATCAAATCATATCTTCTCCTTTAGTGGATGTTCAACTACTATCTTCAACAGATGATAAAAATAATAACTTTGCTGGGTATTCCCTGCTGGGTAGTCATGATTTAGCTTATTTAAATGCTGATTATTATATTGCAGGCGATACAAATAAAGAATTGAACAATGCCCGAGTAAATTTTTCGAAATACTCTGGCGATGGTAAGTTGTTTGGTTTTTTGCCCGCCAATTATTTTGAAATAGGCGATATCAACCCTGTAACTATTACCGACCGATACAATACCAATATTAGTAGTGGGGTTTTATTATCCAATAGCCCCTCAAGAGAAAATGATAATAATCGTATTAATATTAATGGTAATGTGCAACCAGGCTGGGATGTAGAGTTATATAGAAATAACATATTAATCGATAAACAAACCAGCGTACAAAACGGACGCTACGAATTTAATGATATAGATTTATTATATGGTGAAAATAATTTTGAAATGATTTTATATGGTCCTCAGGGGCAAGTAGAAAAGGAAACCAAGCAAGTTTTAATCGACAAAAACCTACTGGCAAATTCTGAGGCTAATTATGCCTTTTCCATATCTCAACTGGGTAAATCTCTTTTAGGCATCGATAATTTTCAAACCCCTGACAGTGAAGGGGTCCTATTCTCAGGACGCTACAGTCAAGGAATAACAGATTGGTTTTCAATCAGCCTTGGGCAGTCATCATTACTCAGTGACAATGATGACAACACCTACAATTACAGCCTTGGCATGGACTTTAACATTTTTGAACGGCTTTTATTAAACACCGGTGCCAATATTGATCACGAAAATAATCTTAATTTATCTCTTACCGCCAAAACCTCAATCAATAACCATTCTTTATTTTATAGTTTTCGGGGTGCAAAAGCTGGAAACAGTCAAGAAGTCCTACTTCAAACAAATGACAATCTGCGCAGAATCGATTTCCAACAGTTGGAAATGAGTGGCTCCCTATTAGAAAATCGACGTTTTCGGGTGAATTATGCTAACCAGTTAGAATATGAAAATGACGCGCAAGGAGAAAGTAGTACACGTATTTCCAATCAATTGAGTTTTGTTTCCGGGCAATATAGATTACAAAACGCTTTATACTGGCAAAAAGAGGGCTATCAAGGTACCGGCGAAATTTTTAATGGTATATTTCAACTCCAAGGAAGAATCGGTCCAGTTCAAGCCCGACTTTCATCATCCTACATTATTCAGCCAACGACAGAGCTTACAAACATCAGTACTGAATTGAGTTGGAAGCTATTTAACAAAATGCAGTCTAATTTTAGGTTGGACTATTCGACGATATCATATAAACACCGTGCCAGAATTGGCATTAACTGGCAACACGATATTTTTAATTTGAGTACATATTACACATATAATGATGACAAAAGTTGGAATCTTGGTTTGTTTTTGCGTTTTGGCTTTGGTTACGATATTGATAATGACAGAACATTTATGAGTGGGACATCGTTGACCAACTCCGGGACGGTCAATGTACGTGTGTTTGAAGATTATAACGTTAACGGCAAGTTTGATGAAGGCGAAACTTTAGTCGAAGGAGTAAAAATAAAGGCTTTACAAGTTCAGCGTCAAGCTACTTCTGATGAAGATGGCTTTGCCCTTCTTAAAAATATGCCAAACAATAAAATAACCGACATAATCATACAGCCTGGCACCTTGAGTGATCCCTTTTTAATTCCAGCAACTAAGGGGATAGCCATCACACCTCGTAAAGGTTTCTTGCAGACTATTGATTACCCTGTAATCACATCTGGCGAAATTGATGGTTCCGTCTATTTGACGGATACAAAAAATAATGAACGTCCACTTCCCTATGCGACTATACAATTAAAAGATGAAGAAGGTGAGGTAGTTGCAAATACACAAACGGAATTTGATGGGTATTATTTATTTGTAGACCTTCTTCCAGGAAAGTATAACGTTTCCATCACAGATGATTATATTAAAAAACATAAACTTCGAAGTTCAGAGGGGTTACAAGTGAACTTAACAGCACAAGGGGATGTGATTAACGGCTCAGATTTTGCTTTAGCACAACTCAATTTTACTTCAGGTTATGTGGTTAACCTTGACACTTTTGACGACCTTAAAATGCTTCAAGTTTACTGGCGTTTAATCCAAAGACGCTATAGAGCTAAATTAAAACAAACCGCGTTTTATGTGGAAAAGGAAAATACTGGACGTTACAGCTTAAACTTGGCTTTTTATCCAGATAATTTAAAAGCCTATCAAGCTTGCGAACAAATAAGTGAGGCCGATATTCAATGCGACGTCGAAGCTTTTGAATTCGCTAGTCAATAGTACGTTTGTGTAGGCTTGTTAACAGCACAATTAGAGTAATAGAAGTGGGAAGTAACATGTTTAATAATGCCATCATAAAGTTAGTTCTGTTATCCATGAGTATTGCATTTGGTGCATGTAGCTCGTTATCTGATTTCATCCAAGATGATAAGGATATTGCTCAAGACCAAACTTCACGGGTGTCTGAAAGTGTGGACCAAAGCCCCTCTGATGAAATGCTTATTCATTTGGAAGAGTGGCGAAAAATGAAGCCAAGCATTAAGCGTTTGGTGGCAATTGAAAGTGAACTTAAGGAGTTAATTGGCGAACTAAACACGATAACACAGCAACAAAGTCAATTACCTGTTGCAACACAACCAGTAACTATACCAACACAAACAACAAAACATCAGCAAGACGGTGTGGAAAACCCCGCTGTTATTATCTCGCCCCTCAAGCCTTTAATGTCCACCGTAAAAGGTACTTCTAGCGAACGTCCGAAAGAAAACAGCATAGAGAAAAAATATGCAATACAGCTTGGTTCAATGACAGATAAAAATTCAATTAAAACGACTTGGGATGCCTTGACTAAAAAACATTCGATTCTTCTATCGGGTCTTATACCCGTATATGAAGAGGCCGTATTACGAGGGAAAATATATTATCGACTTAAAGCTGGCGGTTTTGAAACCGAAGCTCAAGCAGTTAAATTGTGCAATAAACTGCAATTGTTAAATGTTCCATGTTTTTCTTCAACCTTCAAAGGCGAGTCGTTTTTGTAACGCTTGTCACCATGGCAATAACCTAGATTAAGTAAGTAGTTAGTTATGATTTTGACACCACAACAAATATCACATTGTATTGATAACGGAAAATTTAGTGACGCTGAAAGCGCCATTATTCATTTTGTCTTGTTTAATGTTAATGAAACAAATGAATTGAATGTTGCATCTTCAAATGATGCATTGGAAAGCAGTACGCAGCAAAATCAGGTTGTGCTTGAGGCTAATTGCACTAATTATGTCACTGTTATTACAAAACTTTTTTGTCACCCAAGATACTCACCAAGTGAAGAAATAATTGCCACATTTGTATCTTATAAATTTGTCATCGAATGGCTCTTTACTATAAGTATGTGGAAAAATACCGATGCTATCATTGAGCACTTAGGTCTGGCGAAATTAGATAAGTTTGGTCAATTAAAAGTAAACACCAATCGAAAAAAAGTGACATTGTTACTGGCATTGGTTTGCCTGAGCAGTAAATTTAGACTGCCATGGAAGTTATTATTTAAAGCAAACCCAGCAATAGCGCTAAGCTCTTATATTGGTTTAGTGACTCAATCAATTCCAGCCCTAAGTCAGGAGTCAAACGCTGGCTTTAATTACCTTCTAGAATCAGCAAAAGACTTGCCTATGTTTAATTTACCGGTAGTAGAGGACTTAGGTAAACTTAATTATGGATTTTTTAACTGTAGTTATGCGACTTCACCCGACAAGTATGAATTTAAAAAATGGTTAACTTCGCTGATCCGTCATAACTTGCAGCAATGGTTAGATGACACCACCAAAAGTTATATTGCAAATATGGCTACTTTAAATCTTACGGTAAGGCCTAAAGTAGCGATTATGCTTGAGTTGTATTCTAAAAATCATGCTATGTTCAGGTGTTTTAATAAAATGTTTATTAACTTAGCTAAACAATATCAACTTATAGCATTCATCGATGAAAAAGATCTAGAGAATGCTAATTTAAGTGCTTTTGATGGTGTTGTTACTTTTAATGACGTGTTTAATATTAATGAAAATGCCAAGCTGATTGCGAATGAAAGTCCAGACATTATTTTTTACCCTTCAATCGGCATGAAGTTTTGGGGGATCTATTTAAGCCAATTACGTTTGGCTCCTATACAAGTGATGATGAGTGGTCATCCATCATGTAGTTATAGTCCAGAAATAGATTATCTTATTATTTTGCAGAATTCCTTTTCAGTTACGCAGCTACAAGGATTTATGACCGAGAGAGTCATAACATCTGACAAGGCCTATAAAGATATTTGTACTCATACTTTGCATGATGATTTGACCCCAGAGTATTTAGCTCAGCATAATCAATTTTTAACAAGTGACAATGAAGTTACTGTCGGGGTTAATGGCGTTCTGACGAAGGTGACTTATGAAATAATTGATGTGTGTAAAAGAATTCAACGAGGTATTTCTAAAAAAGTCACATTCGTATTTTTTTCAATGCATAAGTCTAATCAATTGGCCTACCTTAGCGCTAAAAAGCAATTGTCCAGAGAATTGAAACATTTTGATTTAATTTGCTTTAGTAATTACCTTGCTTATATGCAGATAATTAGTCAATGCCATTTTTTATTGCCTACTCTGCCCTTTGGAGGTTCTAACAGTAACATTGATGCAATGTTACTCAATAAACCTAAACTGTATTTACGAGGAAAGTCACAAATATATACTTTGTCTGATCAATGGGAATGGGAACGAGTTGATTTGGATGCAGAATTAGGGTGTGACTCTATCGATGAACTTGTTGAAAAATCAATCCAACTAATTGAAGATTTTGCCTACCGTGAAAAGTTACATTATCTATTGGCGGAGAATTGCACTGCGGATAGAGTTTTAGGAAAGTGTAATAATCAAGGCGATCTTTTTGAAAATGTATTTACAAATATTATTGATCAGAGCATCAAAAAGTTGCAGATTGATTCGTAGGTAAATGATTTTTTATGGTAAATGAAAATAGGACCCGTTTTATAAAGAGTTATATTTGGGGGCAAATTCAGAATATATTTTCGAGGAGATTCAATTGAGTAAAGTTATTATTTTTGGTACCGGCGAAATAGCCGAGGTAGCCCATATCTATTTAGAACATGACTCTGATCACGAGGTAGTCGCTTTTACTCTAGATGAGGCGTTTAAAAATGTTGATGAATTTAGAAAGTTACCCGTGGTATCTTTTGAATCACTCACCAAAATTTACCCAGCAAATCAGTACAAATTGTTTATTCCAATTAGCTTCAAAAATTTAAACCAGAACCGAGCGAAAAAATTTAAACAAGCAAAGGAACTAGGTTATGAAATGATCAGCTTTATTTCTACAAAAGCGCAAATTATGCCAGAAACTGAAATAGGCGAGAATTGTTTTATATTTGAAAATAATGTTATCCAGCCAAAAGTGAAAGTTGGCGATAATTGCATCATTTGGAGTGGTAATCATATTGGTCACCATACGAATATTGGCTCTCATTGTTTTATAGCATCTCATGCGGTAATTTCAGGGCATGTTAATATTGGAGATTATAGTTTTATAGGTGTTAACGCTACAATTCGCGATAATATTGACATTGCTGAAAAAAATGTAATTGGTGCTGGGGCAACTATTTTAAAGAGTACAAATAAAGGCGATGTTTATAAAGCAACAACTGCACCGCTAGCCTCTTACTCTAGTGATCAAATTAAGTGGTAGAAAATAATGGCGTGGATTAAACAAGGTTTAATACTAAAACCTAATGAGAATGAAAGTGGAAACTCTCATTTACAAGTTCCTACAGTGTTAGTCAAAGATGATTGTTTACGAGTCTATTATGCTGGACGGTTTCAGTCTGGGGATAATAAGGGCAACAGCTACACATCCTATGTTGATCTTGACCTAAATGATTTTAAGAATATTTTGTATCATCACAAAAAACCGATTATCAGTTTTGGTAAACCTGGGACATTTGATGATGAAGGGGTAATGCCGAGTGAAATCATTCAAAAAGGCGATGATTTACTACTTTACTATAGCGGCTGGAATAAGCGAGTCACTATTCCATATCATAATGCTACGGGTGTGGCAGTGAGTAAAGATGGTGGTGCCAGATTTGAACGTATTTTTGACGGGCCAGTATTAGATCGTATTGCAACTGAACCGTATTTGGCTGTTACTCCGAGTATTCTGATTGAAAACAATGAATGGAAGATGTGGTATATATCAGGACTACGCTGGGTCAAAATAAAAAATAAATTTGAACCAGTTTATGCCATTAAATATGCAACATCTACGGATGGCTTCAACTGGGATAGAAAGGGCAATATTTGTATTCCTCAGAGCCATGAGTTTGAAGCATTTTCTCGTCCGTCCGTTATTAAACATAACGATATTTATCGTATGTGGTTTTGTTGTCGAGATAGCATAGATTATAGAGATGGAATCGGAAGCTATCGAATGGGATACGCGGAATCAATTGACGGTGTTGATTGGAAACGTCTTGATAATTTAAGTGGAATTGACCTGTCAACGAGAGAAGAAGATTGGGATAGTAAAATGATTTGTTATCCATATGTAAAGAAAATTAAAAATTCGATTTATATGTTTTACAACGGAAATGGGTTTGGGCAATCTGGTTTTGGTTACGCAAAGTGGATTGAGTAAAAAATTGTTGCAATTAAAAGCTATAGGAAATTTGGTATGACATCTACTGGTAAGGTACAAAATAATCAAGCGCAAGAAAAATCTTTCCAATTAGAAAGCACCTCCGATGATTTACAAATGATCTATCGAGATAAACTTCAAGATGCTTTTCTCAATAATCCACTGCCTGTGGAAGATCAAATGTTTAATCTTGGGCTGTTTACACGAAGCTCACTCTTAGTTAAATTTTTAGTGATGAATCAACTTTACGAACGAGTGAAAAATATCCCAGGACACATCATGGAGTTTGGTGTTTGGTGGGGACAAAACATGGTGCTTCTAGAAAACTTAAGAGCAATCCATGAACCGTTTAATAAACAAAGAAAAATCGTTGGTTTTGATACTTTTTCAGGTTACCCATCGACAAATAGTTCAGAACCAAGCGGTAATGATAAATTGAGTGACGTTTGGAATGAGGGGTCTTACTCGACAACAAATGATTACAAAGACTACCTTGAGAATCTGCTGAAAATTCATGAATCAAATAATGTATTAGGACATCAAAGTGGATGTCATGAATTAGTAAAAGGTGATGTTTCTAAAACTGTACCTGAGTATTTTGAAAAACAGCCACATACTATGGTCGCATTAGCTTATTTTGATATCGGAATCTATGAACCTACAGTAAAAGCACTTACAGCAATAAAACCTCACCTAATGCCTGGTAGTGTTATTCTTCTAGACGAATTGACATGGGCTGAATCACCAGGGGAGGCAATTGCATTCAAAGAAGTATTTTCTCGTGAGGAATACAAAATTGAAAAGTGTGAGCACTATCCATCTAAGTCAATCGTAACAATAAAATAAATATAGCCATGATTATTTCAAACGAATTTTTTGATGAACAGCTTGATGAAAAAGGTTGGTTAGTATTTGATTCATTGATTGATATGTCTATCATTAATAAAATGCGAGAAGCAATTGAAATTGATTATCAACACTGCCGGAATATACAAATTAAAAATGGGATAGCCAATAATAACTCCCACACAGTACATCATCTTGTTGGGCAGTCAAATATCTGGTTTGAATACTTAAATGTGACACCAATCCATTCTTTTGTTGAACGGTATTTTAACGGTTGCTTTATCTTGAATTCTTTTGGTGGCGCCATTAATACTGCACATAGTGAAAGTTATGCTCATAATGTTCATCGTGATATACGCACCTATTCGGGTAATTCAAGGTTACTTTTAAATACGCTTGTCATGTTAGATGACTTTACCTTAGAAAATGGCGCTACTCGCATGTTGTCAGGCTCACATAAACGGAAAGATAAACCTTCTGAAACCTATTTTAATGAACATGCAGAGATAGCAGTTGGAAATGCTGGTAGTGTGTTGTTTTTTGATTCAAATGTATGGCATTCAGGCGGAAATAATAGTACGAATCACGTTCGCCGTTCTGTTACACCAATGTATAGCAAGCCTTTTATCAAACCTCAATTCGATTACCCTAGGGCATTAGGATATGACAAAGGCGAGACGTTTTCAGACGCTATGCAACAAATACTAGGTTATAAATCTAGAATTCCAGAGTCGTTGGATGAATGGTATCAGCCTCCTAGTAATAGAATGTATCGACCGGGTCAGGGATGATATTAAAAAATAATGGAAATTAATGTGACTGAAAGAAATCTAAATAACGAATTTCAAGATGAAATTGATAGAAAATATGCTTATGATTTTGATTATATTCTTAGGGACTATATGGTCAAGGAGTTTGAGCCATTATTTGTTCGCTCTGATTCTATTGGTCAATTGAATAATGCTCTTGAAATGGGATGTTATAAAGGTGAGTTTACGAAAAAGCTTTCATTATATTTTGATGATATTTGGGTAATTGAAGGGGCTAGTGAACTAGTCGATTATTGCAAAAATGAATTCAAAATATCGCCTGAGTTAATTCACAATAAACAAGTCAACTTTTTAAATCAGCGATTCGAAGAGACGGTATTGGAAACAAAGTCAGATAATGTTTTTCTTATTCATACTTTAGAACACCTAGACAATCCAGTTGAAATATTGAAAAAAATAAACAGTTGGTTATCGAACAAAGGCAGATTTTTTCTAGCCGTTCCTAATGCTAATGCTGCATCACGTCAAATAGCCGTCAATATGGGGTTGATTTCGCATAATACAGCGGTGACTGAGGGGGAAAGTCAGCATGGCCATCGTTGCACTTATAATCTCGACACATTAAAAAGAGATGCAAAACAAGCAGGATTAAATATTCTTAAAGAAGGTGGTGTTTTTTTTAAGCCTTTTGCAAATTTTCAGTTTGATGAAATGATCAGTAAAAATATTATCGACGATGAATATTTAGATGGGTGTTACCAGTTGGGAATGCGCTATCCTGATCTATGTGCCAGTATTTATTTGGTTTGTGAGAAAGGCGAAGGAAACACTAATGAATCCAGCGAAAGTAAGAGAATATAACCAAAATGGATTTTGTATCATCAGTGGTTTACTGCCTATTGAAGATTGCAATAATGTATTAGCAGATATTCATTCACTGGTAAGATTTCAGCTGAAACGGTTTGAACCAAACTTAACTGATGAGGCACTAGGAAATGAAAACATTTTGGCAAGTGAAATGGAGCGATTGCTAAAAATTGATGTGAATGCCTATTTAGCGTTTGCTCGAAGAGCTTCTAAGTTAGTTAACCTACATAGATATTTAAGCCATAACAACATACTTTCAACGTTAAGCAATTTAAACTTTGAATTACCAACTATAGTGACAGAACCTGTATTACACATCAGTTCTGAAAGGCTGGTTATACCTAATGGATATGCTGGTTTTGAGACGCATCAAGATTGGCCTTCTATACAAGGAAGTTTAGACTGTGTTGTTGTCTGGGTACCTTTGGTGGATGTGTCATCTATTAATTTTCCCTTACAAGTCATTCCTGGTTCCCATAAAAAAGGGTTATATAAAGGCGAAATTACTGAAAACTTATTGAGAATAGACCCTAAAGAATATAACTACCAAAAGCACACATCAATCGAGGTAAAAGCAGGCGATGTGGTTGTTATGTCAAGCTGGACATTGCACCAAACTGGTATACATAACAGTGCAGGTTTTCGTCTCGCTTGCAGCACTCGTTATGATAATTCTGCAGAAAAAACATTTATTGATAGAGGTTATCCATGCGCTTATCAAAGAAGCGTAAAAAGAGAATTGATTACGGATAACTTTCCTAGTAAAAATCAGGTTTTAACGTTTTTTGAATAAGCTTTATTGTTAGAGTGGTAACAATACAAATTATTGGACTAGCTGCCGAACAATATTGAGTTGGGATCCTAATGTGTAGTAGCTCAGACTTGGTCTGAAGGTTACCCATTTTTCAAATGGTGCTGTCAGATCAAGTCTGAGCTACTACAATTTATTTAATGTCTTATTTTTTTTCACATACGAAAAGATAATAATTTAATGGGAGACCAAAACAATCATCCTTTAACTCTCCTTTCTTGAAATTGAAAAAGTGAGAACCGAAACTGGTTTCTATATCATTCCAACTATTAAAACGCTTAAAAATTGTTCCATTAATGTAACTGAAGTTGGTCTGAGTATTAATTCGGATCAAGTTATCGCCTAACTCCTCAGCGCCAATTAATGTACAACAATCTGACATAGGAACAGAGACAACAAATATCCCGCCTTTTTTCAGAACTCTTGCAAACTCTGAGATATGTTGACTAAAATCAGGATTGCTATCATTCATGTAGTAGCAAGCATTCCAAGATAAAAGGTAATCAAAAGATTCATCTTCGAAAGGTAAACTCCAGTTAAATCCAGTTTTAATATTACTATTAATACAATCAGGATGTTTGGCAAGTTTATCTTTCGTAATTCGACAAATTTCCGCGGTGATTTCAGTACCATAAGTTTGAAAACCAACCTTATTCAGAAGTACGGTATTCCTACCGTCACCACAGCTAATATCACATATTTTCTTTCCTTTAAAATCTTTATGAAGATTTAAATCTGGATAACTTCCGAGAAATATTCGAGTCACATACTCATTTGGTAGAAGTAAACTATCATTTAATTCTTGATAATAAGTTTCCCAACTTATTTCTTGATTACTAGCTTTTTGCATGATTGTTTCCCAAAATATTCCCGCTAATTGTTTTTGAGCTTTGACAGATTGTTTCTATTTGGGTTTTATACGATATAAGAATCCTAATAGAAACCAACCCAAGTTACTTTCCAACTGTCATTCCGCACATAATTTACAAATAACACATCGAGTATTTATTGACCGATATAGCTGCTATTTTATCTTTTTTACATGATTATTCAAAAATAGGTTGATGGCGATCTCCGATCTTGATCTATTACTCTCTTTTGCGAGTGAATTTTCATGTCATCACCTGTTTATACGTCTAAAAGATTAGATCATCTTGGCTTGGTTGCTGGGTTTTGCCAGGAAATTGACCTGGCCGCCACCATTGATAAAGTGCTGGGTACTTCTGAGCGCAGACAAGTGAGCTATGGTCAGATTTTTACTGCTATGCTGTTGAATGGGCTGGGGTTTACCGGGCGAACTTTGCACATGTACAGTGAGTTTTTTGATGATAAACCAGTTTCCCGGCTGATTGGCGAAGGAATTGATGCATCACATATCAACGATGATGCATTGGGTCGCTGCCTCGATGCGCTCTATGATGCAGGCGTTTCTGGTTTGTACCAGCAAATTGCTGAAAAGGTCGTTGACCACCTCAAACTCCCCTGCGAATTCACCCATTTAGATTCAACTAGCTTTCATTACGATGGCAAGGCCAACTCAGACGAAGAAGAGCCTACCGCCATTCACATTACCAAAGGGTATTCCCGTGATCACCGCCCAGAGCTTAATCAAGTTGTACTTAACTTGATATGCGAAAATCGTTCTGGTATTCCCGTTTATATGCAGGCACAAAGCGGTAATGTCAACGACGTAGAGGGATTTAAAAAGATAGTGAAATCTCATATCAGCAGCCTTAAAGCCGCCCAGAAATGCCGCTATTTAGTGGCTGATGCCGCCTTATATGTTAAGGAAACTATCGTTGAATTGGATGCACTGCCTCAATTGTTTATTACCCGCGTGCCACAAAAACTCAAAGAAACCAAAACATTGATACAAAGTGCAAGCTTACTGAACTTTGAACCCATTGGTGATGGCTACCAGGGTGTTTGGCACACAAGTCATTATGGTGATGTTGAGCAAAAATGGTTACTGGTGCGCAGTGAGCAAGCGACGAAACGAGAGCATCATACGCTAAATTCTCGGATGTTAAAGCAGGCAGATGGGAGTCGCAAAACCTTCAAAAAATTGTGCCAGCAAGCGTTTGCCTGTCGCACTGATGCCCTTGCCGCTGTTGAGCAATGGCAGGAAAAACAAGCCACACTGGCAGTCGAAGCCACTGTGCTTGAAGTGCCCGTTTACAAAGGCAAAGGGCGACCGGGTAAAAATCAACAAGCCGTTCGCACCTATTATGAAATCAGCGGTAACCTATACACGCCGTTGGAAAAGCG
>JAWUXU010000043.1:0-57771 GCA_034111145.1 Paraglaciecola sp.
GTCATTGATGAAAATCAATTACAAAAACAAGTGCAAAAGGTTAAAGATGAAAGAAAAGCCAAAAGCCTAAAAGAAGAAAATAGGGTGAAAGAGCTTGAGCGCAGGGCTGCAGATGCTGAGAAGAAGCGTAAGAAACAAGAGTCAGAAATATCTAAATTAAAAAAACAGACAATAAAACAGCAGCTAGATAAGAAAAATGCCGAACAAGCGGCAGTCGCTGCAAGAGAAAAACAAAAGCAGGAAAAGGCCAAAGCTAAGCAGTTAGAAACTGAGCGTATACGCAAAGAAGTAGAGAAGAAAAAGGCCGAAGATCAAGCCAAGCAGGCTAAGGCAAATCGTGAACGAGAAGAAAAGGCCATAAAAGAAGCTAAGCGACAGAGAAAAGTAGCAAAAGATAAGGCCGAACGAGAAAAAATGCTTGAGGATCAGCTTCTGGCAGAACAGGCTGTGAGGCAACAAAAAAGAAACAAACAGGTATTAACTGAAGTGCAAAAATACCAAGCACTCATCAAACAAACTATACAGCGCAATTTGATTGTCGATGATGCAATGAAAGGTAAATCCTGTCGTTTGAATATTCGATTAGCATCGAATGGGTTAGTGACTCAAGTAAAAGAATTAGGGGGTGATACAATCTTATGCCGAGCTGCCAAAGCCGCAGTTTTTAAATCTGATACATTACCTGTGTCACAAGAAGAAGATGTATACCAGCAATTACGTGAAATTAATTTAACCGTTGAGCCAGAATTATAATGTTTAAAACACTATCCATGATGAAGCAACTATTGCTTCTGATTTTTATTATTTTAGTCAGTTTTCGAAGTTTTGCAGCATTGGAGATTGTTATTACTGAGGGCATAGACACCTCTCGTCCAATTGGTGTAGTGCCATTCAAATGGATTGGTGAAGGCGTTATGCCAGGAAAGCTTACTAGTGTTATTGCTGCTGATTTACGTCGCAGCGGTAAATTTAATCCTGTTGATGCTATTGATATGCCTCAATACCCAAATACGGACAAAGATGTGGACTACAGCGCTTGGGCTTCAAAAGGTATTGAAGCCGTATTAGTAGGCCAAATTGAGCTATCTGGGATTGATAGATATACTGTGTCTTATGAATTAATTGATGTATTACGTGGTCAGATTACTGGTGGTCAGTCCCAAGTTTTAAGGGGAGGCAAACTCATTGCTAGTAACGATCATGTATTAGCAGTCAGTAAAATGACTATTTCTGGTAATGATTTTAGACGCCATTCTCATCGAATAAGTGATGTGGTTTACGAAAAGTTAACAGGTGAACGAGGCGCGTTTTTGACACGTATTGCTTATATCATCGTGCGAGATAAAAATGTACATGACTTACCTTTCCAGTTAGTAGTCGCAGATTATGACGGTGCTAACGAAACGACTCTTTTACGTTCACCCGAGCCGTTAATGTCCCCCTCTTGGTCTCCTGATGGGACTAAACTAACCTACGTAAGCTTTGAGAACAAACGCCCACAAATTTTTATCCAAGATATCTACACTATGAGTAGAACACAAATGACCAATTTTTCAGGGATTAATGGCGCACCAAATTTCTCGCCTGATGGCAAGTCTATAGCTATGGTGTTGTCTAAGGATGGGAACCCAGAAGTGTATGTGATGAATATTGCAAATAAACAGCTGCGAAGAGTAACTAAAAACAGAGCAATCGATACGGAACCAAGCTGGACTCCAGATAGTCAGAGCATAATATTTAGTTCAGAACGGGGTGGTAAACCTCAGATTTATCGCGTAAATTTAGCTTCAGGTAAGGTTCGTCGTATAACTTTTGAAGGGGAGATGAACTTAGGGGGGACTATTACCCCAGATGGTAAACAAATGGTGATGGTCAATCGTACCCGTGGTAACTACCATATAGCACGTCAAGATCTGCTAAATGGCAATCTATATGTGTTAACTAAAACCTATTTAGATGAATCACCCAGTATTGCCCCCAATGGTAGTATGATTATTTACAGTACACTACATCAAGGAAAACAAGTTTTGTCTTTGGTGTCTTTAGATGGCAGATTTAAAGCGCTACTGCCTGCGGCCGATGGTCAGGTGAAGGCCCCGACGTGGTCACCATTTTTACGTTAGACTTTACATTGTTACTCAAATTCTATTAAAACAGGAAACAAAAATGCAATTAAACAAAATTTTTAAAGGATTGGTTATCGCTCTTCCAGTTGTAACTATAATGTCTTGTACATCTACAGAAGATAGCGCCGCAAAAGCTGCTATGGAAGAAACAAGAATTGCCCAAGAGCAAGCAGAAGCAGATCGTAAAGCGCAAGAAGCTCGTGATGCAATGGTTGAAACCGGAACTGTTGAAGCGGTTATGACACCTGCAGAAGAAATGAAGCAAGAATTAATGGCACTCGGGAATAATCAATTGGTTTACTTTGATTTTGACCGCGCCAGTATTAGCTCTGATTTTTATAGTGTTTTAGATCTACACGCGGCGTTTTTAGTAAAGAACACCGATCAATCAGTTGTAATTGAAGGCCACTGTGACAGCCGTGGTACACCTGAGTATAACATTGCATTGGGCGAATCTCGTGCCAAATCGGTGCAAACTTATTTATTAAATGCAGGTGTAAGCTCATCACAAGTATCAGTTGTGTCTTACGGTGAGGAAAAACCTGTTAACAATTTCACATCTGAAGCGGCTTTTGCTGAAAACCGCCGCGGTGTTTTAGTTTATTAAAAATAGAAGCCCAATATGATGAAACGCACCTTAGCGATGATTTTGCTAGGGCTATATGGAGCCGCAGTTAGTGCAGCTCCAGCGCCCGTTAAAGATGTAACCAGTGATAGTAGTGAACAACGTATTGCAGAGTTGGAGAGAAAATTCTCTACGAGAACAGAGTCACAACATCGCCAGCAAGAGCAGCTTGATGTAATGCAAAATGAGGTTAACGAGCTTCGTGGCTCTATAGAAGTGCAAAACTATCAATTAGAAAAAATTCTTGAACGCCAAAGAGAGTTATATCTGGAAATAGATAAGCGTATCGAATCGGTGAAATTACAACCCGAACCAATATTAGCAACGTCTGCAGACACCTCAATAACGCTTTTAGAAGCTCCTTTATCAGCTAATGAGAATGAAGCTTATGATAAAGCGGTTAATTTAATACTCAAAGATAAACTATATGAACAGGCCATTCCTGAATTTCAAAATTTTCTGAAAAATTTTTCTAACTCTAGTTATGTGCCAAATGCTCATTATTGGTTAGGGCAGTTATTATTTAATAAACAAGATTGGGCCGGTGCAAGTTTACAATTTCAATCGTTGATTGCTGACTTTCCAAATTCAAGTAAAAGAGCAGATGCCACCCTGAAGTTGGGAATAACTGAAATGGAACGTGGAAATATTGCCCGCGCTAAACAACTTTGGGAGCAAGTTGTTGCTGAGTTTTCAGGTTCGTCATCTGCTAAACTAGCAGATAAGCGACTAAAAGAAATTTAATGAAATATTATGTCTGTTTATTTTTTATTGCTTGAAAGCATGTACGTGAAATGTCAACAGGCATTTGTTTTTATTTATTCAGTCTTGATAGTTTATTAAATTCACTATTGTTCGGTTTTTCAGCAAACAGTCGGGATTATTGAAATAATAATGCAATTTGGGTTGCGCTAAAATTTCAATTGAGTATTATATGCCGCCTTCGCAGTGAGGAGGAAAGAAAGTTTTAGAATGGGTCGTTAGCTCAGCTGGTAGAGCAGTTGACTTTTAATCAATTGGTCGCTGGTTCGAATCCAGCACGACCCACCAAATTTTCTAAAATCACAAGCACTGCAGGAAAAGTAAAATATAATTCGATGGGTCGTTAGCTCAGCTGGTAGAGCAGTTGACTTTTAATCAATTGGTCGCTGGTTCGAATCCAGCACGACCCACCATCTTTTATAAGTTTCGAAGAAATATTATTTTATACTTGTAAGCCTTGATAATCATAAAATTGTTAAGCACTTCACAGTTACAACATCTGTTAAAATTTTTTCTTAATCGACTCGATTAGTTTGCAATCCCTGAAAGTATTACCATAAAACTTTTTGATAGTTGGTTTTCGGTCAACGTGCATAGGGAGTACCGTTAAAGTTTGGGCTTAAGAATATTGTCTTCCACGTAAAGCCATTTATCGGGTTGGAACAGTGTTCTCAAATAACCCCCTTTCGTCTCCACATTAAAAGCTTCAGTAAAATATCTGTTTTAATTATATTTTGTTATTTTAGACGATTCTACATGCAGCAAAATAATGCATATATTACAATAAAACTACCGTAGTTTAGGAAAAGATAAGTTAATGAATGCACGATATTACGCTTCCCATGCGGGTGATGTTTTTGTGTTACCGGAGGCGGTGATAAAAATTAAGCAGTTAATTGATGATGAAACAACATCTATGCACGATGTTGCAGAAGTGATTAACTATGATCCAACAATCATGTCGCAAGTTTTGAAGATTTCTAATAGTGCCTTGTACAATTACCCTCACACCATCACGACAGTTACAAGAGCTATTCAAGTTATTGGTACGCGATCAGTTTATGATCTCGTTCTGGCGTATGGTGTAACAAGTGCTTTTAAGAATATTAAGCCTGATGTAGTCGATTTAGAAAAGTTTTGGGAGCAAAGTACAAGTTGCGCTTTGTTATGTAAATACTTAGCCGAAGAGCTAGGTTTAAAAGAGCCTGAGAAGTTATTTGTGTGTGGCTTTTTACACAATCTCGGTGAATTGGTTATGATACAGCTAAACCCTGATATAGCGGCTAAATGCGCATCCATATCAAATATAAATACTCCCTTAATTTTGCAAAAAAAATACCTGGGTTTTGCTTACACAGATATTACATGTGAACTTTTAAAATTCTGGGGCATACCCACTGATATTTCACAAATAGTGTCAAAGACTCATGTTAGTGAACATGATACCAGCAACAAAGAAGAAAAAGTTGTTCAACTCGCTTACTTATTATCATTATGTAATATTAATAGTGACGTGTATTCGAGGCATGCCAATGTTACTGAGAATATGTACGCAGATCTCGGAATTGATTTGGAGTGTGTGAACAATGCATTGGACTTCAGTAACTTGCAGTTGATGAGTGCATTGGCTTTGTTTGGTTCATCTTCATTCGAGAGCTTCTGAGGGGTTTTTAACTTAGCCTATTATTACTTTAGCCATCTTGACTGGGTAAAGACTGTCTTGGATTCAAATAATAAGTGCATACTTGAACGGGTAGAAAAGCCTGTTGACAATCAGTCACGCCCCATGTGTATCCTAAATAATTATCACTATTAGCTGCTAGCCCAGCCCTTACATGATAAACAGATTAATCTCTATTTGAATTTTCTGATGTGCACGGATAAATTTTAAATTTCAATTGATACCAAAGTCAATTGAGTCACAGCGTATTTATTGTCATAACAATGTGAGTTCATCGAATTGTTGACTACTTTGCTTTTTATCGGTGATGTGTAATAAGAGCCCTCTTTTTCCAAGGCGCAAACTTAAGCACCTGCAAAAGTCAGAGCGACGTCGCCTAATAATCTGAAGAGAGATTGTTATTGGTATCAAATATTATTATTTTCTTTTGGACCGCTGAGCACATTACCCGTTGGTTGGGTGCTAAAATCCACAAAGTCTCATATTTGTCTTCGAGTCATTATAGTTTTTACCCAGTTGTTTATACATGGTCCCAGTGCTGAAATTTAAGTCCTATCAACTTAAACCACATTAGCTGGGCTAAGATAAGGCAGATGGCACCTACACAGTCGATGAGCATCATAGGGGGAATCATCGCCCCCTTGTCATGGTAAAAGGATTATGTCCTTGTACGCGATGGTGAGAGTAGCGATATAGATTAAATATAGGCTAGGACCTGTTTTCTATTGCTGTTCCAGAAATGCCTTGCGGCAACTGGGGACGATTTATTCTTCATCAGCCATAATGTTTTATGTAGTTGAGAATTTCTACCATGGCTGTATCGCTCAAAGCTAGAAGAATAAATTAAGCAACATGCATCCAACTAATGAATGTTAACTCGTCACTTCGAATAACCTCATCAATCCCCAAGGATAAATACATTATTGAACGAATTCATGGATTGATGACGTCTGACTAATCGTCTTTTATCAGTATTCCAAATACTCAAATAACTAGAAATAAAAATATGTTTTTTTACTTCTATTTTCTAGCTGCCGTGTTGGCGCGTCTTTAGGGATAAAGCATCTGTGATGTGTGTAAACATGTTCAATTGAAAAGTGACTGTCAAAACAAAAAAGCTTATAACTAGCGCCGACAACTTGAGTGAAACTCAGCAAAAAGTAAAGTTTTGTATTCGATGCCTTTGATCCCTGCTCGTTATATTGATAAATGTGTGATCATATTGATAAATGTGGATTATACAGCCAAGCCTAGTTAGCTAAATGCCACTTAAAAAAAGATCCGTTACATTAAACTGGAATACTGATTGAATACCATCAGTCCGAAAAACTAATATTTGCTGTCGTTGAAGGATTTGAGCAGGCTGACATTGTTATGAGTAACAGCAAAAATCACCCATTAATAGATATGTCATATAGGATTTTGCTTTATTCAATCGTATGTTGACAAGACAAGCCATCGAGCTATGTCAACATCATGTTAGGATAGGTGCTTTTGAAACCCACATTTAAAAAAAATTAAAATAATTTTGTCATCGAAATTAAAGAGTTATTTACTATTCACACATCAGACGTTTTTCATCGGATCAATATTAGTCACTTTGCAGCAAAGCCTGGGTTTTGTTGTGAGTTAAAATAAGTTGTTTAAACGCATCCAATTAAATACATTTGAACCTTCATATTATCCAATATTCCAGGATATATTTGATTGTGAGGTGCTTTTTTCAGCTGTTAAAAGCTTTGTTTTTGTAGAACCTAATTTAGTCGATATGTATCTGAAAGATCATGACTCTCTGATGTGGCATTGTCTTCGTTATGCCGAGTTGTTGTATAAAGCGAAGCTAGAAAACTTGAATTTAATTAGTAGGTCAACAGGCCAAGTATATTTATTATTAGAGATGAGTGCACCACAAAACAGAAAATCAAAGGTGATTGCCAATAAGTTATATCCTACCTTCAGAACATTACTTAGATATTTAAAGCTTAAAAGAGCAGTTTCAAAATGTTGTTAGTACAAGTTATTCACCAGCAGGTAAAGGTCTTATTCCAGCAAGGTAAATCTGTTCAATCTGTGGTCTATGCTCTTGATCAAATCCAAATTACAAACTTTAGAAGAGTCTTTAAAAGTTGGGCAGGAAAGCCCCCTCAGGAGTATATAAACCTAGTGCGAGAGCTCAATCCAGTATGATATCATCTGAAAAAATAAACCTACATTTTGCCCATGCCAATGGTTTTCCTGCAGGCAGCTATCAACAAATTTTTAATGCGTTAAATACTGATGTTGAATTGTTTGCCTTAACTAAATTTGCACACACCAAGTATTTCCCTGTAAATACAAATCTAGCAAATCAAGTTGATGAATTAATTAATTATTTACAAACAAACTTAGAAAAACCGGTGTATGCCGTAGGCCACTCTATGGGGGCGGTGATATCATTTATGGCTGCCTGTGAAAGGCCAGACTTGATAAAAGGATTGATTATGTTTGATCCACCTATTGCATCAGGCCTGTCTAGAGTAGTTTTTAAGTTATTAAAATATTCGCCATTAATAGATAAATTTTCTCCAGCAGGAAAAGCTAAAGCACGCTGTCAATATTGGCCAAAAGGCACTGATTTAGTTGAATATTTTCAAGCTCGATCGTTATTTAAAAATTTTTCACCTGCTTGTGTTGCCGACTACGTTGCCGCAGCTATTGACGATAAAGAAGATGGCCATCACCTTAACTTTGACGCGCAAATTGAAGCCGATATTTATAGGAACATCCCTCACAATCTGAATCAATATTATAAGCGTTTAAAGGTACCAGCCTTGATCGTAACCGGGGGGGAAAGCGAAGTGTGTATACCGGCATTGTTATCGACTTTTATAGAACAGACCAAGATTGAACACATGGTCTTAGCTGGAAGAGGCCATATGTTTCCTCTGGAAATACCTCAACAAGTGGCCCAAATAATAAACCAACGTATTCGTTTGTGGGAAGCTGACCATTAAGTAAATAAGCCGCGATTTAAAACGGCTAATTAATCTTGTTAAAGTTAGTTTTAAAAACCCACTTTAAGGCCCAACATTTCTCGCGTGACGAGTACTACGCCTTTTTCTGTGACCCTGAATCCTCTGGCTAAATCGTCCTCACGACTATGACCTATAACGGTACCTTCGGGAATAATACAACCGCGGTCAATTATGGCTTTTCGTATACGGCAATTACGCTCAACTTCAACGTCTGGCAACAACACAGAATCTTCTATGTCACTATAAGAATGCACTCTAACATTAGAGAAACATAAACTGCGACGTAACGTTGCACCTGAAATAATACAGCCACCGGAAACAACAGAGTTAATCGCTGTGCCTCTGCGGTTATCTTCTTCCCATACAAACTTGGCAGGAGGTAATTGTTCTTGATAAGTCCAAATAGGCCACTTCTTATCATATAAGTTTAATGCTGGCACTGGCGCCACCAGTTCCATGTTTGCTTGCCAGAATGAGTCTAAGGTACCTACATCGCGCCAATAAGCTTCGTTTTCTCCATCGCTTTCGAATTGGAACGCATATACCGAGCCTTCTTCGATGATGGAGGGAATAATATCTTTGCCAAAATCTCGTTCAGATCCAGATGTTTCGGAATCCACTTTTAATTGGTCAAACAGAAACTGAGTATCAAATACGTAATTACCCATTGAGGCTAAACATTTGGTTGGATCGTTCGGCAAAGGGGTAGGGTTTTCAGGCTTTTCTTCGAAGCCAATAATCTTATAATTTTCGTCTACTGACATTACACCAAATTGCCCGGCTGCTTCTTCTAGGGGCACAGGCATACAACTCACTGTCATTTTTGCACCCGATTCAGCATGTTGCGCAATTAGGTTACCGTAGTCCATTCGGTAGATATGATCACCAGATAACACCATGACATATTTAGGCAGCTCATCACGAATAATATCAATATTTTGAAAGACCGCATCTGCTGTACCTTCATACCAATTATCTGAAAAACGCTGTGATGCAGGGAGAATTTCAACCGACTCGCCTAGTTCTTTCTTAAAATGCCCCCAACCTCTGACTAAATGCCGAATGAGCGAATGAGACTTATACTGGGTAACTACGCCAACGTTGCGGATCCCAGAATTAATACAATTGGATAATGGAAAATCAATAATACGAAACTTACCACCAAAATATAAGGCTGGTTTTGCCCGCCAGTTAGTCAGTTCATAAAGTCTTGAACCTCTGCCACCGGCTAAAATTAATGCGTAGGTATCTCGTGTTAAATTACTGATATAACGAGACGGTTGGTTTGCCATATGTCCTTACTCCTGTAAAGTTAACTTTATATTTAGTATTTTATCTAGTCTAGTACTTATCGAGTTTACACGACGGTTTACTTAATTCAATGAGCTCTATTTATAGTAAACAGAGAAATAATCTTTTTTGCAGGTAATTATTGATAATACTTGGATTAAATTAATCAATGCATCACTCAAACAGGTAAATAACAATCAAATGTACAAAAAAATTCATTGGCGTACCCCATCATCTAAGAACGATGAATGGATAAGTAATAATTTATGTACGACTTTTCTTCCAAGCTTTAAATAATAGAACAATGCCAACCACAAAAAATGGGATACTCAAAGCCTGCCCAGTATTTATCCAAATATCACCTGTATAAGCAGCTTGTTTCACTTTTACGAATTCAATACCGAATCTAGCGGTAAATACCATACATAAAAATGCGCCAAATAGAGCTCCTGATTGCTTGTTAATGTTTGAAAAGCGATACAACATTATTAAGGTTATAAATATGCTTAAGTATGACAATGATTCGTAAAGCTGGGCTGGATGCCTCGGCAATAAGTCAATACGTGAAAATACCACTGCCCAAGGTACATCAGTCTGAATACCAATAATCTCAGAATTCATAAAATTAGCAAAGCGAACAAAGAACCCAAACAATGCAGTCGATATAGCGAGTCTGTCTAATAGCCATAGATATTCAATTTTATGTTTTCTTTGGAAAAAATATACCGCAATGATCACGCCTAATCCACCGCCGTGGCTGGCAAGACCTCCCTCCCATATCGCTAATATTTTCAGTGGGTTACTAAGGTAAAAATCTGGGTCATAAAATAAGCAATGACCGAGTCTGGCACCGACAATAATGCCAAACACACAATACATTAGTCCTGTATCAAGTAACTCTAGGTCGATTTTTTCTCGTTGAAATATCCATTTCATTACTTGCAAGCCGGCTAAAATAGCGGTTGCAAATAATGCGCCGTACCAATGTATTTTTAATCCAAAAAATTCGATTAATACTGGGTTGACGTCCCAAGTAAAAAATTCCATTCAATCTACCTTACTGCTGTTAGTCTGTAACTTATGGGAATACAGGCATTGTACCCGAATGACTTTTTTCAAACAGGTGTTAGTTTATGGTTTAATCGCGTTTTTTATTGCGAAGGCGAGGGGGATGCCCTGTTATTACCACGTAATAAGATAAAACACATAGCAGTGAAAAAATGATCATACTGATACTTATATATTGCCAACCATCCACAAATAGCGTGTAAAGCAACATACCTACTACCATTAAAGTAGGCGATGCTACTAATGCAATCATCACTCTGACATTTGCAGGTATTGTGGTTCGAGATAAATTTTGTTCGGTCAAAAAACTTTCCTTATGCTGTTATGGCGTTTGCTACCTTGGAGTTCGACTGTCTACCTAGGGCTTGCATCATATTTAATCCAGCCTGAGTTAGCCGTTTAAGATTGATGCCAGTTTCGATATTCATTCCGTCAAGCATATAGACTAAATCTTCCGTGGCAACATTGCCAGAGGCACCTTTCGCATAAGGGCATCCGCCTAAACCAGAAACCGCACTATCTAAAACTGATATACCCTGTTGCAGAGCAACCAATATATTGACCAATGCTTGACCATAGGTATCATGAAAATGTACGGCTAATTTATCTGCAGGCATGCAGTTTAAAACGGCATCTAACATTTGTTGTGTTTTTATTGGTGTACCCACACCAATAGTATCGCCTAGGGATATTTCATAGCAGCCCATATCCATTAATCGTTGACTGACTTCTGCCACTTTTTGAGGGGCAACGTGGCCTGCATATGGACAACCTAATACGCAAGAAACGTAACCTCGAACGGGAAGTTGATGCTTTTTCGCCAGCTCTATCACCGGTAGAAAACGTTCAAGGCTTTGGGCAATTGAGCAGTTAATGTTTTTTTGCGAAAAGGCTTCTGACGCGGCACCAAAAATAGCCACTTCATCAACTTGAGCTTCTATTGCTGCTTCTAAGCCATGTAAGTTTGGCGTTAGCGCTGTGTAGCGAACATTGTTTTGTCGTTTAATTTGCTGAAACACAGCAGCACTGTCAGCCATTTGTGGTACCCACCTAGGCGACACGAAACTACCCGTTTCTATCACAGTACAACCCGCCTCAGCTAACTGTTCCACTAGTGCTATTTTAGCTGCTAAGGGCACTATACCCTGCTCATTTTGCAAGCCATCTCTTGGGCCTACTTCGACTATTTTGACCGACTTAGGTAACATTTTTAGATGACTCCTAGTTAGTATGATCAGCTTTTATAGGTTGAACAGCTTCTGTAGCTTGAAAAGCCAATAGTTCGGCACCGCCATCTACCAACTCACCCGCTTTAAAGTAAAATTCGCTGACACAACCAGCGGCAGGGGCTTTTAAGCTGTGTTCCATTTTCATAGCTTCCATTACCATCAAGGCTTGGCCTTTTTGAACTTGCTGTTCTGGTTCGACTAAAATGGCGACCACTGTGCCGTTCATCGGCGCGATAAAACCAGCGTCTGCAGCGTTGTCTTGGATATCACCCAAGTCTGCTTGTAATGATTTAAAACGGATGACTTTGCCATGACAAAATACCGAGTAGTCATCTTGATGGGCGTTGACATTAGCGATTGTTTTGTGGCCATTGATAGTAGAGATTAGTTGGTTTTTTTCAATCATACCTGCGCAGTGATAGTCTTGCTGGCCAACGTTAATATTAAATACACTGTGACTTCCGGCACCTGTTTGGCAAACTTGCACGATGAAAGAGTTATCTCCAAGCACTATTTCTAAGTTTTGAAGGTGTTGCTCATTCGCTCGCCAAGCATCACCAAGTGACCAAGGCGAATATGGGTCTTGATGATTTAAAGTACTATTTTGCTGATTAATGAGCATCAAATACAAGGCGGCTATTGGCAGTAAAGCTTGAATGTGTTGCTGATCATTTAGCATTAACAAGTCTTGATTTTTTTCTATAAAACCAGTGTCAATTTGCTCAGCCTTAAAAGGAGCACTGCTGGCTAAGTTATATAAAAATTCAATGTTAGTGACCACACCGTCAATATGATACTCGGTTAAAGCTTTGGTTAATCTTGCTAGAGCCTTATCACGGTTTTCATCCCATACAATTAATTTTGCGATCATAGGGTCGTAAAAGACAGAGACTTCATCACCTTGAACCACGCCTGTATCCACGCGAACATACTCTGATTCAATGGGTGGTTGCAACAGGGATAATTTGCCGGTCGCGGGTAAAAAGTCATTATTGGGATCTTCTGCATAAATTCTGGCTTCAAAAGAATGCCCACGAATTCGCAGTGCGTCTTGTGTCAATGGCAATTGTTCGTTGTTAGCGACACGCAATTGCCATTCAACTAAATCCTGGCCAGTGATCATTTCAGTCACTGGGTGTTCAACCTGCAAACGGGTATTCATTTCCATAAAATAGAATTGCCCGTCACTGTCCAATAAAAATTCTACTGTGCCCGCTCCAGCGTAATTGATGGCTTTTGCGGCTTTTAATGCAGCTTCGCCCATCTGTGCACGCAGCGCTGCAGTCATGCCAAAAGCGGGGGCTTCTTCTATGACTTTTTGATGACGACGTTGCACCGAGCAGTCGCGTTCAAAGAGGTATACCCCATTTCCAAAATTATCACAAAATACTTGGATTTCCACATGACGGGGTCCGGTGAGGTATTTCTCGACCAACATCAAATCATCCCTAAAACTCGACATTGCCTCGCGTTTTGCCGCTGCTAATGCATCGGAAAATTCTGCGGCGTGCCATACCTGACGCATACCTTTGCCGCCACCACCGGCGGCGGCTTTAAGTAATACTGGGTAGCCCATTTTGTCTGCGTGAGACTTTAAGCCTGCGACACTTTGGTCGTCACCATGGTAGCCTGGCACTAATGGTACCTTGGCTAGCTCCATTATATTTTTGGCAGCCGATTTTGAGCCCATCGCCTCAATTGCACTAACAGGGGGGCCGACAAACACAATGTTATTGTGCTCGCATAAATTAGCAAACGTGGCGTTTTCTGATAAAAACCCATAGCCCGGGTGAATGGCATCTGCACCCACTTCAAGTGCGATTTGAATGATCTTTTTATCTTGAAGGTAACTGTCTTTAGAAGGAGAAGGGCCTACATAAACGGCTTCATCGGCCATCTTCACATGTAACGCCTGTTGGTCGGCATCTGAATATAAGGCAACGGTTAATATACCCATACGTTTTGCTGTTTTGATAATGCGGCAACTAATTTCTCCGCGATTAGCAATCAATAATTTAGTGAACATGGTTTACTCCGTTACTCTTTTATCCATTTGGCTCGACGCTTCTGTAAAAACGCATTTAGGCCTTCTTGACCTTGCTCAGAGACTCTAAGCTCAGCAATTTTTTCGCTAGTCTTGGCTAAAAGCTCTTTAGAAATAGGCTTGTTCTGTACATCAAAAACAAGTTGTTTAGCATCTCGAATTGCTGCGGGTGAGTTTTTAAGGATATGTTCAATTAAGTTTTCGATAGTGCTGTCTAATTCTTCCTCGACCACAGCCTCGCTGAGCAATCCTAGACGTCTGGCGCGGCGGGCAGAAAATACTTCGGCAGTGGTAAAATAGCGTCTGGCAATTCTGGCACCTATTGCATCAATCACATATGGGCTGATGGTGGCTGGGGCTAATCCAAGTTTCACTTCACTTAAACAAAACTTACTTAATTTGCTACCAATGGCCATATCACAACAGGCAACGAGTCCTACGGCACCGCCAAACGCAGCACCTTGTACCCTAGCAATAGTGGGTTTATCGATAGTGTTGAGGATGAAAAACATGTTGGCTAATACATTGGCATCCGCTAGATTCTGTTCATAACTATAGCTAGCCATACGTTGCATCCAGTTTAAATCTGCTCCAGCACTAAAACTTTTACCTGCCGCTGCTAGAACCATGACCCGAATATCTTTATTCTGACTTATGCTAGTAAAAATCTCAGTTAGTTGAACAATTAACTTATCGTCAAAAGCATTATGGATCTCAGGCTGATTTAAGGTGACTGTTGCAACCCCCCTTTCATCTATATTAAATAGCACTCTATCGGTTTGATTCATTATATTTTCATCCTTACATTCTAAAGACGCCAAACCGGGTGTCCTCTATAGGTTTATTTAAGCTAGCTGAAATACACAAACCTAACACCTGACGCGTGTCAGCGGGGTCTATTACACCGTCGTCCCACAACCTTGCTGAAGCATAATAAGGATGTCCCTGGGTTTCGTAGGTATCAATAATGGGTTGTTTGAACTGTATTTCTTGCTCTTCACTCCATTGCTCATTCACACGCTCTTTTTGTTCGCGTTTGACTTGCGCCAGCACACCTGCAGCTTGCTCACCACCCATCACTGATATACGTGCGTTAGGCCACATAAACATAAAACGCGGATCATAAGCACGACCACACATGCCGTAATTGCCTGCACCAAAACTTCCACCAATCAATATAGTAAATTTAGGTACTTTGGCGCACGCTACTGCGGTAACCATTTTTGCGCCATGTTTTGCTATGCCGCCTGCTTCATATTGTTTGCCCACCATAAAACCAGTAATGTTTTGTAAAAACACCAAAGGGATTTTACGCTGTGAACAGAGCTCAATAAAGTGCGCACCTTTTTGTGCTGACTCTGAAAACAAAATACCGTTGTTGGCGATAATACCCACCGGATAACCAAAAATTCTGGCAAAGCCGCAGATCAGTGTTTGTCCATACAAAGCTTTAAATTCATCAAACTCAGAACCATCAACTACCCGGGCAATCACTTCTCTTACATCATAGGGTTGGCGTTTATCTTTTGGAATAACACCGTATATTTCGTCATTCCCATAGGTAGGCTCAACCGCTTCGCACACATCGAGTTCAATATGTTTTTTACGGTTTAATCTAGCTATAGCGTCTCTGGCAATCTTTAATGCGTGATGGTCGTTGTTGGCTAAATGATCGACCACGCCGGATGTTCTACAATGTACATCGCCTCCACCTAAATCTTGTGCACTGACCACTTCACCTGTGGCGGCCTTGACTAAAGGTGGGCCGCCTAGAAAAATGGTGCCTTGGTCTTTAACTATAATCGACTCGTCAGCCATAGCAGGCACATAAGCTCCGCCGGCGGTACATGAACCCATTACCACAGCAATTTGTGGAATATTTTGTGCTGACAAATTGGCTTGATTGAAAAAAATTCGGCCAAAATGTTCTCTGTCTGGAAATACTTCATCTTGACGCGGCAAGTTAGCCCCACCTGAGTCTACTAGATAGATACAAGGCAAATTATTTTGTTCGGCTATGGTTTGCGCCCGCAGGTGTTTTTTTACGGATAACGGGTAATAACTTCCTCCTTTTACCGTTGCGTCGTTGGCAACTATCATACATTCGATGCCTGATACACGGCCAATACCCGCGATAACACCGGCAGCAGGTACATTATCTTCATACACTTCATATGCAGCAAGTTGTGACAATTCCAGAAAAGGCGAGCCAGGATCAATTAGGGTATTGATCCGCTCTCTAGGGAGCAGTTTTCCTCGACCAGTATGCCTTTGATTAGCCTTTTCGCCACCGCCGTTTTTGATTATCGCAATTTTGTCTTTTAGATCGTCTACTTGCACTTGCATGTGTGATGCATTAGCCAAAAATTCTTGGCTTTTTGTATTTAGCTTACTGATGATTTTCGGCACAGTATTGCTCCAGTTATTTGCGATAGATAGTTTTAAAAGGTCTCTTTAAACAAGCTTTTTATAACAGCTTTTTATATAAGCTATTTAAGCGGACTCTTTAAACAACTCTCGACCAATTAACATTCTACGAATTTCAGATGTCCCTGCACCGATTTCATACAACTTAGCATCCCGTAACAAACGACCTGCTGGAAAATCGTTGATGTAACCATTGCCACCTAAAAGCTGAATAGCGTCTAATGCCATTTTTGTGGCCAGCTCCGCAGAATAAAGAATCGCTCCTGCTGAGTCTTTACGGGTAGTTTCACCTCGGTCACATGAACGAGCGACAGCATAAACATAGGCTCTGGCAGCGTTCATTTGGGTGTACATGTCAGCCACTTTGCCTTGTACTAATTGAAACTCACCAATTGATTGACCAAATTGCTTACGGTCATGGATGTAAGGGATCACTAAATCCATACACGCTTGCATGATGCCTAGAGGTCCGCCGGATAAAACGACGCGTTCATAATCTAAACCACTCATCAATACTTTTGCACCACCGCCTTCTTGGCCTAGGATGTTTTCTGCTGGTACTTCACAATCTTGGAACACCAATTCACAAGTGTTAGAAGAACGCATACCTAATTTGTCCAGCTTTTGTGCTTGACTAAATCCGTGAGTACCACGTTCAACGATAAAAGCGGTCATGCCTTTGGCACCTGCAGACACATCAGTTTTGGCATATACCACAAATGTATGCGCGTCAGGACCATTGGTGATCCACATTTTGCTGCCATTTAACACATATACATCGCCGCGTTTGTCAGCACGGAGTTTCATGCTTACGACATCTGAACCAGCGTTTGGCTCACTCATCGCTAAGGCACCGATATGTTCACCGCTGACTAACTTGGGTAAGTAGGTTTGTTTCTGAGCATCACTACCGTTTTTGTGAATTTGATTAACACATAAATTTGAATGGGCGCCATAACTTAATCCAATGCCCGCTGATGCACGGCTAACCTCTTCCATTGCAATAACATGAGCCAAATAACCCATATCAGAGCCACCGTATTGTTCGGCGACCGTCACGCCTAAAAGCCCCATCCCACCTAGTTTTGGCCATAATTCATTGGGGAAACAATTATTTTTATCTGCCTCATCTGCCACAGGAGTGATTTCACCTTGGGCGAAGTTATATACGTGGTCACGTAACATATCGATGTCTTGACCGAGACCAAAGTTGAGTGTTGGATAGGGGGCATTCATGCGATTTTTCCTTGAGTTAAGGCATTGAGTTCGTCTTGACAACGGGCTTCTACGTCTTCTAGTTCAGCTTTTAACATTTCAATGTCTACTAGTTGTTGTTGCATATGAGCACGTTTATCAGCTGTCATTTTGAGCATCGCTTCTAGCTGCACTTTTGAATTTTGGTGACTGTCATACAAATCAAATAAGGTTTTGGTTTCCGCTAAGGAAAACCCTAAGCGTTTACCACGTAAAATCAGCTTCAAACGAACCTGATCCTTTTTCAAGTAAATACGACTTTGACCAATTCGAGTTGGATTTAACAAACCTTGTTCTTCGTAAAATCGAATAGATCGCGGTGTAATGTCCATTGATTTGGCTAGTTCGCCTATGCTAAAAGTCTGTTTACTCATTATTTGCTCATGTATAGATGATCAATATTTGTAGTTAGTCGTTATCAAAGTTTACGTTTACGTTTACGTTAACTAAAAGCAAATGTAAAGTGTTACGGTTTTAAAATCAATCTTGTAAAGCAAATATCGTTTAAGTCAATTATTGTGATAAAACACAAAGCGTGCAAATTCCTGTACGCTAGTAATTAACAAAATAACGAATAGATCAAAATTTAGGAGTTTTTATGTCTGATAATACTATTGTCATCGTATCTGCAAAACGCACACCTATGGGTGGGTTTGTAGGAAGTTTGTCACCAATTACGGCCACTGAATTAGGAGCCTGCGCTATAAAGTCCGTGTTAGAAGAAACTCAAGATCCTGCTGAGGTATTGTCACATATCGATGAAGTGATAATGGGCTGTGTGTTGCCAGCAGGTTTAGGGCAATCACCAGCCAGACAAGCTTCGCTAAAAGCAGGGCTTCCGTTAGCAACGGGTGTAACAACCATTAACAAAGTCTGCGGTTCAGGTATGAAAGCTATTATGTTAGCCCATGATTTGATCAAAGCGGGCACTGCAGAAGCGATAGTGGCGGGTGGCATGGAGAGCATGAGTAATGCACCTTATTTATTGCCTAAAGCCCGTTCTGGTTATCGCATGGGACATGGCCAGGTAATAGACCACATGATGATGGATGGCTTAGAAAACGCTTACGATGGCCAAGCTATGGGTTGTTTTGCACAAGCAACAGCCGATGCCGAAGATATCACTCGTGAACAAATGGATGAATTTGCCTTAGCCAGTTTACACAAAGCCAACAATGCTCAAGATGCTGGTTTATTCGTTGATGAAATTACCCCTGTTATTATAAAAAGTCGCAAAGGCGATATGTTAGTTGATAGTGATGATGGCCCAAAACAAGCTAAGCCAGAAAAAATACCTACATTACGCCCAGCATTTAAAAAAGACGGTACCGTAACTGCCGCCAATTCAAGTTCCATTTCTGATGGTGCTGCTGCACTACTGGTTATGTCAGCAAATAAAGCTCAAGCATTGGGTTTAACGCCAATAGCTAAAATTGTTGCACATAGCTCTCATGCCATTGAACCTGAAAACTTCACTGTTGCACCCGTTGGTGCGATGCAAAAATTATTTGATAAAACGGGCTGGTCTCATGAAGACGTTGATTTGTTCGAAATCAATGAAGCTTTTGCTATGGTCACTATGTTAGCCATCAAAAAGCTGGGATTAAACCCAGCTAAAGTCAATATTAAAGGCGGAGCTTGTGCGCTTGGACATCCAATTGGTGCATCTGGTGCAAGAGTTATGGTTACGTTATTACATGCACTTAAACAAAATAATCTTAAAAAGGGTGTCGCTTCATTGTGTATTGGTGGAGGGGAAGCAACCGCTATAGCGGTTGAAATGATGTAATCTAAATGTTGATTTGAGATGTATGTAAGCAGTGTTATTTCTAACGCTGCTTTTTTATTTAAGGAAATCGGTTATTTTGAATTGGTTAATAATATTATCCATGTGCATGCTCTCGTTCACTGTAGTTGCTTCACAAACAACCATCAAGTTCCCAAGCGTTGCTAATAATGTTGCCTACTCAAAAGTCGCTGCATTGGCATTTACTGCTGCAGATAAAACCATTTCCTATGGTGCAGATCCTTCGCAATACGCCTTACTGTGGCGAGCCAAAAAGGTTAATAAGGTAAAATATATTGATAATGAACAAGCATACCCACTGGTTATTTTAATTCATGGTGGTTGTTGGTTAAGTGCATACGATATTCAACATACCTATGCGTTAAGCACTGGGTTGGCTCAAGCAGGCTTCAATGTGTGGTCATTAGAATATCGTCGAACTGGCGATATAGGCGGCGGTTGGCCAGGCACTTATGATGATGTAAAGGCTGGTATCCTCGCGTCAGCTCGTTACAACAAGGGTGAGTTTGAACTAACCAAATCTGTATTAGTGGGGCATTCTGCTGGTGGGCATTTGGCCTTGCTTGCAGGAGGTACAATTAAACCGCTTAAAGGCGTGATTGGTTTAGCCGCGATTACTGATATTGCATAATATGCCGTTGGCACAAATAGCTGCCAGCAAGTGACCAAAAACTTTATGCACGGTATGCCTAAAGACAGACCTGATGAATACAATATGGCTAACCCGAGTCAGCAGCCATTACACGTAAACACCTCTATTTTACAAGGCGATAAAGATAATATCGTACCAACATTTAAGTTAGACAAGCTTGAACGTAAGGTCATCATGTTAGAAGGGGTAGGGCATTTTGACTGGATCCACCCTGGCTCTGAGGATTTTAGTACATTGACCCAACAATTAAACGGATTAGCAGAATGAATTTTGATGAGATTATTACTTTAGATAAAGCCGATCCTTTGGCTAAAAAGCGCCTTGAGTTCGAGCTTCCGGCGAATACTATCTATTTGGATGGCAATTCATTAGGCGCGTTGCCTAAATCGGTCAAATCTAGAGTGGCAGAGGTGGTTAGCCAACAGTGGGGAAACGACTTAATTAAAAGTTGGAATAGCCATAACTGGATTGATTTGCCTATTATGGTAGGTGAAAAAATAGCGCCTCTTATTGGTGCGGCAAAAGGCCAAGTAATTTGTTGTGACTCTATATCTGTGAATTTATTTAAGCTGTTATGCAGTGCGCTTAAACTTAATTCTGAGCGAACAGTTGTGCTGTCGACAACAGACAACTTTCCGACTGACTTATATATGGTGCAAGGGTTGAGTGACTTGTTAGGACCCGACTTATGCCAACTGCAGATGGTTGCAGAGCAGGATATACAACAAAATCTAACCGAGTCGGTAGCCGTATTATTACTCACCCAAGTAAATTTTCGAACGGGTAAGTTATTGGATATGGCAAAACTAACCCAACTGGCCCATGACAAAGGTATTCTAGTTGTTTGGGATTTAGCCCATAGCGCCGGTGCTTTGCCAGTGGAGCTAGATACATGTGAAGCAGATTTTGCTGTGGGGTGTGGTTACAAATATCTAAATGGTGGACCAGGATCACCTGCTTTTTTATACGTAGCCAAACGCCATCAAGAAGCGGTTAAACAACCATTATGCGGCTGGATGGGCCACGCAAAACCTTTTGCCTTCGATGCTAAATACGAGCCTTCCCCCAATATTAATCAATTTCAGTGTGGAACCCCTAGTGTGATATCCATGAGTGCCTTGGATGCGGCTCTTGATGTATGGCAAGACGTGGATATATTGCAGATCAGAAATAAATCAGAGGCCCTAGCTAATGTATTTATCGAGCTAATTAAAAAAAACCAATGTTTACATGAATTGATCCTATGTTCGCCTAATGATGCACAACAAAGAGGAAGCCAGCTAGCTTTCGCACACGACGATGCCTTTGCCATTTGTCAGGCTTTAATTGAAAAAGGCGTGATAGCCGATTTTCGTGCGCCAAATATATTACGCTTTGGTTTTACACCACTTTATACCTCGTTTGAGGATATATGGCTGGCAGTGACAATTTTGGTTAATATTGTGCAGAGTGAGCAATATAAAGAACTACGTTTTAATATCACGTTAAAAGTTACCTAGGGTTAAAGTCGATGTTTAAAAATCTAGCGAAATACATCTATTCGATACAGTCGACAAAAAGCTAAGTGGTTTTTCTTTACTGGTAACCAATGTAGGCATAATAAAAACAGTGTCGGCTTGATGAAATTGATTTACAAAGGTTAATCAATTATTGACCAATTATGTGATGAGTTGCTTTTTGTGCTCAAAACAAGTGGTTAAACCTATGCTAAATAGTCACAGGCAATAGTGTATCGATAGTCACATTTCACCTGATGCGGATGCAAGCGGCTCTCCTAATGAGTATGTTGACTATGCCGCGTCAAAAGGTGTAATTGATAGTTTACTAAAAATTTAGTGATGGAGGTTGCTGTTGAAGGTATCAGTGTAAATACTTTCAGGCCTTGCGTTATTCAAATTTACATCAAAATATCTATGCAAACAGTCGGTGAATTTGCAGAAGCCATAGAAGCGATGCATTGGTTAGCATCAGAATAATATTTATGTGTTACTAGTAGATTTTCGATATTGATAATGGTTTGTAAACAGTTATGCCATCGCATCTAAAATGGTGCGAATTTTGTGATACCTTTCTTGCTGCGTATCATTTAAGTTACTATTTTCGATCGTATTTATACATTTTCTAAGTAAAGGGTCAGATAGGTTCACTACCCCTGATTTTGAGGCCTGCGATGAGATGGCTTGCATCAGATTAATGGCAATAGAGATGTTTTTAGGCATAATAGCAAAGGCCTGAATAAAGAACGCCATGGCGTCATCGATATTACCTTTTTGAAAGTGTCCAACTGCTGTGTTGTTTAATTCTTTCGAACTAAATTTAATCGCAGATTTCTCTTCTTTTTCCTGATTGATATAATGTAAAAATATATCACTTTGCTCAGAATCGTCCTTACAACGTTCTTCTATTTGTTGTAACACTGCTTGTGAACGTTCATGTAAACCTACATCATGAAATATTTTAGCTTTATCTAATAAGGCGTCTATGCCTTCGTTGTCCCAACTGTCTTCGTCTAGCTTACTGAGTAAGGCTAAAGCGTTGTCTTTTTCATCTTCGAGATACATTATTCTGGCATTGATAATTTTCATCTGCTCTTGCACATCTGCTTTTGGAAACGCCTGCTTAAGTTGTTTTACGTATTCCTTAGCTTGTTTAATTAATTTATCCGTATCAGATGCTTCTGTTGTCATGGCATAGTCGATACCAGCTCTAGCAACGTTTAAATAATTTTCAGGCTTATCATGAATTGAATTTTTGGCAAAACGAACAATTTTTTTCGCCGCTTCGAACTGGGTTTCATAGTCATGAGTAATACGAGATAAATCCAGAGCTGTTTTGTGTCGGCGGATACTCCGAGGAGAAATTTCAGTGGCCATCATTACGCACTCCAGGGCAGTATCAAAATCATTTTGTTTGATTTGCAAAGCTGTTAGTAAGTCATATGCCGCTAGTTGTGAGTCTGGTTTGAAGGCTAAACGTAATACCAACTTTTCTGCGGCCTCATCTTCGTTAAGATGTAAGTGACTGTTAACTAACCCCAATTGCGCCCATGTAAAGGATTGCACTTTTAAAATGGCTAAATAGAACTCCTTAGCCTGTTGAAAGTTGCCACATGCCGTGAGCATTTCACCTTTAATTTTTAGTGCTAAAGGAAAAAACTCTGAATGTTTACGGTTACCTAGAAACAACTCCACTTCTGATAATGCTCTTATAAATTGATGTTTATCAATGCATAGATAGACATCATGTAAGGCTTTTTTACGGGTCAATACACGGCTTAACCTGCGATCTAATTCTTTAATTGTAAAAGGTTTAGCTAAAAAATCGTCAGGTTGTAATTCAATAATGCTTTGCACTAGATCAGAATTTGTATCGGCACTAATAAATACGAAAGCGGTACTTAGAGGTAGCTCACCATTAGTTTTTATTTCATCATAAAAATAATAACCATCTTGCTCCTGTTTTAAATTATAAGAACAAATGATTAAATCAAATCGCTGACTTCTTAATGTAGTTAGAGCGAGGTTTATTTTATCCACATAGGTAATATCGCCAAACCCCAGCTCCTCTAGGGAATATTTCATATATCCCTTAGCTAAAGCTTGATCATCAACGATAAGTACTTTGGTATTTTTAGCCAGTTGTGAATTCATTGGTAACCAATATTTATAGTATACATAGAGGTTATCGTATTCGTAGATGAAACAATAAGGTATTACGAAGAAGTTATAGAAATTATTAGCTAAAACGACGAATCAAAAACAATAATTTAAGAAGATATAAAACTAATTATGAACAAATGCTCCGCCCTTTAAGACACGAAGCAGTTATAAATGGGATGAAAATGGTGGTCGCTACTGGGCTTGAACCAGTGACCCTCGCCTTGTAAGGGCGATGCTCTCCCAACTGAGCTAAGCGACCGTAATTTGGAGTAAGAAACGATTGTATTCGATTCTTTATTGTAATGTGGTGGTCGCTACTGGGCTTGAACCAGTGACCCTCGCCTTGTAAGGGCGATGCTCTCCCAACTGAGCTAAGCGACCTAATTTTATATTTCTTACTAGCCTTGGCCGGTAAGAGGAGCGCTATTATAGGTATGAGCTGTAGACTGTCAACATCTAAATGAAAATTATTGTTTTTATGGATGAAAACTGTCCGTTCTGGCCCTTAAAGTAAAAAATGATTCTTTCTTGGCTTAATTTAATAACCAAAACTTCAGAATAGAGTAACTAAATAAACCCATTAATATGGTCACAAATAAACGTTTTGTGTTAATGACGTGATAAAAGCGACTAGGCTTGACCACAAAAAAAGGTTAACTATGTGTAATGCGAGCACACCGTTTCGATAAAAAACACTTTGAGCAATGATGACACTGCGTATTGCTATAGGCACATAAGACAATGCTTGTTGCATCGACTTTGTTAACTTTAGAGGGCTGGCCAAGGCAAAAGGCAATAATCTAGGTACAAAGGTCACTACTGCCATCGTCGTGATTAACAATATTTCATTCATGCTGATTGCCCTTATTATCGGATTTAGCTGTTAAACGATTTTCTGCCATGACCCCAACAACTATGGCAAATAGGCTGGATATCAGTAAACCAGTTTGATGTGGCCATTGATAAGTTAATACACCACCGATTGCTGCAGTGATAGCGCATAACCAATGACTGGGTAATTTTAGATTTGGTACAACTATGCCAATAAAGGCCACAACCATGGCTATGTCAAGGCCGAAGCTGGTCAGGGATGGTAGTTGGCTACCAAGTAGAATGCCCATCCAGGTGCATAAAATCCAGTTCTGATACATAAATGCACTCGAGCCTAGGTAGTAAATGGGTAGGTTTTGATGTGAGTTTGACAGGGACATTTTGTTGAAAACAACAGCAAACGTTTCGTCTGTAATCATAAAAGCCATTGTTCAACGCCATTTTTGCGATAAATTTTGCACAACTGGGATCAGCGACATGCTATACAACATGTGCCTAAGGTTAACTATAAATACCGTTAAGACTATCACTGGTAAAGCTGCTCCTGCTGCGAGCATAGTGATAGCAATAAATTGTGAAAGCGCCAGCGAAAACAAAAATTGAAATGCCCAAGGTCACCCAGTCTGCTAAACCTTGAGCTTGTCCCATCGCACCAAACACTAGTCCAAATGGTATTGCTGCAACAACAAGTGGAAATGTGTCTTTCACACCAGACATAAATATGGATAGGGCAGATGTTAAAGGAAAAACGTTTAACTCCTGCTGCTTTTGATATTTGGTTGGAATTTTCCCGGTGAAATACCAAGCCATCTTTTAAAATGCCGATTTAGGTGACTTTGGTCGCTAAAGCCACAAGTAAGAGCCGTATTTAACAATGTATTACCAGCCAATAGCATCTTTTTTGTATGAAACAATCGCCTTTGTATTTGATAGGCATAGGGCGGTATACCTATCTGTTTTTGGAATAATCTGGTTAGGTAAGATGGGTTTAAATTTACCCAAGACGCTAACGTTTTGATACTGACATTGTCAGCAAAATGGCAATCTAAGTATTATTTATTAGCTTAATAGCAGGCACACATTCTGTCAGTTTCAGTGGCTGATTGCTGCCACCTGCATGGCGTTGTAATAGATTACTCATAGCCGTCATAAATGTGATTTTCCGTGCCAAGGTATTCGCTGAATATTGTAATAAGTGAAAAGATAACGAAGCTGATTGGCCAGTAATAAATCGTTTGTAACGGATTGATTAAACATTGCAGTGCCGGTATTTTTTGAAGATAACTGATCTTGAACGTTTTTGATTAGCCCTGGCATAGGATAAATAGCCCTATATTTCCAACCAGACTCGTGGTCAGCGCAACCATCATGCACTTGATCCGGGTTAACTAAAATGATCCCATGTTGTGGGGCAACATGCTCAGCTGCATTGTGAAAAAAGCGCTGTGCGCCTTGGTCAATCAAACCAATACAATATTCTTCATGAACATGTTTCGAAAAATTTTGTTGCTTATAGTTGGCATTTAACGTTGGCATTTAACAACGGTAAACCCCCTAAGTCGTGGGCATAGTAATAATCAGCAATTTCTTTCAATTGTCTGAGTCTGGTTGATAATTTTAGTTGATTTTAACAAAGGAGCTTTGAGAAGTTTTGGACGTTTTTGACTTTTATAGTAAAAGCTTGTTTCTAGATATAAATTAGCGGCATTGGCTGTTAAAATATCGGCAATTTTTCGTATAGGTTTTAAATTAATGACTGTCGTAACTCGATTCGCTCCTAGCCCGACTGGCTATTTACATGTTGGTGGTGCACGTACAGCACTTTATTCTTGGTTATATGCTAGAAGTAAAGGCGGAAAATTTGTATTACGCATTGAAGACACGGATATTGAACGTTCCACTCAAGCGGCTATCGATGCAATTATTGAAGGTATGCAATGGTTAGGTTTAGATTGGGATGAAGGCCCGTTTTATCAGACTCAACGTTTTGACCGGTATAACCAACTCATTGACCAGCTGTTAGCTGAAGGTAAAGCTTACAAGTGTTTTATGCCTACTGCTGAATTGGATGCGATTCGGGAAGAGCAGATGGCTAACGGTGAAAAGCCTCGTTATCCAGGGAAATGGCGTGAACGAACTGACCATCCTCAAGACCAACCTTTTGCCATTCGTTTCAAAACACCAAAAGATGGCACAGTGATAATTAAAGATCATATTCGTGGTGATATCGAAATTGCTAACAGTGAATTAGATGATTTGATTATCCGCCGTTCTGACGGCGCGCCTACCTATAACTTTTGTGTGGTGGTAGATGACTGGGATATGGGCATTAGTCATGTGGTCCGAGGTGAAGACCATATCAACAATACCCCTCGTCAAATCAATATATTACAAGCTCTGAGTGCGCCTATTCCAGAGTATGCCCACGTATCTATGATTTTAGGTGACGATGGTAAAAAGTTATCAAAACGTACCAATGCTGTAGGCGTTATGGAATTTAGAGACGACGGTTATCTTCCTCAAGCTTTGCTTAATTATTTGGTACGACTTGGTTGGTCACATGGTGATCAGGAAATTTTCTCATTAGAAGAAATGATCGAGTTATTTTCTTTAGATTCAATAGGTCAGTCTGCCTCTGCATTTAATACAGATAAACTTATTTGGCTAAACCAACACTACATAAAAACATTGCCTGTCAAAGAGGTGGCTGAACATGCCAAATGGCATTTTGTTCAGCAAGGTATCGATGTAAGTCAAGGCCCTGCTTTAGAAGACGTGGTCACTGTGCAGGCTGATCGGGTTAAGACCTTGAAGGAGTTAGCTCAAATCAGTCGCTATTTTTATCAGGAATATGAGGCCTTTGATGAAAAAGCGGCTAAGAAGCACTTACGTCCGGTTGCCAAAGAAGCATTAGTGCTGGTGCAAAGCAAATTGTCAGCTTTGACTCATTGGAATGTTGAATCGATTCATAATGCAATTAATCAAACAGCTGAAGAGTTAAAAGTGGGCATGGGTAAAGTGGGTATGCCATTACGTGTTGCAGTCACAGGTGCGGGTAACTCGCCGTCATTAGATTTAACATTAAACTTACTAACACCAGCACAAATTGCACAACGTATAAACAAAGCGCTGAAATATATAGCAAATAGAGAGAATTCCTAAAAAAACCGTTGACATGAAAAGGGCACATGCCTAGAATGCGCCCCGCTGTCACGGAATGACGCCCACTTATTAGGAAAAGCGTAAGCTTAGTTGATAAGTCTGGGGCCATAGCTCAGCTGGGAGAGCGCTTGCGTGGCACGCAAGAGGTCGGCGGTTCGATCCCGCCTGGCTCCACCAATATCAAGGATTGTCTACTACCTCCTAGGCCAGTAGATAAAAGATAAGATAAGATAAGAATTTTGTTTTTGTAAGTTGAAGTGGTTACGAAGGAAGTCTAATATAGTCTTTCACTTTGCAAGCTAATTCATGTTTACATAAACCTATCGAATGTGTTTCGATAAAAAGTTTTTGTCCCCATCGTCTAGAGGCCTAGGACACCGCCCTTTCACGGCGGTAACAGGGGTTCGAATCCCCTTGGGGACGCCATATATTAGGTTAAATGATTTAACTTAAGTTAGAAAACACGGATTATTAACTACCGCCTAGGCCAGTTAATAAAAGTTTGACAGAAGTTTCGTTTTTGAAAAGCGTGATATAGGTGTGAGATTTTTAGACCTATTCGCTTAACAAAAACTTACCGAGATAGAACTCGGTGATGAAGTTTTTGTCCCCATCGTCTAGAGGCCTAGGACACCGCCCTTTCACGGCGGTAACAGGGGTTCGAATCCCCTTGGGGACGCCATATAACAAAGCCGCTTAAGTAATTAAGCGGCTTTTTTATTGGCTTTAAAATAATGTTGACCTAAATAGGTCAGAACTATAACGGCTCGAAAAATTCGTCAAGAATATGAATAAATCGTGTCGTAGCTAATTCAAGTTACCTTACAACTCATGTGTATCATTATTTTTACCTATACAGCTAGTGAACTATTTTTTGATTTATCTCTGTATTTTTTTATTAACTGGAAAATTAATAATGTTGTCCTGCAGTGAGTTGAATAACACACTATGAAACCTGGAGACTAGGCTCTGTGATATTATTTGGTGGGGCTAATCAACAAATTACCCATTAAAAATATGGTCCAATGTTGATAAATATTTGATTAAATTACAATGAAGAACTCATCAACACTAGGCTGAGGATTAACAATGTATCCATGCCTTGAAATAATTAACAGAATAGTAAAAAATTCTTTATCAATCATCATCATCTGTCTGAATTGCTTCTATATTAATGATGTTAGAGCGATTTAGGGTGATTTTAAAGCGCTGTTTTTGTTGTTGCTGTTGTTTATCCGTATGCATTAAAACCACGTTAATTTGATAACGACGCTCAACAGCTTGCTTGGTGATCCTATTCCCCTCGAGAGAATATAAACGGCCTTCACCTTTTTTTAAGAAACGAATAAAAGGGGTTAAATTAAAATAAATTCGTTGTTGAATTTCATCGTAGCCGGGTAAAAAACCTTTTACATTTACTTTACTGTCACTGCGAAAATGCAACAGTTGTGCTGCCTGTTTATTTTGTTGTCGCCGGGTTTGAAATAATTTATCTACTTGTTTGGGTAAATCTTTATTGCGAATGTATTCAAGCCAAATAGTTTGACTCGCCATTCGGCTTTTATTGACACTATGACTATAAATAATTTTCCATTTTGGCAGTCCTTTTTGAATACGCCGCCAGATAATACGGGTAATGTCTTCCTTAAATATTTCCCTTAAACCGTAGATAATGCCCAGCATGGCGACTAATGCAATCGTCACTTCAGTATAATTGCTACGCGCATTTAACACTAGGACCATAACAAAAGTCATAATAATGGCAGTAACTGTGCCACGTACAATACGGTTTAAATTAGTATTGAGGTTCTTTACTTCTTTTTGAAATACCACACCATATTCGATTAATCTTTGCAGTAATTGCATTTTATTGGTGATGCGATTGGGGTCACCTAAGGTGATTTGTGAGTTATATTGGCTTTCTTCTCGGTATTGATTTTCACTGCGACACAGAGCAAACAAGAAGTTTCTCTCACTCGTAAAATCACTACTTTTTGGGGCTCTGGATAGTAGCTTTAAAAATGATTGTTCCACTTGCCAACTGAGGTAATTGTCGGCATTTTCAAAAAATGCCCTGAGCTTTTTATCTGGAGGCGTATATCTTCTTAGCTTTTTTAGCAACCCAGAAATTTGCTCTGCCAAGAGTATGGCTTGCGGATAAAAATCCATGCTTTCTTTAAGCTTAATTGTTTGTTTTATATCGGTATCTAAAGCAATTCGAATTTGATAAGAAAACAGATTAAGGTTTAAGCGATAGTCACTTTGCTCACCTTTTTGTTGGCTAATAAAGCGACTTCGTACCAGAGGTAAATGCAGTTGGTCTGAGTAATAAGCACTGTGGTTTTGAATACTATTATTAAAATAATGCTCTTCTGTTAATGTTTTAGGACTAATACCCATTTCATCTGGTAAAGAAAAGTATAAATCTAGCTTCTGCTGATCACTAGGCAATAACTGATAACTGACTTTTATAGAAAGGTTTTCGTCTTGGGTGAGTCTAATTTTATTCACTTATATTCTTCTCTCCTTGTCAGTTATATCATTCAAAGCTGATTGATATCATTATGCCTTACTCTAACCCTATTACCCAAATTGATCGGCCACAACGATATGTATTAGTTTGCTAGGTTTTGATAACCAATCTAAGGGGTATAACAGAACTTTAAAATCAACATACTTGTCTTATTAAACCTAATTGCGCTATTGCTGAATTAGGAAATAATAGTTATTAAACTTCAACAACACAGTCTATGGATAAGAATTGAAAGAATTGAAAGAATTGAAAGAGCTAAAAGTGTATTTTCTTTTCTGAAGCCTCTTACTTATCTTACCTTCGCTTGCACAACAAATGATTTTGTTGTGTTCACCTAAGTTGTTTTGTTGGCACATTGGGATTTTTAGCACAATGAGTAATCTGAGGAGTAACTAGATACATATCCAATAAGAAATGTCATATTCATGGCGGGTGATTTGTAACGCAAGATGCTAGAAAACTTAGATTGTTGGTTTTTTTAAACGTCATAAGCAGTATGGTAGGTAAAATTAACACACTGACGCTGGAGCAAAAAAACATACATTTGTGTATCGAATTAAATTTTATGTCGGTTTTATGTAGTAAATATAGTTATATTTAGGCGTAAGGATTTACCGCGTTTATTGTTATGCGTTTGTGAAGGAATGGGCCGTATTATAAGAACGTAAGTGTTCCAATTAAAATTGTAAACTATCTAAATTAATTATTTTTTTTAGCCAGCTATTGTTAATTACTCTTGGCTATAGTGCCCAGTAATTTAAAAACAGGGTTGGCTTATTATTAAATTACAGACAAGCCATAATCTACAACGTATTATATTATGTGAACATATACAGATTTTAATAGATATAATTACAGATGATAATTGACCATACTCATAATAATATAGAATCCCCATGTGTTGGTCAGTGCCGCTTAGATGATAAAGACATGTGTGTAGGATGTTTTAGAATGATGGATGAAATTTTGAGCTGGGGCCAAGTTGACGATAAACAAAAACAAAAAATATTGATTCACTGCAAGACTCGCAAAAGAAACACATGAAAATCGTACAGATAACTTTTTTTAGTTTTATTGTTGATTAACTTAGCTCATATTTATTCTTTTTTTGCTAAAATTACCATTCAATTATCTACTATAACAATCCCTAGCCATGCATATTACTTTAGCCCCGATGGAAGGGGTGGTTGACCATCTAATGCGCGACATGTTGACCCAAGTGGGAGGATTTGATTTGTGCGTGACTGAATTCTTGCGAATTGTCGATCAACTAATGCCTAAGCGAGTATTTTACCGCTTATGCCCCGAATTACATAATCAAGGTTTTACCCCCAACGGTGTGCCAGTCAAAGTACAGTTGTTAGGTCAGCATGCTGATTGGTTGGCTGAAAATGCTTTTCGCGCAGTTGAATTAGGTTCTCATGGTGTTGACCTCAATTTTGGTTGCCCTGCTAAAACAGTCAATAAGAGCAAAGGTGGTGCGGTGTTATTACGCGAACCTGAAACGATTTACCAGATAGTTAGCGCCGTGCGCCAAGCTGTTCCTAAAGAACAAACTGTAAGTGCCAAAATGCGTCTGGGCTTCGATGATACCTCTTTGGCGATAGCCAATGCACAGGCCATTGCTGATGCAGGGGCCGATTCATTGGTTATTCATGCACGAACTAAGGTCGATGGTTATAAACCACCTGCATACTGGGACTGGATTGCTAAAATCAAACAAAATGTAGACATTCCCATTGTTGCTAATGGCGAAATCTGGAATGAGCAAGACGCGCAAAATTGCCAATATCAATCGAATTGTGAAAACATCATGTTAGGTCGCGGCGCCTTGGCTATGCCTAATTTGGCCCAAGTTATAAAAAGCACCCAGCAATCTATGTCGTGGCAGCATGTTCGAGACTTACTGGTGCGATATTCGGGTTATGAACTGTTTGGTGATAAAGGTCAATATTATCCTAATCGGGTAAAGCAATGGTTAGGGTATTTGAAACGTCAATATCCAGAAGCAGATGATCTATTTATGCAGATCCGCGCCTTGAAAAGTGCAGAAGATATTTTGCAGCAAATCCAATCCAATTGAAATTACTACATCACGTCAGGATTAAGTATGAGTAACAAATTTTGCTTTTAATATACTCAATAGCAACAGATACTCATGGATAAGTATGAAAATTTTAGCGAACAAACGATAGCTATTTTAATTGGTTGCTATTGCAGGGCTATTTGCTTTGGTCGGTTGTTCAGACAAAGAAAAAACCAAAGAACCAGCGTTTCAAGTCAATCAAACCCTCTTTCCAAGTGCCACAAACCTATTGTCTGCGAGAGGGTTTTAATTACTTATGCCACGGTTTAGATGGCATAAGTGAGGTCTTTAATGATAGTTCGCTGCTGTGCAAGATGGCAAAATTGTCGCCGTAGGTAATGATTTAGAGGTGCCAGATGATGGCGTTACGATTGATGCAAAAGGCAAATGGGTAACCTTAGATATTATTGATGTGCATAGCCAATTAGGTGTCTACCCTGCGCATGGTGGAACCGCATATTAAGACGGTAACGAAGCAACCAACCTTATAACAGCAGAGGTGAGGGCAGAACATTCTATTTGGCCGCAAGACGCAGGTTTTCAACCCGCCTTAAAGTTAGAAACCTTAGTCTTATCCTGTATGGCTTATGTCGACTTAAATCTAATTAGAGCTAAAATGACGGTAACGCCCGAAACCTCAGAGCACACTCGTATTCAAAAACGTACCGAGGCCATACAACAACATAAACGCAAGTCTCATAAGTTACAGCACTTTGCTGGCAACCCCAGACAAGACATGCCCCAAGACATTGCAGTATGAATAGCTTTATGTTGAATTCACTCGCTGGACTCGTGGCTTATTATTTAAAAATATAAGCTAAGCTTGTGTTTAACTGACGTGGAGCGCAATTCATTAGTCATTGCTTAAACCGATCTGGGGTTAATTATTATGCGGTACCAGGCAATTTGGCAGCACTGATCCAGTTCCCTACAGAAATTTGTCGAACTTGGCTTAGAGCACTGCGAAGAAGAGGACAACGCCATCCAATGAATTGGCAGCGTTTAATCAAGTTGATCAGACTTTTTATATCAAGCCCCAGAATACTTCACCCATAATCTAATCAGCGGCTGAGTGTTTGACCGAGCAGTATGGGTTAGTCGCGCACGTAAGGATCTGCCCCGGAGGGAGGCGTTTCATCAAAATTTACGAATTAACCCTTTACGGCGATTAATTTGATTTTGTAGGTTTACCAAGCCACTTCTGATTTGATTCCATATATAAACAGACAGGTGTAAAGTCGATTTCTATGACCTTAATGTAGGTTATGGAGTCGATTATAAAATAGATAGCATATTCGCATAGATGCTGATCAACTACTGGTGCATAGCCAAACAATTAGCAAATAATAATATCCAAGTGATCCTTGACCCCAAAGCAAACCTACTCCTGATTACAAACAATTAGGTTCAAGCCTTAAAAGTGCAGTACGACTAGCCAAGGCGGGAATGCAAGTAAGTATCGGCATAGAAACCCATAATATCCATTTAGCAACACAACATGCAGGTAGTATTGTTGTCAATTAATTAGCTGGGTAGCAGTGGCTAGCTGCTTTGAATCGGGGGAAGTAGGTGATGCGGTGATTTGATCGGGTGATCCTTTAGAAGTAACTGAAGCCGCCAAGATGGTTTTGATTTCAGGCTATCCACTCGAAATACTATCTAGGCAGAGTAAGCTTAGGGACCTTTATTTAAAGTTACAATCGGGTAAACCAATGCAGTATGTTCGTTCTTAGTTGAGATTTAAACGTGTTTTTTCAAACGCTAACATCGACCAAAGAGCCAACTCGTTGGTCTTGTGCCGGGGGCGACGACTGACTTTCTTGCACTGCTGGGGTTTCTAAAGTGGCTTTTTGTTCAGCTCGATTGACCTGCTGCACAGATCCTGTTTGAGTCGGTGCAGTCTGCGCGATTGAACCTGCACCTGATGAACCAATTTCCATAACGTACTCCTATAACCAACTAGAATGAATCAGTGTTCATTCTAGTTGGTTATTTTTTATTCTGCTAGGAAAAATAATCTCACCTAATACCTTTTGCATGTTTTTCGCTATGATAATTTGTGCTTCTGCATTCGGGTGAATGCCATCGCGTTGCATTAGGCTTTTATCTAAGGCTATGTTTTCTAAAAAGAAAGGTAGTAGTGTGAGGTTGTGTTTTATGGCCATTTCAGTATAGGTATTGGAAAACATCCGTGTGTATCGTTTGCCATAATTAGTTGGTATCTGCATTTGTTGTAATACAATTTTGACCTCTTTTTTGTGAGATATCTGGATGATTTTCTCCAGATTATCTCGCATTTTGCTTACTGGATGACCCTGCAAACCATCATTGCCACCTAATTCAACAAAAATATGTGTCGGATTATGTTGCTCTAGTAGTCTCGGTAATCTGGCAAGCGCTCCGTCTGTGGTTTCACCGCTGATAGCAGCATTGACAATATTAATATCTTCGCTTTTCCACGCATCATGTAACAAACTTACCCAGCCTTGCTCTTGCTTTAGACCATATGCTGCGCTTAGGCTATCACCTAAGATAAGTAATCTGGTTTCTTTAGCCATTAACTGATCTGAAACCAGTAATAATGGTATTATGATCAACAGTATATAAATTTTACTTTGTAATGAATTGGTATTAAGAAAAAGCACTATGACTCCAACAACAATGATTAAAACAAACGGTATTAGTAAAACAGTTACTACGACTCAAGGTCAATTGCAGATCCTCAAGCCAATTAGCTTTGAAGTCAAGTCGGGTGAGTCAATTGCAATAGTTGGCGCTTCAGGCTCAGGAAAATCTACTTTGCTTAGCTTATTGGCAGGACTAGATGAGGTGAGCGAAGGAGAAATATTCATAGACGGACAAGCTATGCAAAACATGGACGAAGAACAGCGCGCTCAACTTAGAGGGGCCAAAGTAGGCTTTATTTTTCAGAGTTTTATGCTGGTTCAAAGCTTAACTGCACTGGAAAATATTATGTTACCTGCTGAAATAGCGGGCCATGACGATGCAAGAAAAAGAGCCTTGGATATCTTAAAGTTAGTAGGGCTTGATCACAGAGCTAGTCACTACCCCAATCAATTGTCTGGTGGTGAACAACAGCGTGTGGCAATAGCACGTGCGTTTATTTCTAAGCCCAAGATTTTATTTGCTGACGAACCCACAGGTAATTTAGATGCAGCTAACAGTGACAAAATTGAAAAGTTACTTTTTGAGTTAAATCAAAATTCTCATACCACTCTAGTACTCGTGACTCACGATTCTGCGTTAGCAGGTAAATGTCAGCGTCAATTGCATATGCAAGCAGGTGAGTTGACTGAGGTTTACTCAACGTTATCGAATGAGCAAACCGCTCGACAAGTGGGTTAGTGGTATGACTAATCATACTTTAAGTTTAGCGTGGCGACTGTTTCGCCATGAAACTAGGCGAGGTGAGTTAACTATAATATTGCTGGCGATTATTTTATCGGTCGCCTCAGTGTTGTCACTCTCCTTGTTCAGTGAACGGCTTAAATATGCATTGACCGAAAAAAGTGCTGAATTTATTGCTGCCGACAGGGTGCTTGCATCAAATACACCGGTTGACCTTGCTTGGATTGCAAAAGCCCAAAAAATGGGTTTAAACACAGCCCATCAAACCTATGCACGGTCAATGGTTTTTGCTAATGAACAAATGGATTTAGTGGACTTAAGAGCCGCAGATACAGGTTACCCGCTCAAAGGCACACTTAAGGTAGCTGAGCAGCCCTTCGTTCAAGGTATCCCTATAAACAGTCTACCTGCTTCAGGAGAGGCTTGGATTGAGTCTCAATTATTTCAAACCTTAGGCATTAAACTAGGTGATAATATTGAAGTAGGTGACAAAATATTTAAGGTCAGTAAGGTGTTAACTGAAGTGCCTGACGCGGGTTTTAGTGTTTTTGGAGGTGATCCTAAGGTATTGATTTCAAAAGTGGACTTAGCTGCAACTAAGGTTGAAGGCCCTGGCAGTAGAATTGATTATAGTTATTTTTTCACGGGTGATAGCGACGACTTAGATGATTTTTACGACTGGCTAGAGCCACAGCTAGACAGTGAAATTCATGATTGGAATTCTATTGAAGATGAAGAATCTGGGATAGGTAGAGCTGTGGGTAGGGCTGGACAATACTTTCTACTAGCAAGTTTACTCGCTATTGTTTTAGCGGCTGTTTCTATTGCAGTGGCTGCACAGCGCTACAGTATGCGCCATTATGACCCTGTCGCTATCATGAAAACTTTGGGTGCACCGAAAAAAATGGTGCAACAAATCTATCTTTTACAGATCCTATTTATTACTGCCTTAGGCATCACCATTGGCGTGATTTTAGGCTTTTTTATACAGCAAGTTGTAGTGGCTGCTATGGCTGGAAAAGTCGATGTGTCAATAGATGTGTGGCATTGGCGTCCGCTTATTATTTCTATCTTTACCGGCACTGTTTGTGCGGTATTGTTTTCATTATACCCATTGATGAAACTATTTTCGGTATCACCACTGCGCGTGTTGCGCCGTGATTTAGGTGCAAATTTAAGTTCTAGATTGATCCAGTTTGTGGCCTCGGGTGGCGCTATATTTTTGTTGATGTGGTCGTATAGCCAAAATATTAAGGTTAGCGCTATCCTGTTTATTTCAGGGATCATTCTGGTGATTAGTTTATTGGGTGTGACTTATGGTTTGATTTGGGTAGGGCGTAAACTCGGTCAAGGTAAAATGGGTGCTTGGCAGTTGGCTTGGGCTAGGATTCATCGCAGAGCAATGGATAATAGTGTTCAACTGATCAGTTTTGCAGTTACTATCATGTTGCTGTTGATCGTATTGGTGATGCGTAACGATATGGTACAACAATGGCAAGAACAGTTACCAAAAGGTACCCCTAACTACTTCTTGGTAAATATTAGCCAAGCGCAACAACCCGATTTACAACAACATTTTGTTAGCAACCAAATAAATGTAGATAAATTTTATCCTGTTGTTAGAGGGCGATTTGTCGCTGTTAACGATGAAAAGGTACGCACCGCAGTATCCAAAGAAGATCCAGACGAGAAAAGTAATGGCCGCGATGGGTTAGGTAGAGAAGCCAATTTAACTTGGAGCAATACCCTACAAAAGGGTAGCGAAGTGATTGAAGGAAAATGGTTAGGTGAGAACAATAATAGCGATACCGCAGAACAACGACCTTATGAAGTGTCCATAGAAAAAGGTATTGCAGAGCGAATGCAACTTGGTTTAGGCGATAAGTTGACCTTTAATATTGGTAGTGAAATCGTCGAGCTCAATGTGACAAGTATAAGAAATGTTAATTGGCAATCTATGCAGCCAAATTTTTTCTTTGTTATTGAACCTCGTGCGTTGAAAAGTTTTATTCCTACTTATATCTCTAGTTTTAATTTGCCAACTGAGCGCAAGGCTGATATTACACAGTTAATGCAGCCCTTTGCAAACGTCACCTTGATTGATGTTGATGCGCGAATTAGCCAACTTCGAAATATTGTTGATCAAGTATCGATGGCGGTAGAGTTTATTCTTATACTGGTCTTAGCAGCGGGAGCTTTGGTACTTATTGCCCAAGTTCAAGCCAGCATGGACGAGCGTCAGCAGGAATTAGCTATTTTGCGTACCCTTGGAGCTAAAGGCAGTTTAATTAGGGCTAGCGTAGTGTTTGAATTTATTATTATTGGCGTAGTAGCAGGCGCAATGGCCGCAGCGGCTAATGAACTCAGCTTATATATGTTACAAACCCAGATATTTCAAATGCCTGCCAGTTGGCATCTAGAGTATTGGATTATTGCGCCAGTTGCGGGAGCTTTGGTGGTAGGCATTCTTGGTGCTTTAGGCTGCTGGCGTTTGTTATCCCTCAAAACTAGTCATTTATTACGGCAGATGGTCTAGATGCCAGAAATTGATACCTCTGGGTATCATCTTTCTGGTATTTTTTTATTGACCAAATTCTTTGAGTTTGTCTATTTTCGCAAAGAACCAAAAGCTTGTGATATTTCAGGGTAGATAAACTTATAACCGCTATCTTGCAGGCGTTTAGGTACAACTCTTTGACCATATATAACTAAATCAGCCATTTCTCCCATCATTATTCTTAGCACAAATTCAGGTACTCTAAATACACAAGGGCGAGATAGAGATGCAGCAAGTTCACGGCTAAACTCTTCATTAGTGATTGGATTTGGTGCAGTGAAATTGTAAACGCCTTCACAGCTTTCATTGGCAATTAGATGGGCTATGCCTTGCAGCATATCTTCAAGGTGTATCCATGACATGTATTGACTGCCGTCACCAATTGGTCCACCTAAACCTAGTTTAAATGGCATCAGCATTTTTTGTAATGCACCGCCTCTGTTGGTTATAACTACGCCTGTACGTAAAATACATACACGTGTTTTATCAGATTGTGCTTGTCTGGCTAAGGATTCCCAACGATCACAAAGTTGATGGCTGAATTCATCGTGAGGAGTTGAGAAATTTTCATCAATAATTTGCTCTTGCTGACGGCCATAAAAACCTATTGCGGAACCACTTATTAGTAACTTAGGTGGATTCTCCCCAGCGTTGATAAGTGCCACTAAGTCTTCGGTAATTTTCCATCGACTTTGTTCAATCTTGTGTTTTTGTTCATCGGTCCATTTCTTGGCAACAATAGGTTCACCGGCTAGATTAATTACCACATCGAAGTTATCTAGGTTAGTTAGATGTGAAAGTGTGGATAAAAAGTGAATTTTATGACCTAGTATTTGTTCAGCCATGGCTACATTTCGAGTGTATACCGCTACCTCACAAGGACGCAGAATAGGAATAAGGTTTGAACCAATCAAGCCTGAACCACCGGTGATAAGTATTTTCATAAAGCCCTCAGATGAATTTTTTTACTAATATTTTTGTTACATGACAAACATAAATAAGCAGAATCTGTGAAACATAATGCGTGGAGTTTATCAACTTCAGCCTCAGGATATTTGCCCCAAGAGTATTTTTCCGCGATGGCTAGTAAATCAGCTGTGAGTTTTTCGAGTAAAGAAAATCGACTTTTTACAACAAGTTTAAATATTGTTTTAGTCATTGTTTGATAATTAAGTGCATCGTCTGTTTTGTGCGAACTTATTGTCTGATCTGTCCAGCAATGCATTTCTTTTTTGATAGTTATATTTTGTGTATCAGAAATCTTGTCATTATTTATACCAATGTCTGTAGGCATAAGTAAGTTTTTAAACCTAATGATGACTGGGTTTCGATTCATTCTTACTCCTAATATTTCTTATTATGCGCTATAAAATACCATACAGATCTGCTAGTTTGCTCACAAGTTATTCGTTCAGAAACTTTATATGCAAATCAAATCTCAAAGATCCGTCAAGATGTTACTAATAATGGCATCAATTGTGGTCATATTAGCGGGTATTAAAGCTGCTAGTGCCATAGTGGTGCCATTTTTATTGTCTGTTTTTATTGCAATGGCTTGTAGCCCCATCATTACTTGGGCAAACCAATATAAACTTCCTAGAGCAATAGCGGTTGTAATTGTGATACTGATTATAGTGGTATTTGGATTGATTCTGGCTGGATTAGTGGGGCAGTCTATGAATGAATTCAGCCAAAATGTACCCAAATATAGAGAGCAATTGGTTGCTGAGTTTGCTTGGGTTATTGGGCAATTAGACACCCTTAATATCAGTGTCGACAAACAACAATTGTTATCTTACTTAGACCCTAGTGCAGCAATGAATATGGCGACTAATCTATTGTCTAGTTTAGGTGGCGTGTTAACTGATTTTCTACTGATATTGTTAATAGTGGTATTTATGTTGTTTGAGGCGGAATCAGTGCCAAAAAAAATTCATATTGCGCTAGATGATCCCAGTATGAAGATACAACAGATCGATAAGTTTTTAGTCTCTGTAAAAAATTATTTAGCGATTAAAACCTTAGTTAGTTTGGGCACAGGATTAGTAATTGGTTTGTGGTTGTATTTTCTTGGTGTTGACCATTTTCTATTATGGGCTGTTTTGGCATTTTTACTTAACTATATCCCCAACATTGGTTCCATTATCGCAGCTGTACCTGCAGTTTTATTAGCCTTCGTACAACTTGGCCCAGCCACTGCCGGTTTCACTGCCTTGGGGTTTGTGGTGTCGAATATGGTGATGGGTAACGTGATCGAACCTCGTTACATGGGCCGAGGCTTAGGTTTATCAACTTTAGTTGTATTTTTATCTTTAATTTTCTGGGGGTGGTTGTTGGGCACAGTTGGTATGTTGTTATCTGTACCTTTAACTATGATTGTGAAAATAGCCTTAGAGTCGAGCCCAGACACACGCTGGGTTGCGTTACTTTTAGCCAGTGAGAGTGATGAGCCTTTGAGTGAAGACGTTGAAGTTTTAGATTAATGAAGTTGAACTACAAGCCTAACAAAAAGGGTGAAATACAGTTTTAATAGTTGATATTCTTCGTTTGCTTTGGATTTTTTCAAAGCCATCAAATAAAACTAACAAATGTCTTTGTAAAAGTATTCATAATAAATAAAGTTATCAATCATTTGATTTTATTCTGACCTCGGTTAATTACACTGGGATTTATTAAAAATCAGGTGGTAAAATAATACTCAGTTTTTAACTAAATAATGCCAAAGAAAATAGGCCCTCAGAGATCGCGTACGCTTGAAAATTTACGTGTTGGCCATGCTCATCTTCACGCCATGAGCCTAGGCGTAATAAGCCATCAAATAACTTTGGAGAGATATCAAATGAAGGTAAAGGCAAATAATATAAATAACAGCACAGCTGACAACATCATGTTGTGCATAAAAGGTCATCTCAACACTTCGTTGTATGGCTTTTGCGATGTGACGCTAGAATTACAATGTTTTCAACGAGTCGCTTTATGAGCCATCGATTGTCTCAAGAAACCTCTCAAACCGTCACTACACTAGACGATCTTGCTTGGTTGGCAAATTATTCCTTTATGGATACGCTCAACTGCGATCCTGATGCCAAAAAAAATGGAGTCGACCACGAGCCGCGACAAGTCTTTACGGGGCATTATGTCCCCGTTAATCCTACGCCAATCAAAGACCCCGAGTATGTCGCGCACAGTAAAAACTTTTTTCACGAACTGGGCTTCGCCGATAGCATGGCAAAATCGGCTGATTTCGTCCGGATGTTCTCTGGCGACATCTCGCACGTTCCCCAACCGATGCGTAAATTTGGCTGGGCAACTGGGTACGCACTTTCTATTTATGGGAATGAATACATCCAGCAGTGCCCATTCCAAACTGGCAATGGCTACGGAGATGGTCGGGCAGTTTCTGTGTTTGAAGGTGTCATCAAAGGCCAACGCTTGGAAATGCAGTTGAAAGGTGGTGGCAGAACACCATATTGCCGTGGCGCGGACGGTCGCGCTGTTATGCGGTCGAGTATCAGGGAATTTCTGGCACAGGATCATATGCACTCCCTTGGAGTGCCAACATCAAGGTCTTTGAGTTTATATGTTTCGAAAACAGAGAAGGTCAATAGACCTTGGTATTCTCATGGCTCGCGCTCGAAGGATCCTGACATGCTTATCTCTGAGCCAGTCGCAATCTCGACGCGTGTCGCACCGTCGTTTATTCGGGTCGGACAACTCGAGCTCTTCGGTCGCCGTGCCCGCAAAAATGAGCACCCAAATGCGCTGGATGAACTCGAGAATATTGTGTTGCACGCAATTGAGCGTGAGTACAGTCAAGTCATCGACAAGGACCTAAGCACCGCCGAAAAAGTAGTGTTGCTGGCGTGCGAGTTTCGCACCCGCCTAACGTCACTTGTGGCGAACTGGATCCGCGTCGGATTCTGCCAAGGTAACTTTAACAGCGACAATTGTGCGGTAGGTGGCTTCACACTTGATTATGGCCCATTCGGCTTTTGCGATGAGTTCAACCCACACTATCAGTCATGGACGGGTGGCGGACATCACTTTTCGTTCATGAACCAACCAGTGGCGGCACAACAAAACTTTAAAATGTTTTGTACGGCGTTGCGCCCATTGCTGGTATCCCATCAGGACTATCTGCTACAGCTCGATGAGATCCAAGTTGATTTTTCAAAAGTGATGCAAGAACAAATGGAGAAGATGTGGGCTGCCAAACTTGGACTTGAGACTTTTCACTCGGGCTTGTTCAGTGAGCTAGAAACACTTATGCAGCAAACACCTGTCGATTACACCATTTTCTTCCGCGAGCTTTCAACATTGCCAGAAGATATTGGTCCACTCAAAAAAAGTTTCTACATTGACCCGAAACTCGCCATGACCACAATGGAGCAGACCTATAATGAAGATCCCAAAGATATGGACAAACGTTGGTCTCAGTGGCTCACAAAATGGAAATCCCTTGTTGGCAGCGTTGATGTTACTTCGATCCGTTCTCGTGACGAGCTCTCTAGGCAAATGAAACTCGTTAATCCAAAATATATTTTGAGAGAGTGGTTTGTTGTGCCTGCTTACCAACAAGCCACCGCAGGGAACTACTCACTCGTTCGAGAACTGCAGGAAATTATGACCCAGCCATATGCCGAGCAATCGAAGGAAGTGGAGCAGAAATACTATAGATTGAAACCGCCTGAATTTTTTGAGGTGGGTGGATTGTCGTATTATAGTTGCTCGTCTTGATTTTACGAAAATAAAGGATCGGCCAAGATATCTTGGCTAAGCTTGGTGAATTAATAATGTCTAGAATTCGAAAAAGTAACGATTTTATTAAGAATATTTATTGACTGCTGATTGCGTAAAATTAATTTTCTTAGGCTTTAGTGAAGACAAAAGATGCAGTTTTTTGCTCCCTTTTGCCTTCCATTTGTCTTCTATGTTATAGCGATAGTCATTATCCCTATCATTTTTCTCCAGAGCCCGTTATGTTGTCAACATCCAGCGTACTACGACCTAAGATATGGACTCCCCATGAAGTCGAGATAACGACCAGCGCTCCCACTGCTTGATGCAACACCCCAAAATATATGTTTACGCTAGTCATTACAGTCGCAATGCCGAGTAATATTTGAACACTATATGCACTGTGGATTGCTATTGCTGCTTTTATGGACTGCGGGCGTATGCGCCACGCTAAAACAATTAGAAAACCCACTGTTATCCAAGCCCACCAGCGGTGGATAAAGTGGATCATATAGAGATCGTTATTGAGCTTTGTCCAGAGATTGTTATTCCATTCTATGAATGAGGGTATAAGAGAACCATTCATCAACGGCCAGGTATTAGAAACATAACCGGCATTTAGCCCCGCAGTATAAGCACCAAACAACAATTGCAGAAACAAAACAATAAAAACTATTAGACCCAAAGGAGTCAGTTTTGCTTTTTTAATTTGACCACTAGCGAGCTGACGAAGATCCAACGCTGTCCAAATAAGTAGCCCCAGAATAAGCAGTGCTGTCAATAAATGTGTCGCCAGACGAAAATGGCTAACGTCGGTACGCTCGGTTAAACCAGAAGTTACCATCCACCAGCCAATCACTCCCTGCATGCCGCCTAAGACTAGCAATGTACTAAGTCGCAAACCATAGCCATTAGGTATCACACGTTTGAATACAAACCAAGCAAGGGGCAGAGCAAAAGCCAGACCGATTAGCCGCCCCCAAAGACGGTGAACCCATTCCCAAAAATAGATGAACTTAAAATCTACCAGGGTCATACCTGCCGGGCCGTTTATCTCAAGAAATTCTGGGATTTGCTTATATTTATCGAACTCCAATAACCATGCCGCTTCACTCAACGGTGGTAATGTACCGGTAATGAGCTTCCACTCAGTAATTGATAGGCCAGATTCTGTAAGTCGCGTAATACCGCCGACAACAACCATAATAAAAACAAGGAACGCAACGAAATACAGCCAGTTAGAAATGACGATAGGTTGTTTTGTGTGACGAACATTGTCGTCTATTTTGTAGGTCATAATAGGCTTGTTAATGTTGAAAGTCCTTAGTATAACAACATTAACTTCGGGTAGAAATAACAGATAAATAATTAGGTCTGATGAAAGTTATATTGATGACCTTTGGTAATAAAGGTTTAGCGTATCTACATAATTTGATAAACAATAAACAGCCACTATGGTCAGACGATCGATTGGGTATTCTGAGTCACAAATTAGGTCACTTTCGGCCACATGGCTGTTCTGAATGAGAATTTAGCTAACATAAGAAATGAGTTGGCTCATTTAAAATAAAAAGACCACTAAACTGTTTAAGGTTGCGGTCTTTTATTATTATATAGCCGTTCTAAAGCATCAATTGATTCAGGTCTTTATTGCTTTGCTATCACTCGCCATCTTCTTGTTGCGAGCTTCAGCCTCAGCCCAATCTTTAGGAAGCGTTTTGGCGGCCCAAAAGAATGCAATGATGGAAATTATATAAGGAACAATCAATGAAGTAATCGATAAACGCAATGCATGTACCTCTCCATATTGCTCCGTTAACGCAGAGCTTGCTAGACCTATATAAGTAGGACCTCCGCCAAGCGCAATCAGATTCAATATTAAAAAGAATAATGCAGTGGACATTGCTCGCATGTTAATCGGAGCTAAGGTTTGTGCTGCCGCAAAGCTTGGACCTAAATATACGCCAGATGAAACCAGATATACAGTTACCAGTGCTAAGTGAATATATATGTTTTGTACCCAAAAGGCGGCGATCAGAGCGGGTACACCTACCATTAACACAGCACCTGGGAGCCAACCATAAGCACTGATATTCTTTTTTGCTAATTTTTCGGTGATTACGGCGCCATAATAAGTGCCGGCGCCATAGCCAACAAGATGGATAAGGCCAAGCATTAGCATTAACCAGCGAAATTTCCCGTTACCAGCGCCGGGGGCATATTCTGGAAGAAAGCGAACAATATAATCGACTCCCCAGTTAGCCACGGCATAGCCTCCAAAGCTAACCCACGCTATGCCCATACACATAGCCCACCAACTAGGGATCTTGGCCAAGGTCTTTATAGATTCGCTAATGCCAACTGGCTCAAGGACAATGTTATCGCCTTCCATTTGACCGCGTTTTGGTTCACATATTACCAGTGAAATAATTAACGCTAAAACGACCCCAGCAATGCCCAACGAAATAAGCGTGCCTCGCCAACCAAGAGTCTCAACCAACATACCCGCTAGGATATAGGAAAATGCGATTCCAATTGGAATGCCTAACGAATATACACCGAGTGCACTTGCGCGCTTTTCTTTTGGATATAGGTCTGAAATTATAGAGTGCGATGGAGGTGATCCGCCTGCTTCGCCAATGCCTACTCCGGTTCTGGCAATAAGCATGCTTGTAAAGCTATTTGCCATGCCTGTAAACGCTGTGAACAAACTCCAGAAAAAGACTGAAATACTGATTATTTTTATACGACTATAACGGTCGGCTAACCACGCTATTGGTATGCCAACGGTGGTATAGAGTAAAGCAAACCCAAAGCCTTTGAGGAGGCCTAGTTGCCAGTCTTCAAAACCAAGGTCGGCCTTAATACTTGGAGATAAAGCGCCCATGATTTGGCGATCGATAAAACTAAATATATAGGCTAATGTGAGTAGCCATAATACAAACGTACGGTAGTTGCTTGATTCTGCGATCTTGGGTTGGCTCATACAATCTCCTTAACTTTTATTGGTCTGTTGGTCAGACACTTTATTTTTCGAATTATAATTATTTTTTGGATCTTTATTTCCCCTTTGCCGTGTCCGGGAACAATAAACTCAATTTCTGATCTATAAAGCATAATTAGATTTAAAAAACACTCACTACAATTAACCGGTAACTGAGCGTTTGTAAAGAAAATTTATGTCAGTCTACCCTGAGCTATTGTGGCTAAGCCAATGTGAAAAATACGTTATAAATCAATTGGTATACAACCGTTTCTGGCAAAAATGTTGACTAACATTGATTGACTAATCTTGAGAAATACAATTCCAGCAATGTTCTTTTTTTGAATATAAAGGTTTTCACTAGTTGGCTGATGTATAACCCCAATAAACATATTATATTGTCACAGAAGCCAACAGAGACGACGACCGCAGGTAAGATAATCAGCAACGACAAAGCAGGAGATATTGACCATCAGTACTAATCCATATTGCAAAGATTGATTTATGTCCGAACTATGGCTAATCCCACACAGATTCTGAATTTTTTTTTATATAGCAAGGTCAGAGCAGTAATGAAGCAATTTAAAGAGCGCACAGGTCATCAACATAATCGAGGCATGCGCAAAGTGAAAAAACTGCTGCACAAAGGCTATTTGGGAATAATTAGATACTTTATTTATTGACTCATACTGAATAAAGTAATGTTTCAAAACAATGTCTAACGCTTTAACGTTTTTGATCATGGATAAAGTTTGTATACTCGTGTTGTTATCACCCAAATCTCTCTGAATCGGAGGGCCAATAAATGAGGGTAAGTTTGTTGAAAACATATTTTTATAGTGTTCTTTTCTCGGTAAGTTTGAGCATAGCCACTGCGACGCAAGCCGGTGAAAAATTTGTAAAAAGCATACAGATCCCTGCAAATGGCCACCTTTTTATCAACAATGCCAATGGTGATGTTGATGTAACAGGCTGGGATAAAAATTCAATTATGGTAAGAGGGGAATTGGCCCATATCGGCCAGGAATTGATCCTCAAAAATAAAGGTGAGAAAACCTTCATAAAGCTAGATATAGGGAAAGAATTACGTCTAGGGAACTCATATTCAATGGGGGGGAGTGATCTTCATATTTTTATTCCCAAGAACCTTGAATTACATTTCAAAGGTATTGATACTAATTTCACTATTGAGGGATTGTCCGCCAAAATAACGGGCAACACTATTACTGGCCAACTATTAATAAAAAATGTCAGTTCAAACATCAATGTATCCTCTATTAGTGGTGACATTAGTGTGACTGATTCTTCAGGTTCAGTGCGCGTGGAATCTATGCGCGGTGACGTCAATGTCATAGGTATATATGAAGATGTGCATATTCAGTCGGTTGCAGGTGACATTCGGGCTGACATCAGTAATATTAAAAAACTGCGTACTAACAATGTTGCCGGAGACACCATTGTCGAAGGTCACTTGATTAACGGTGCATCGATTGAATTAACTAGCGTAAATGGTGATATAGATTACGAAGCGGCTGGAGTACTTAATGCTAAATGTGAAGTAAGCAGTCAATTTGGCGGTGAAATTAATAATAATTTAACCGATGACCTACCAAATAATTCGCAAATTCAAGCTCAACAATTAAGCTTTGTATCCGGTGATGGGTCAGGTAGCGTAGTAATAAATACCATTGTAGGCACAATAAACATTGATAATTGACATTAATAGTAAGAACAGTAACTAGGCTGTTTTTACTATAAGTATTAAGGCACATCATTGGCAAATTTTATAGCTCAACTAAAACATCGACAAGTTTTCAAGGTGGCGACCATTTATGCAGTGTCAGCTTGGCCTCTGATACAAATCGCAGATTTGGCAGTGCCTGCCCTTGGCTTGCCAGATTCAGTGATGACACTACTGTTACAAGTCTTTGTTGCAGGCTTCCCCGTTTCGCTGGGTTTTGCCTGGTTATTTAATTTTACATCTGAAGGAATTGTGCGGGCGACAGTCGAAGATCAAACTGACAACTCCAAACAAACCAATTTCAAAGCTACCCTTGCAGTGGTGGGTTCGCTTATTATCATCACAGCCATTTTACTCGGCTCACAATTACTTTTAGAGGATAAAACCCTGCAGAACCTTGTGGTGGCCAACAACCAAAGCCAATTAATGCCACCTGTGCCAGCATCTTTAGATGATAAAACGCTTGTTGAAGCAAAATCATCAAAATCCCCAAAAGAATCTATAGCTATTTTACCCTTCGTTGCTTTTAGTAGCGATCCAGAAGATGAGTACTTTGCTGATGGCATGGTTGAAGAGTTATTGAATTTATTGGCCAAAATACCAGACTTGCAGGTTGCTGCTCGAACGTCCTCATTTTCTTATAAAGGGGTAACCAATAAAACGATACCACAGATTGGTAGTGAGCTCGGTGTGCATACCATTCTTGAAGGCAGCATCCGTAAAAATGACACAAGTAATCAAATACGGGTGACGGCCCAGTTGATAAACGTCAGCAGTGGCGAGCACATCTGGTCCGAAACCTATGAGAGGGAATATCGGGATATATTTCAAATCCAAGATGATATTGCTAATGCTGTTGTTAATAAAATGAAACTGACTTTACTCGATGACCGACAGAAGATTAGCATTGCACCAGAAACCCTGAATATAGATGCCATGGTTGAACATGGAAAAGGGCAAAAAGAATTGAGCCATAGAAGTGTGGCATCTATTGAAAAAGCGAGAGCACATTTTCAACGTGCAGTTTTATTAGACCCCGATTATGCAAGGGCTTATGTGGGAGTGGCCGACGCCACTATATTGTTGGCTCTTTACGGAAATAGCTCTCAAGAAGAATCAAATAAACAAGCTCAACAAGCCATAGATAAAGCGCTTTCACTTGACAATAAACTCGCTGCAGCCTTCGCTTCTCAGGGCTTATTATTAAGTCCGACAGAGCCATTAAAAGCTGAGAAAGCTTTCAAACGTGCCATCGAATTAAATCCCAATTATGCCATGGCCTATTTATGGTATGGGTCGGTATTACGAAGTAGTGGTAAATTAAAAGATTCTCAAGACCTTTTCGTTAAAGCCTTCCAGTTGGATCCAAAATCATCAACAGCCGCCAGCAGTGTAGCCTGGGGCTACTTCTATATGGGAGATGAAAAAAGGGCTATGGAGATATTTTCACAAATAATAGTCAATGATCCCTATTATCCTGGCGCTTATAATTTAGCAGGAGAAATATTGACTAACCATGGCCGTCTGGACAAAGCGACAAATATGTATAAAAGGGCATTGGATGTAGATCCCATCAATAATACGGCACTTAAAGGCTTGCTAATGGCCACTATGGACGTAGGAGATTTTGATGCGACTAACAGTTGGTTTGACTACATTAATCAACGTAAGGATAATTTTTCTGAAGTTTATATCAATCTTCTAAAAGCCCGATTTTACTTAGTTAAGGGTGAGCATGAAGATGCGATGGTTTATCTGGATAAAGCCGAATTTGGTCAAAATGACATGGGAATTAGCTTGTATTTTGCGGCGGAAAAAGCTTTTTATAAAGGTGATTATACTCGGGCGATAGATTTATACTTGGAGTTACAACAAAAAGATAAAGGTGAAGAAGGCTTCTTCTATATGTTGGAAAACGGCAATGCAGCCCTGCACATGGTTTATGCTTATCAGCAGTTGAATGCCACAGACAACGCCAATGCCACAATCGAAAAATTTGAACAATATACACTTGGCACAAGAGCGACTCAGTCAAACAACCCTTACTTTTACATGAATATGGCGCAAATAAACGCCTTAAAAAATAATAACAAAGAAGCCTTTTATTATCTGCAAGGAGCAATAGATGTTGGCTGGGTTAGAGTGTGGGAAGCCGAATTCGACCCAGCTTTTACCTTATTAAGACGCGAGCCCCAATTTGCCCAGATGATGGGAGGTGTTGAAGCTAGACTGGCGACAATGCGCAGCAGAATGCATGAACAGGACGAATTTTTACTCGCCGAGATAGAATCTTTCTAAGGGCACCATTATGCCGATGAAGTTTGATAATGTGCGGTTTGATATATGTGGTAAGAATAAACGTATCGGAATTTATACAATGCAGATGTATTAAGAAAATTCTAACTTTATTTAAATAATAACCGTACTTGTGTCAGGTTTCGCAGAGTCTAATTACTGGTATAGGTATGACTGAAAAAAGTCTATCCAGCGTTTGCAGTGTTGGATCTAAATACTACATTTTTTTTGCTCCCAGCTCGTCGTTCGAAACTCATCGCTGCTATTAAGTGCTAGGGTTTAACGACTGTGTTAAACACGGTTGCTAAACATAGTTTTCATCTGATTGGCAAAGGCAACAAATTTTTCTTTTATTGTGCGCTTTATTTTTACATCCAGACCACCAAACAATACTAATCCTTCAATGGTTAGGGTAGGAGCTTGGCGCGAGGCGATAGAGGGAGCGGAATTATCAATACCGCCAAAAATACAAAAGGCTTTTGACACTATGTTGACGTTTTCGGGTACATAAATATTATCACCACCAAACAGGCATAATATTTTTATGGTGACGTTTGGGGTGGTAAATATAGCGTCAGTAAAATCTATATCAGCTCCTCCAAATATAGTGATAATCCTTATCTCACTTGGCACTATCCATTGACCGCTGCGACCTGAGCCACCAAAGATATTGACTATGGTATCTGTCTCGTCGTTGTCACCGGCTGCGTAGTTGACATTGAACTGGCGTTCTTTTTGCGAGGTAAATTCTGAGTCTGTGGTTTTTTTTAAATCGGCAGCTAAATTGACTATTTCTTGATGGTTTTGACTTGCCATAGCCTGATCTAATCTGCGTTCAAATGCTTCGCTAGAAATCACTCCATGACTGTAGTTATAAATCAGTGTGTCGATAACTTCTTCACGCACGCTTTCAATTGGTCTGTCTTCGAGTATTACGGTCATACTTTATCCTTAAATTTTATTGATAGATATTTGACCGAATAGAGCAGATACCATGCCAGTTGAAAAGATGTATCATATCAACTGTTTAGTGTTTTCATTCATATTTAAATATAATAAATTGAGCACTTTTTAGTGATTCTCACACTTTAATAGGAAATACTAACGTGAGTTTTGCACCGCCTAAACTACTTTTTGATATTTCGAGTTGACCTTGATAAGCAGATACTAAATCTGCCACTACAGCCATGCCTATGCCTTGGCCTTCTTTATAACTGTCTAAACGTGTGCCTCTTTCTAACAATTGTTCACGCTTGTTTTTTGGAATACCAGGGCCATCGTCTTCAATATTGATCTGTAGCTTACTCAGGCTAGTTAACACTGAAAGTGTGACTTGCCTAGTGGCCGCTTTGCAGGCGTTGTCTAATACATTACCTAATATTTCCATTAAATCAGTAATGTCGCCGTTAAAACCTATTCTTTTTTGTTGAATATCGTGGGTAAGTGTTAAATTTTTATCAGCGTAAACTTTGTCCATAGCGTTAAACAACTTATCGACCACAGGCAGAATGGGGACTGCTTGCTCGAAGGTACTTGTGGTGCCTGCTACGGCTCGCTTAAGTTGCCGCTGAATTTGCAGGTTTATTTGACTGATAGGCTCTTTAGCGGGTTCTGGTAAACCCTCTGTTCCAGATAACACCGCCAATGGTGTTTTAAGACTATGAGCCAAATCACTCAAGCTGTTTTTATAGCGACTGCGCTGTTGCTGTTCCGTATCTAATAAGTGATTGATGCTATTTTTAAGTTTTTCTAACTCGGGTGGATAGCGCTTATCTATACGTTTGAGTTGGCCAGTTTCAGCTTGGCGTATTTGCTTATTCAATTTACTTATTGGAAGTAATGCGGCGTTTAAACTAACCAATAATAAAATTAGTAATAATAGTGCGATCAAGCCTAGCCATTTCCATAAGGTATTGGCAAATTTCATTTTTTCGGCATTAAACACTTCTTTGTCTTGTAGGATATAAAAGCTCACTGGCTGGTAACCTAAAGATGATTCAAATTCAGCGGTATAGGCGTATAAAAAGTAACTATTTTGCATCAAGAAATCTTCGATAAAAGCTTCATTGCCTATATCAGGTGCTAAAAATTGAGGTTTTTGCTGCCAGTTTAAGGTAGAAAGTGACTCCCACACCACTGCATTGTTGGACTGAATAAAAGCGTAAAGGCCTGAGCCAGGAATATTGAATTGATCATTATATAATTGTTCAGGCATCACAACTCGGCTGTCCGGATTATCTAATTCAAATTCAGATATTAAGGTTAAGCTTTGTATTCGCAACTGTTGCAACATTGATTGACTCAAACTGCTGTTGAAAGCTTGTTCTAAGGTGATTGCCGTAAGAGGAATAAAAATTAGCAGGGCAAGCAGTGCCGCTGCAAAACTCCTTAGTCTAAGGGATAAGTTATGCACTCGCTTTTCTAATCAAGTTAGAGCACACGATTAATTCTATATCCTCTGCCACGCAATGTTTCAATGGGGTTAATGCTGCCATCAGGATCAATTTTTTTACGTAAGCGCCCAACAAACACTTCAATCACATTACTGTCTAGGTCGAAGTCTTGATCATAGATATGTTCGGTCAATTCTGTTTTAGAAATTACTTTTTGAGGATTGAGTAAAAGATATTCCAATACTTTGTATTCGTATGCAGTGAGTTCAATATGTTGACCATTAACTGTTACTTCTTCACTAAGTGTGTCAAGGCTAATGGGGCCTTTTTCGACTGTGGGGTGCGCTTTACCTGCGGCGCGGCGAATGAGAGCATTAATGCGTGCCAACAACTCTTCGTTGTGAAAAGGTTTGGTCAAGTAATCATCTGCTCCTGCATCTAGTCCTTCTACTTTTTCTTGCCACCTATCCCGCGCAGTTAGAATTAAAATGGGGCATATAACATTATTTTTACGGGCTTTTTGGATCACTTCAAACCCATCAACCACAGGTAATCCTATATCTATAATGGCCAAGTCATAAGAATGTTCTTGCAACAAAAATAATGCTTTTGCACCGTCATCTGCCAAGTCCACACTGTAACCATTTTTTTGCAGTAATATGTCAAGCTGGGTAAGTAAACGGCTATCGTCTTCTACTATTAATATACGCATTGGGAGCCTATTTATAATTGGTGTTTATCTTTTCTGGGGGCGATGTTTTCCAGCGCAACGAAAACATTATTAATCCTTTTTCTTTTTTTGACTCACTTCTCCTGATTTTTTATAAACATCTACAGACACAACCCGTCCAGATTTTTGCAGTACTTTAACCCGATATTTGCTTTTACTTTGAACAACCTTTAACACCCTGCCGCTCACCTTTTGTTGAACTTTTTTTGCCGCGTCAGATTTGGTTTTGGGAGCTGTTTTAGTATTTTGAGCAGAAACAGATATGCAGCTTAATGATAACGCCGTTAAGCAAACAATTATAAGTTTAATGTAAGGGTTCTGCTTCAAGGTTCTGCTCTTGTTGGTTGTTGTTCAAAAACTAGTCTACCCCAATCATCAATGGACTTAAAAGCAATTGCTATTCTTAGCTTGAGATTAAAGTATCGGTTTATCATACATATTATCTTGTCATAAATACGAACATAGTGATCGATAAGCCATTTTAAAACTTCCTCATGTTCCCATACCATTATCCTTTATATATGCAACCATAGCGTTTTGTTGTTGAAACGTGTCGTTACACGAATAATAAGCCCATTACTATTTGTTGTTAGTGTTTGGTGGACATTCACATATTTGTATATAGGTCGCGAATCTATGGCCTTAGCCTTAAATTCGCTACCGTTATGCTTATCACTATTTAACTGTTTACTAAAGTGCGGTGCTGGTGACGAATGAGTGGCCATTAAAAATAGTAATACGCTTAATTTTAAACGTTGCATGTGTTCACCTGCGTTTAAATTAAAGCTAAGGCTAAGGCTAATGTTTTGTAGCTGAATTCTAGCTGAATTGAGCTTAAACAATTTTTCAAACTGTAAGTAGGGAGGTCTTAATAACTGTAAATTCTTTAATTTTAAACGTGCACCGCTTAACAAAAATCATATGTTGCATCGGCAAAATATGAATTATTCAATGTGACTGAAGGATATTTTGTTTGGAAGATAGCTTGTCTTTGGATGATTTTTTGAAATGAGAATGGGATTACCACTGATAAACAAGCTAATGGCCGCATTACATGTAAATCTTGACTAAAAATCTATTTTCTTACGCAACTCTTTTGTCCTGCCAGATTTCACTTTACTATCAACTCGCTTTTTTTGAGCATTTTTACTGGGTTTGGTAGCGCGGCGGGCTTTTTGCAATTTCCCCGCTTCAACCAGTATTTCAGTCAGCCTTTCGAACGCATCTTGTTTATTCATTTCCTGAGTGCGATGGCTTTGAGCTTTGATGATCAATACGCCCTCATGGGTGATACGTTTATCTTTACCTGACAACAGTTTTTGTTTGACGTATTCAGGTATAGCTGCCACTTGAATATCAAACCTTAGATGAATAGCACTGGATACTTTATTTACGTTTTGACCGCCAGCACCTTGAGCGCGCATAGCACTTAAATTGATGGCGGGCGTCAGTGATTCAATATTTGGTATGTAGCTCATTTAAGGTTCGTCAACCATTTAAGGCAGTACTTTTCTATAAGGTTTCACTACTACCTTTTGATACACACCTGCAAGTGCATAAGGGTCGGTATCTGCCCATTTTTGGGCTTCTTCTAAATTATTAAATTCAGCTATCACTAACGAGCCGGTGAAGCCTGCTTCGCCGGGATCTTCACTATCAATAGCGGGGCAAGGGCCAGCTACTAACACTCGCCCTTGATCGACCAACAGTTGAATACGTTCGAGGTGCGCAGCGCGGGTTTGTTTGCGAAGTGGCAAACTATTTTCAACATCTTCGCTATAAATTAAATACCACATATTGGCGTCCTTTTAATTATGAAAATATAAACGACTACTTGTGAGTAGCCGCTTTCATTTCTGTCACAAAACTTTTCAGTTTTTCGATCATGACATCTGGTTGACTTAGGTTTTCAGCAATAATGTTAACCGTTGCTGAGCCAGAAATAGCGCCTGCCGCACCAGATTGGATGGCATCTGCCACCTGTGCTGGTGTTGATATTCCAAAACCAAGTAATGGTGGAGCCACTTTATATTTAGTGAGTTTATCTATTAGTTCACTGGCAGGGATAGTCACGGCTGTTTCAGCACCTGTTACGCCAGCACGACCTAATAAGTAGGTATAACCTTGAGATTTTTTACCAATTTCAGCAAAGGTGTCGTCACTGGCATTGGGCGGTGCGATTAAAATTTGTTTGATACCTGTTTGCTCAGAAATAGCAATAAACCGATCGGCCTCACGAAGCGGTACATCAGCAATTAAAATTGAATCTACACCCGCGTCAGCTGCATCGTGGTAAAACTTTTCGATACCACGTTTAAGGACTAGGTTGCTGTAGAGCAATAACCCAATAGGTATATCGGTATAAGTTTCACGTATTTGGCGAATGATTTCAAAACAGTCATCGGTTTTGATTTTATTCGATAGAGCACGAATGCTGGCCTTTTGAATAGTGGGACCGTCGGCAATAGGGTCAGAATAAGGGAAACCCAACTCTAATCCGTCAGCACCTCCTTCAACCAACGCTTTGATGATATTCACTGATGTTTGAATATCAGGATCGCCCACCATAACGAAAGGGACAAATGCACCTTCATTTTTTGCATCAAGCTGTTTGAACATATCCCCATAGCGGTCAATAGAATCAATCATGGTTTTGATCTCCTAAAATGCTGCGGACGTGCTCTAAATCTTTGTCCCCACGTCCAGATAAATTCACCACTATGATAGTGTCATCTTCTGCTTCATCAGCCATATTTAACGCATGGGCAAGGGCATGTGCAGGTTCTAGAGCAGGAATTATGCCTTCTTTTTGGGATAAAAGTTGAAATGCGTTTAGCGCCTCTTCATCCGTTACAGATTCATATTCCGCGCGGCCTATATCATATAAATGGGCGTGCTGTGGGCCAACAGCTGGGTAATCGAGTCCAGCAGAAACCGAATACGACTCTTCAATCTGGCCATCTTCATCCTGCATGATATAGCTGTATGCGCCATGTAAAACACCCGTGGTGCCTTTACCTATTGCTGCGCCGTGTTCTTTGGTATGAACCCCTTTACCAGCAGGCTCGACACCGATTAATCTTACGCTAGGCTCATCGATAAAATCAGCGAACATACCAATGGCATTTGAACCGCCGCCTACACAAGCAACCAATGCATCCGGTAAACGGCCTTCTCTTTCCATAATTTGTGCACGGGTCTCTTCACCAATCATACGATGGAATTCACGCACAATGGTTGGGAAAGGGTGAGGGCCTGCAGCGGTGCCCAACAGATAATGTGCTTTGTCATAGTTAGCAGACCAGTCGCGCATGGCTTCGTTATCGGCATCTTTTAGAGTGCCAGAGCCAGAGTTAACCGGAATGACTTTTGCGCCCATTAAACGCATTCTAAAAACGTTAGGTGCTTGGCGCTCCATGTCTTTGGCACCCATATAAATACGTGCTTTTAAGCCCATTAACGCACAAGCTAGTGCTGTCGCTACACCATGTTGCCCCGCGCCTGTTTCTGCGATGACTTCGGTTTTACCCATGCGTTTGGTTAAAAGCGCTTGGCCCAATACTTGGTTGGTCTTATGTGCGCCGCCGTGAAGTAAATCTTCACGTTTAAGGTAAAGTTTTACCTTAGGATTACTGACTAGGTTTCTAGTTAAGGTCATAGCGGTGGGGCGACCAGCGTAATTTTTTAATAAACCCATAAATTCAGTTTGGAATTCTGGATCTTTCTGGGCATCGATAAAAACCTGCTCGAGTTGGTCGAGCGCTGGGATAAGTAACTCGGGTACATACATACCACCATAGTCACCAAATTTACTGTCTAAATGATTCATCTATCTCTCACTTTTTAAAAACTGTGTTTTTCTAGCTCGTCGCTTGCAGCTCGTTATTCGTTGCTGCTCTTAATACTTTCTAAGTTGGCTAAAAGCCTGATTAATTTTATCTTGCTGCTTAATACCTGGTGCGCTTTCTATACCAGAATTTAAGTCGAGCACGGCGACCTGTAAATTAGCCGCCTGTTTAACGTTATTTGGGGTGATGCCTCCGGCAAGCACAATGTTCGACTTGTCGGTTATATCATCTAACAGTTGCCAACTAAAAGCCTGGCCTGTGCCACCTGATTGTTCACCTACTTGACAGTCTAAAAGAAAGAAGTCAACACCACTTTCTTTTAAGGTTGGTAACGTATCTTTCACACCTTTAGCTAACCAAATTTGACATTGGGCTGGTAGTTTACTACGCAGATTGTCGATATAGGTTTGGTTTTCTTGACCGTGAAGCTGAACCGCCGTTAATCCCAGTTCTTTCGCATAATCCACCACTTGTTTTACAGGGGCGTTAACGAACACACCTACATAGTAAAATGGCACGGCATAAGTAATTTGTTTAGCTTGCTCTAAAGTGACAAAACGTTTGGATTTTTCGGCAAAAATCAGACCTGCAAAACTAGCAGGGCTATCTTTGACTAGCTTGGCACCGGACAAACTGGTTGCGCCACAAATTTTTACCTTTCCGTATACCAAATGTTTTACCGCTAATTCGATATCCTTTTCGCCCATTAATGAACTACCTACCAAAAATGCGTCAACATGTGGCGCTAATCTAAGCACATCTTGATGGGTATAAATACCGGATTCAGAGATAATTACATGCTCATGTTTAGCATGTTGTTTAACTAGAGGTACCAAGCGCTCAGTTGTGGCTAGGTCTGTACTAAGGT
>JAWUXU010000044.1:0-11243 GCA_034111145.1 Paraglaciecola sp.
GCGCTTGCAATGCTGTAAGCACGCAACAAGGGCTTACCATCTACTTCAAGCCCGATCATCACAAATTGTCCATTCTCAAATGTGAAGCTTTGCGAACGTGTGGTTTTAAAACTAAATAAGGTATCGTTCCAATGATGAACAACATCAGCATCATTTAGTGAATGGCTTAACAGATGAAACGCTGGGGCGTATGACAGGCTCAGTGAGACAAGTGCTGAAATAAAGCAACCCAAGATATGGGTCACTTGCAGCAGAGTTTAATCGTTACTGTGTAAGCTAGCGTTTAAGCCGCCCCACTTAGATGAATCAGCCACTACAGCTTCAACCACACCTGTTTGGCTATTACGTCGAAACAACAAACCATTCATACCTGATAACTGACGTGCGGCAACTACTTCGCCATCCGGAGTCGTTACTTTGGTACCCGCTGTCATATACAAACCTGCTTCAACGATACAATCATCGCCTAAGGAGATACCAGTACCGGCATTGGCACCGACCATACTGTTTTTGCCGATAGAATTAATGGTTTTGCCACCACCAGATAATGTGCCCATAGTAGAAGCACCACCGCCAATGTCAGAACCATCACCTACCACAACCCCTTGTGAAATACGGCCTTCAACCATAGAACTACCTAACGTACCAGCGTTGAAGTTAACAAAACCTTCGTGCATCACAGTGGTACCAGACGCAAGATGAGCGCCCATACGAACACGGTCAGCATCGCCAATACGCACACCTTCTGGGATAACGTAATCGACCATTCTTGGGAATTTATCAATAGAAGTCACGGCTAAGTGATGAGTTTCATTGGCAATCAATTCTCTCAATTCTTCTACTTTGTTAGGTAAAACTGGGCCCGCTGAAGTCCAAGCAACATTTGTTAATAAACCAAATACCCCTTCAAGATTGATACCATTAGGTTGCACTGCACATTCTGATAATAAATGCAGACGCAAATATGCGTCTTCAGCCGAATTTGGTGTTGTGTCTATTTCTAGGCTGACTTCGATAAAATCGCCTTTAATTAAGCCAACTTTACTGGCTAAACAGTTACGTTCAATTTTTTTATTGCTACGAGGAAACCATACATCTAAGGTTTTGCCACTTTCGACATCTATATATCGATGTCCATTACGAGTGATTGTCATTATTAGGTCCTAAAGAGGGATTTTAAGTATAAACTCATTATCGCGTGAATTACGCTGAACTGCAGCCAATATTTGTTTATAGGTTATGTCAAATTAGGCATAAGTTTTATGAACTATAAAGATAAATCTAGTTTACTGTGTGGATTACCCAGTTCTTTTATCTGTTGTTCGACGGGAAAGTTGTGTAGATCAAATTCGATGCCTCTATTATCAGGGTTAGCGCCTGCTTCATCAAAATAACAAAATGTTAATACTTGACTATACGCATTGCTCTGCCACAAATAACAGCGGTCAAACCCACTGTGCATAAGGGCATAATCTTGTTCACCTTTCACCCACTTTGAACTTCTCGATATATTTCGTTTTTGAAAATATTCGAGTCCCAAAGGATGCAACTGAAGTTGATCTTGCAGGCCGTTAATAAAATCATCTAAATAAATATCACCGTTTTCTTGCCCACTAAAGTCGTAAGCTTGTTGCATGGTTAAGGGTAGCCCAAATTTTTCTACGGCTGCACTGAATGTCAGTTCACGTATTGGCGTAATGCTCATGTACGCGTCTTGCAAATAATAAGTACCTGTAATTTGTTGGATAAAACCATTGTGCTTATCGAAGTACAGCTCTACTTTTTGTTCAAGACGGGTATTTTCGTATGGCTGATAAAAACTAAACTTTATTTTTTTACTTACGGTTCCTCCACGAATGTTACTCAACTGACCACCTTGATCATCAAGGTTTATTGCTTGTTGCAACACGTTGTCACCCACTTTCACACCTTTAATTGACAGCACAGTATTAACGGATTGGCTTGTGTTGTCTAAAGATAAAGAATGTGATCTGTTAAAGCGTTCGAGACCGCGCAACGCTTCAAAAGGATGGGATTGGCTCCAAGCCAAGGGTGTCGCCAAGACTGCTATCAAACTATTTATTAATACAAAACGTTTAATCACTTTTATTCACTCCTAATGGGTCACATATCACGACCTTTGTCATAACCATATGTATTACGTGGCAATTAAGTCTACGCTATTCAAGCTATTGAAACACTAAGACGCAGGCTCTTACATTTTTTAGGTTTTCAGCATGGTTTATTTTGCTAATCTATGGGACCTACCTTAAATCTTTTCAGCGTTGCGTTAATTAATGACTCATTTTTTTCGACACATAATTTTATATGCAGGACGCGGACTTGTAAGTCTAGGAGTTCTGGCATTTATAGCATTCCCAGCAGATGCAAAATACACAGAAATATTCAAGCTCCATCAGATCGACCTTAGTTTTAACGTAAACCAACCTGTATTAATTGCTAACATTTTACCACAAGTTGGCGAAGAATTAGTCGTGATTGGTCTAGACGAAAAACAGCAACGCATCCTAGTGATCTATTTTTTTGATACACAAACCAATACCTTTATTCAACAAGACAAGATCAAAATTGCTGACAATGTTTTTGCTTATGATGTGGGCGAACCTCAGCAAGATGGTTTACAACGTTTGTACCTTTTAGACAAATCTATGGTGCACCAATATGTGCCTGCTTATTTATCAAACAAATCAGCTTGGGTGAAAGGAGAGTCAATATCATCTATGTATCTAGGCGACAAGGCAGCATCGTTTAGGCAGATGGACTTTATTCAAGACTTAAATGACGATGGTCTTGATGATATTGTGCTACCTCACTTTGAGCAGCTTAATTTATGGTTGTCTGACTGCTGCGCAGCTAGACGCCTTCAAAGTTTGCCTATCGCAGCACGTATCGAAATGAATCAAAGTAGCGTCAGTTATGATGATCAAGACTTATATTTTCAAGACATGGATTTAGACGGGAAAACAGACTTGGTGATAGTAGAGCAAGGTAAATTGAGTGTTTTTGCACAAAACGAAAATATGCAATTTTCACTGATTCCTATCAAGATAATAATTCATGAGTCCATCTATGCTGTGGATTGGTGGGACATGAAAGCCCCAGATGGACAGGAAATGGATCAAAGTGATATTCAACATCGTGTTGTAAGAGAAATTGATGACTTTAACGGTGATGGCATCCCAGATATCGCCTTGCAGTATACGAAAAGCTCTGGTGTGTTAGATAAAACTATCGATTTTGAATTTTTTTATGGGGCGTTAAACGAAGGTAAATTAAGTTATTCTGAGCAAGCCAATACCAATATCACATCCGAAGACACCTTATCTGACCTAACGTTTTTAGACAGAGATATGGATGGCAAACAAGAGGTGGCGGTTTCGTCTTTTGATATTGGTATCACCCAGATAGTAGGTGCTCTGTTATCTGGCAGTATTGATCAAGATGTATTACTTTTTTCTATGGATAAAAATGACCAATTTGGCAAAGAACCTCTTGTTAGCCAAGAAGTAGAAATTACTTTTAGTTTGACATCTGGTACGCGAGGTCAACCTTTGGTTAAAATGATTGATGTCAATGGCGATGGCGTTAAGGATATTGTGTATTCAGATGGAGCTGATTTAATTCGAGTGCTGTTAGCTACGCCTGATCAGAAAATGCCATACGCAAAACGTTCACTGCGCCAGAAGGTATCGATGCCTAAAAACCCTAATAATGCCACTACTGAAGATCTCAATAAAGATGGAAAAATAGATGTGGTGTTACATCATGGTCGAGCTGATAACGCTGAATTATTGAAGCGAGTAGTTGTGTTGATGGCGAATTAAAAGTTTAATTCTTCGGATATGACCTGCATTTTTAAATAGTGATTTCTTTAAAATGAATTTTTTTACCTATAAATTAAAATAACATTTGACTTTTCTTCGCAATTTAATTTTAGCTTTGTGCAAGTTATTACTCAGTTTTCCCCGATGCATTGGGCTTGTTATAACGAAGTCATTCCATAGTTGCGTAAAATTTGTTACTTACTTAGATATCATTATGCCGAATAAACTTGATATCATAGGTTTTGTTTTTAAAAGGTTTCAAATCTTGATGATTTGAATAATATGATAATTGAACCGACAGAGTGTGCTGTTGGCCTTGGGTTTTAATGAAAATACCAAAAAGATTACAACCACTTGTAGATGATGGTCTGATAGACGAAGTGCTTTATCAGCTTATGAGTGGTAAAGAAGCGACCGTTTATGCAGTGCAGTGCGGCACTGAGGTGCGTTGTGCAAAAGTGTATAAAGAGGCAATGAAACGCAGTTTTAAAAAAGCTGCTCAATATCAGGAAGGCCGAAAGGTGCGAAATACGCGCCGCGCTCGTGCTATGGAAAAAGGCTCTAAGTTTGGCCGTAAGCAGCAAGAGGATGCATGGCAAAATACTGAAGTTGAGGCTTTATTTAAACTGGCTAAGGCTGGAGTGAGAGTGCCTGAGCCTTACGGTTGTTATGAAGGTGTGTTATTGATGGAGCTGGTCACTGATGATAACGGCGAAGTGGCGCCCAGACTCAACGACGTGTCTATGTCGGCAGAACAAGCAATAGAAGATCATGCCATGGTGATGATATATGTGATGCGTATGTTATGTGTCGGTTTGATACACGGTGATTTATCTGAATTTAATGTATTAGTGGACGACTATGGCCCCGTCATTATTGACTTGCCTCAAGTAGTAGATGCTGCGGCAAATAACAATGCATTTAGTATGTTGCAGCGTGATGTGCGTAATATGACTGAATATTATGGTCTCTTTGCACCTGAGCTAACCCGCACTTTTTATGCTGAAGAAATGTGGACTTTGTTTGAGGCGGGTGAACTAACAGTTGATACCGAATTAACAGGCCACTATGAACTACCTGAAAATGCCGCAGACGTAGACTCGGTATTAGAAGAAATCAAAGCAGCCTTCGCCGAAGAGCAAGAACGCCAAGAAAGAGCAAAAGAAGCCAACGAACCGCTTTAATGCATGTGGGTTTGAATATTACATTATGTATCAGCATGTAAAATGCAGACACTAATAGATAGTGAATAGATGTAAAGGCAATAAAAGGGGCAGCGCCAGGCGAATAAGATTAGGCTGCATCTCGACTTTTTACACAACCTACTAACATAGCAGGCTCCTGGATGTTACGTAAATCGAGTCAGCAGCAGACTCAACTAGTAAATAAGCTACTAGAATTTAACCATTTTTGCCGGTGAGCCCAAATTCATATCATAGACTTTTTGGATAGAACACTATGAAACTACCAGACACTAAATAGCCGCGGTTAACTTATCGCCATTAATAAAAAAAATACGCCGCTGACCGCTATTAGCTGATTGAATAACGTGGGAGTAGAGTGAACAACCAGCCTTAAATGGATCAGCCAGTAAATCAATTAAAAGCCCCTGGTGACTCACCAAGGGCAGTACATCTGCCATAAACAATAAATTAAACCATAAAATAGAGTCCCGCCAGCTCTATCATATTGTAAATAGCCCTAATGAGACCTCACCGGCCATTAGGGTTTTTTATTATTCCACAATTTCACTGCCAGGAAATATGGGTAAATGCTGGTTATGTGAATGTTTACCTCTTTACCAATAGGTTAGTAAAGGTGGTGCATTTCTACCTTGAATCTGGCTATGGATTTAACCATCTTATTATGATGGATGTCTTTATAAACTTTTTGTGAAAATACTTGCGTAATAGACTAAAAATCGCCGACTTTCACACCCTCTAAAATATAAAAGAGAGGAAAATATGAGACAGCATATATTTTAATTTTATGAAGAATGTTGTTTTTATACTCATCCATATATATTGATTTTTAATAATCCGCAGACTATACATTTACCAGAAGATATGATCAGGGCGATTTCCAGTAAATAACTAAGCTGGGCTTGCTGCCGTGTCATTGGCTCAGACTATCAGTTCCTATGCAAACGCATCTCTTCTACAACCCAAATCCAACCTTATTATGGCTACATAGTTGATAAATGGAATCGTGGCTATCGTCAGCTATGAAGAAGATGACTGTCATGATTATAACAAGACTATGTAATATGCTTTGGTGCCAGAGCAGGAAGGACTTGGGTGGCCAGTTCACGCGAATCACGCGAACTTCACTCTTACTCATATGGATGGTGTATAACATGAAAAAAATACAATTAATGCTGGCTAGATTTCAGTTAATTAAGGCTATCACAAGCTTTAAAATGCGGAAAAAAATTGTTCTATTGCTGACAACGCTACTACTTGTGCCGCAGTGGCATGCCCACGCTGCCGACTGGGATTCACCTGTACTTATTCGAAGTACCTTGGGGCAATATAGTAACAATTGGGAAATTTTGGTTCAGGTAGATGGTCAACTTTGTCATTATTATAAGGAAGGTAACGAAGACGGACGAAATCCAGATGTAAATTGGATAGAAGGACAATGCTTTGGTAACAATATCACCTCAGCGCCCGGGTTTATTCAAAGCAACTTTGGGACTGATGACGGTGGCAAAGGAAATTTTGAAGTTGTCGTAGTCGAAGATAGTAATAAGCTCTGTCATTATTATCGTAGTCATAAGCACTACCCGGATAAAGTCGGAAAATTCCAACAATCGGAATGTTTCGAAACCACAAACAATTCATTCCCCACAGCCCCTGCACTCATTCAGAGTACCTTTGGCACTAGAGGGAGTTTTGAGGTGGTCGTCCAATTGGATGACCAGTTTTGTCACTATTATCGTATAAACGACCGAAGAAAAGGTGTAGATGGTTTTCGCTGGGATAAATCGGAATGCAAAGGCGACAACATTACTTCAGCACCAGCCCTGATTCAAAGTACCTTTGGTACCGGCGATATCAAGAATTTTGAGGTCGTTGTGCAACAAGGCGACAAACTGAGTCATTGGTTTCGCGATAACGATATGCAGGGTTTCCCCTGGTACGAGAGAGAGGACGAGTTTGTTACCAGCAATCCTATTAATATTGACGAGGCTGGTGTAACGCTTATTCAACAAGATATAGACGTCAATGGCTCGACACAACGTGATTTTATTGTGGCTGGTGTGCAAAACGGCAAATTGTGTACTTGGAAGCGGAACAATGAGATTGATAAAGAAGATTGGAAATTTCGTTGCGAATTTCCTGACCATGAATTAGAACGAATCTCTGGTAGACCCGCATTATTGGGCAATAAAATTGGTAATGAAAATGGTCTTGAACTTATTATATTCCGAAAAAACCCTGACTTACCTCTACAGCATTATTCAACGATTTCTAGGAGGGATGAACAAACTTATTCGATGTTCAATGAAGGTGCATTAAGAGCCTTAGAATTTGTCGTTCCACCAGCAGAATCGCCGCTGGCTGGCATGAACGTCTTCTGCGCCCGGGCGACATCAAGTCAATCAAATGATCCTGAGTTTCCTGATGAGTTCTTCTTTGCTTGCAATTTAGCAACAGGAGTCATTCCTCAATTTTACTGGACTACCCGTTCATCGAGTAAGCCTGATGGGGAAGCTCTAATTACTGTTAAGGGAAATGCAAGAACAGCTAATGTTAATGGAATCCTAAATGAGTCTGTCCGTCTTGGAGCACCAACAAGACATACTCTGACCGTGAATACTGTCTACGGTAGGCGCTCCTGCGAAATAATAGTGAATCATCCAGACGTTCAATGCAATTTTTAATGCCCTAAAAGAGCAAAACCTAAGCAAGTTAATACCATTGCACAGGGACGTGTTTGCTTCTCTCGAATAAAAAACCGTAGACTAGAATATCCAGGTCGGCATTGAGTGGCAGGAACAAGGAGATGTTTAATTCAAAAAGTATGGGCTTGCCGGTAGCCATAATAGTGGTAGAGATTACAAGCAACAGTGCCAAGCGTCCCTTTGCTGGCCCAGAAGCGGTTTTGGCATACTTATCCCGATACACACATCGGGTGGCAATAGCGAACAGTCGATTGCGCGAGTTCAACGAGCAATACGTGACCTTTACCTACAAGGACCATCGACTCAAAGGACACGCGAAGTAAAAACCATGCAGTTAGACACGAACGAGTTTATCCGACGTTTTATGCTCCATGTATTGCCATGCGGATTACATCGTATACGGCATTATGGCTTGCTTGCCAGTCAAACCAAACTGGCGCTCGCGAGAAAGTTATTAAATGTGCCAGCGCCAGAGGTGGCAGCCACGTTGGAGCCTGTTGTTGAGAAGGCAGCCGTGTTTCAATGTCGCCAGTGCCATCAACCCATGGTGATAGTCGCGATAACGTTGCCAACCTATTTACCCAGAGCCCCACCAACATGAAACGAGAGAGTATAAACAAGGCATCAATATCATCATAAAAATACGATGACAAGGGGACTATGGCTGATAGCTTGAATATCATGATATTACGGCAATAAAAGACGATAAAAAGAGGATTGAAGAGACAATAAAGATGAACATTATTCGAACATCACATGCCAAAAAAATTACGTGGCGCAAAGATCAGGTCACAATCCAACGACCTAACAACGAAATCCCCATAGAAACCGCACACTACAGATAACCCCCCGCGGTTTCTTTCATTGGATATTATCCGCTAGCTACCCCCAGCTTAACAGAGCAATCTGGGACTCAGTGTGACCGGCAGCTAACTGATAATCTAAACAAAAGAGGCGGTTGAGTATCGCGCGTCAACTATCTTGATCAATCAACGTCATTTCCCTTATCGATTTGGTCCTGTCGATTACAATGAACCTGACCCCGCAGGTTTTTGTGAAGATTGATGGCAGCCGTTATCGGTTTAATTGTCAAGTCAATTGAAGGGCGCAAATAGCGGGATGAGCACCCGTCCCGCGCACCTATAGTGATTTTATAATGTTCATTATTTAAAAGTATGATTTTTAACTATCTTGATATGGATCATTAGCATGAATAGAGTTTCATAATATTCTCTGAGTAGAATTTTGTTTAGCTATCAGATTCCTAGGTAAGGCAGATGATATTCATCCAAAGCAGACACCCATCCAGTAATTTGTCCTTTTCTCTTAGTGCTTCAGGCTGTTTAAATATTGTGTGGTTTAGAACCCATGATATTTTTTGAATAGAGTTTATTTTCGATGCTAGCTTGCAAGCAAATGGTAGATTGAAAGTCAGGTGCAACTTGCTCTTTTACGGAGTATTAATATATCGACGAGTTCGAGTCGGCTTTTGGCGACAGCATGCAACTGGAGGAGGTATTCAATCACGCGGCAATCGGTATTGCCCGCGTGGGCATAGATGGAGCTTGCTTAAGTGTGAATTCAAAGCTTTGCCAGATTGTAGGCTACAGCACGGACGAACTGCATCAGCTTACACTGCACGATATTACTCACCCCGATGATCGGGAGCCAGAGCTGTTATTGGTCAATCAGATGATTGCAGGAGCAAGCAATGAGTATCGGTTAGAAAAACGCTATTTTCATAAAAACGGCAGTATCATATGGATAAACACAACCGTTTCATTGGTAAAAGACGCGCGCAACAGTCCGGCCTATTTTATTACTGTAGTTGAAGATATAACCGACCGGAAAAACGTCCAGTTTAAATGGCAAAAGGAAAAGCGTTTTATTGAACAAACCGTTAATAGCTCTCTGGCGGGCATCTACATTTATAATATTAATCAAGGAAAAAATGAGTTTATTAGTATGGCCTACACTGATATCACAGGCTATACGATTGACGATATTAACCAGTTTTCCCCAGAGGAATTTGCACAGCTATTCCACGAAGACGACGTCGACAGTGTTTTTAAACACATAGACAAGATTATCAATGCGTTAGATGAATCTTATTCAGAGGTTGAATACCGATTTAAAAAGAAGGCAGGAGGCTGGGTCTGGTGTCTGTCACGCGATAAGGTTTTTAGCTGGGATGAAAATAATCGAGCCGAGAGTTTCATCGGGACCTTTATCGACATAACGCGGATAAAAAATCTAGAACTCGAACTTAAAGACCAGGCGCGACTGGATTATTTAACGGGTGTGGATAATCGGCGAAGTTTGAATGAAAAATTAAATCATGAGTTTAACCGCAGTCAACGCTATAAACGGTCATTTTCCTTGTTGATGATTGATATTGATAATTTTAAGGAAATCAACGACACCTATGGCCATAATATTGGCGATGATATTTTAGTTCATCTGGCCAGGCAAATAAAACAAATTGCGCGCGATAGTGACACCACCGCCCGTTATGGTGGCGACGAATTTATCGTTATCCTGCCTGAGGTGGGTCGCGAACAAGCACTGATGATGGCCGAGCGTATTCGAGACGAATTTGGGGCGTCTTCGAGTGAATTTTTTAAACAAAATGGGCAAAAACCAACCATAAGTGTCGGCGTTTCTACCTTAGACGAAAACCTGTCTTCTTCTGCTGATTTAATGAAAGCTGCGGATGTAGCGCTCTATCAAGCCAAAGCGGCGGGAAGAAACAACGTAAAATGAGTTAGCTAAAGTTTTCTGCCTGATTTACAGGGACATATATGGACGCTTCCGTGATGTCAACTTAGTACTGTACCTTGGTGCTGATTTTCAACACAAATTCCGTTTTAATCTTCTCTTACCGTTAGTCTGTTATGTTGAAGGCCGTCTTAAAAATGGCCCTCTTTTTCAAACTTGATCTGACATATATGTCAGAACTAAGCCAACTTAAGACCTTGATTCAAATTGAGACAGCTGGGGTAAAGAACAAAAAAAGAAGGACTTTTGTACTGCTTCGCAGCACAAAAGCGAACGCTAATACGTTGATTTCTCGGGAGTGTCTATATATGTCTTGCTAATTCGAGCAACCTAATCGGGTAGCCGGAGGTCTCTAACCTCCAGCCCCCACAGCACCCTGCACCGAAAGGTCGGCTCGGCTGACTTTGCACAGGGCGGTTTGAGGTGGTCAAGTAAATCTGTACACAAACAGGCGTTTTTTATGCCCCCAATTCTGCCTCAACCGGTGTCATGTAATTGTTGTAGCTGTGTCCACGTTTTGTATTGTAATGCTTCAAAATCTAACTGAGCACGTCTTGCTTAGCTTCTTCAAAAACATTAAACGCTAGAGTAAGTTAGGTGCCATTTTCGATTCATCACCTGTAATTTTATACCGATGTTTCCTGGGTTGTGTGCTGACGAGTCCTGCTTCTTGCATCAAACGGGCTGCTTTAATAACGCCCGACATTTTCACC
>JAWUXU010000045.1:0-11851 GCA_034111145.1 Paraglaciecola sp.
AATTTTAGAATTAAGGTATTACCATGAAATTTAGAATGTTAACAATAGCGTCAATGCTTCTTGCGTCGGGCGTTGCATATGCAGATCCGTGCAATATAGATTTAAAAGTTGGTGACAACATGAATTTTGTGCCTGCAGCAATGCAGGTGTCGGCTTCAAAATGTGAAAGTGTTACCTTAAAAATAACTCATACAGGCACTATCCCTCGAAATGCAATGGGCCACAACTGGGTGCTTACACTTGCCAAAGATGCTCAAGCGACCGCTCAAGAAGGCTGGGGTGCTGGTTTAGATAACGAATACTTAAAACCTGCAGATAGCAGAGTGATTGCTAGCAGTAAAGTTGTGGGTGGGGGTGAAAGCGATACAATTACATTTGATTTTAGTCAATTAGAGGTAGGGGGTGATTACACCTTCTTTTGCTCTTTTGTTGGGCACTTTGCGATGATGCAGGGCAAATTTACAGTAATATAGTAAGCAATCATGCCGAAGCGCCATGAACAACGCTTCGGCTTTTAAGCAAATGCTTCTTGTCAACAAACAGCACTAGCATTCCCTTAATTTGTGCTTTGTTACACACCATGTTTTTTGCCATTTGCAGTCCTTCGCGATACTTTTTAAAAATATCTTTAGAGGTGTAAATCTCACTAATCACTAAGCAGTTAAATTTCCCTCTGGATGCAAATAATTAAGGTCGAACTTTCGTCTATAGTAAAAGACTTCACGAATAATTTCGTCCGTTATTTTACCTTTTTTGACACCACAGATTGTGTTGAATTTAATAAATCACTTCAATACAACTTGATACTAATTTAGCATTTTGTACCGCTTTTTCAGTGTTTTCACCACGTGCAATAGCAACGCCTAAGCGCCGCGTACCATCAATATTGGGTTTCCCAAATAAGCGCACCTGTGAACCTGAAACTAAACCTAATGCTTGGCTTAATTTAGCAAACTTAATATCCTGTGACTTACCATTACCTAAAATGACACTCGACGCTGTTGAACCATATTGGGTGATAGTCCCAATTGGCAGTCCTAAAATAGCGCGGACATGCAAGGCAAATTCGGATAAGTCTTGAGATACCAGTGTGACTAGACCAGTGTCGTGGGGGCGTGGTGAAACTTCGTTAAAGTAGACTTCGTTATCTTTTACAAAAAATTCCATTCCAAAAAGACCAAAGCCACCCAGTTCTTTAACCACTTTTGCGGCTATTTGTTGTGCTTTTTGTAGTGCCAGTTCAGACATTACTTGTGGTTGCCACGACTCACGGTAGTCACCATTTTCCTGACGATGGCCAATAGGAGTACAAAAATGAATGCCATCAACAGCACTAACGGTTAATAAAGTAATTTCATAATCAAATGGCACAAAACCTTCCACAATGACACGTCCCGAGCCGCTGCGGCCTCCTTCTTGTGAATAAATCCAAGCTGAATCCAAATCCGCTTCTGACCTAATAACACTTTGGCCTTTACCTGAGCTGCTCATTACAGGTTTAATAACACAGGGCATACCAAGCTCTTTAACGGCTTGTAAATATTCGGCTTTGCTGTCTGTGAAAACATAAGGGGATGTCTTTACAGACAGCGTTTCAGCGACTAAACGCCTTATACCTTCTCTATCCATAGTCAACTTGGTTGCACGCGCGCTAGGCACAATATTAAAGCCTTCGGCTTCTAATTTTATTAATGAAGCTGTCGCAATTGCTTCCACTTCAGGAATAATGAAATCAGGCTTTTGTGTACGAATAATCTCTTCTAAGCGCTCCCCATCAAGCATATTAAGCACATACGAAGAATGAGCTACCTGCATTGCGGGTGCATCGGCATAGCTATCGGCAGCGATGACTTCAATGCCAAGTCTTTGTAATTCAATGGCAATTTCTTTACCAAGTTCACCGGAGCCTAATAGAAGGGCTTTGGTTGCGCTATTTGATTTGGCACTACCTAAAATAGAAAGACTCATGATATTTAACTCGTGGTTTTAAAGGTGTTTAATTAAGGGAGAATATTATCAGAAAATAACCAAGCGGTTGCCGTAAAAATACAAAAACCATACAATAAAAATCATCGTAATCATTTAGTTAGAAACTTTATGAGCATAATCCGCAGTATCAGTACGGTCGCAATAAAATCAAACAATCAAGTCTAAAAACAGTATCTCGGTCCACGCGCGGCGCTACTGTTAACTGCCCAGTATCAGGCCAAGCCTGTTCAAATTTAGTTTTGGATTGGGCTTTTTTGCCTCACCTTATAGAGACTTTTATGACCATCAAAAATAGTCACAAGAACACCCATCGTAATTTATCTAGATATTTAGAGTCATTTAGTAATCTTTACGACGGATATTTTTAAATGTATGTGTTGGAATTTTTTCCATGCATTCCTACCTGATATTTTTGAAGCAGTCATTCAGACGACCAATATATCTAACAAGATCGCGCTCCCTTGAAAACATATCTGACGATGAACAACATCTTGTATGTCTTACTTTGGAACACTCCATTGACTGATCCGACACAATCTATCCACACATAAATGTCTGATAGAATCAAAGCAAACACTATAGTTTAGAACGTTTACTGTGGCCTCAGATACTCCCAGATACTCCTAATAAATTCGACTCATGCGTGAGATAAGCCTGAAGATTGAGTTAGGGTAGAACACCATGAGCTAGTACATACGCCTGCAGGACAATGACAGAAATGTTCAAGATACTCATATAATACTCAGTTCCTTAATAAGGATTAGCTTATTCATATTTTGGCTACCATGCAGCTCAATATACTCATGGGTCAGTTTAAATTGACATCTCTACCTATATTAATCAGTCAAACCGATGTATACATGGCCGAGTGAGTTTAAATTGTTAGGTTTATTTAGGATTTAAAATAAGCAGTAGCACAATAAACTCACAATAAATAAGAAATAATGTTCATATTTGTTTGTGAATATTCAAATGCTATAGTCCTGTTTGTGAATAACATGTAAACCATTTGTTAGGCATCGGTGATGAAGTTATTAATATGATAATAATTTCATATATAAATGTGTCTTAAAACAATCGCGATCAATAAATTACATTGTCGTTTTTATATAAACATACATTTTTCTTTACCTTTGCCAACACTTATTCAATACCAGACACGTTGAAACAAGAGAAGACAACTCTTGGCACTATATTTTATGTGTAACTTTTGATGCATTAAATATGACCGACAACAACAAAAATAAGATGTTTAACATGGACGTATCGAAGGTATACAAGTCTCTAATAATTTATAGTTAAAAAGGTTAAAGTATATGTCTAAAAAAATCAGTGGCTTTTTTTCTTTATTAATGAAAGATAGAATTATTGCCAAACCGGGATTCAATCGCTGGCTAGTCCCTCCTGCATCTATTGCAATACATTTATGTATAGGTTCGGTTTATGCGTGGAGTATTTTCAATCCAGCATTAATTAAAGAATTAGGCGTAGTAACAGGGTCTGCTGGTGATTGGACCTTAAGCAGTGTTGTTTGGATATTTTCTGTGGCAATTGTGTTTCTTGGTTTATCTGCTGCAGTGGCTGGTAAATGGTTAGAAGCGGTTGGTCCTCGTTGTGTTGGCGTCACTGCAGCCTTCTTATGGGGTGGTGGTTTTATTGTGGGTAGTTTTGGCATAGCGACGCATCAATTGTGGCTTGTTTACCTAGGTTACGGCGCACTTGGTGGTTGTGGACTGGGCTTAGGTTACGTCTCCCCTGTTTCTACTCTGCTACGCTGGTTCCCCGATAAACGCGGTATGGCCACGGGCATGGCAATCATGGGCTTTGGTGGTGGTGCTATGATCGGTGCACCTTTAATTGCTTACCTACTGAAGCTACATTCTGTTGCACCCACTTACTTGGGAACAGAAGGTTCAGTCACATTAATAACTGAAGCCGGTAAACGTTTTGTTGAAACAACTTCAGGTAGTATAGAAGTTGTAGTAGCAACAGCAAGTGAAGCGGCTAAAATGTCTTTTCCTGGTGATGCAGGTGTATACGTAGTAGGTACTGGAAACACAGGTGCTGCAGGAACCTTTTTAACCCTGGGTATTCTTTACTTTATTGTGATGATAATTGCCTCTTTTTCATACCGTGTTCCTGCAAAAGACTGGAAACCAGAAGGCTGGACCCCACCCGCTCAAGATGATTCAGCTAAGAGCATGATCACTCACAAAGACGTGCATATTGATCAAGCCATTAAAACACCGCAGTTTTGGAAATTGTGGGTGGTACTTTGTTTCAACGTGACTGCAGGTATCGGAGTAATCGGTGTTGCTAAAACTATGATGGTTGATATTTTTGGTTCAACTTTACCGAGTGTGGCAACGGCCACTTTTGCCGGTACTTACGTATTAATGATCTCGGTGTTTAATATGTGTGGCAGATTCTTTTGGGCTTCAATCTCCGATTTCATTGGCAGAAAAAACACCTATCACTGGTTCTTTGCACTTGGCACCATCCTTTACTTATCAATTCCTTTTGCCGCCTCACAATTGAGCGCTGATCCTTCGGTTATGTGGTTAGTGATGTTTTATGGCGCAACCATGATCATATTCACTATGTATGGTGGGGGTTTTGCAACGATACCAGCATATCTTGCTGATATATTTGGAACCTTACATGTTGGTGGAATACACGGTCGTTTATTAACAGCATGGGCAACTGCTGGTGTGCTAGGGCCATTTGCTATTACATACCTAAGAAATCTGTCATTAAATGATGCCATTACCGACTTAGTGGCCAAAATAGATCCTGCAGTATTTCAGGTCAAGTTTGGTTCCGCAGTCAGTCAGCTTAATGAACTGGTTGCAGCTAAAACCGTAACAGTAAGCAAACTAATGGAATTAGTACCAACTGGCACAATTGATCCAACTCCAAGTCTTTATAATACAACCATGTATGTCATGGCAGCGTTATTGGTTGTTGCTTTTTTTGCTAACTTAACAGTGCGCCCAGTTGATGCAAAACATCACGTAGAAAATACACATCCCTAAATACTGAACAATAAAGCCTAATAACGGGCAAAATGATGTCAGAAATCAAAACCACTTTAACTATGTTAAAGTGGTTTTTCATTGGTGCATAAAAAGATGAATTGAAACACTAATTGGCAGATGCATTGGTAGTACAAAATCTAATGCCTAATGATTGAATCACGCACTAAATAAAAAGTCATCGTAAATTTCAAAAACCAAACCTGATCATTCGCAGTTAATGGTACTCACCAAGGTAATATATCTTTTAAATCAACAATATCTCCACAACAAACAGGTTTATAGCCAGCAAGCTTCAACACGGTTTGGTGAAATTTTTCAGTTTTTAATTCGGCGACCAACTGTTGTACAGCAAATTTTTTCACTGATTTATGATGGCAAACTAAAACGTAATGTTCTGTTGTCAATGGAATAAAATCTAAGCCAAATTGTCGTGCTGCGGTTTCAACACCAATACCTGTATCGGCCATGCCAGAGGCCACATAGGCTGCGACCGCTGAGTGGGTAAATTCGACGTCATCAAAACCTATTACGTCCTCGGCATTAACGGATGCTCTTATTAATATTTCCTCTATTAATAAACGTGTACCCGAGTTTTTCTGACGGTTGATAAACTTAATGTCATCACGCAATAAGTCCCGCACATTTTCAATATCTTTAGGATTGCCCTTTTTGATCATCAATCCCTGTTGTCGCGTAACAAATCGAATGACCTTATAGGTGTTAGGCTTAAAATATTTATTATGCATATCAACTAGGGTCTGATTTACAAAATCAGTGGGTAAATGAAATGCGGCGATATCACATTCTCCTTTAGATAAAGCCTTAAGTGACTCTTCAGTGGTTCTGTATTGCAAATTCAATTTAAATTTATTGGTAAATTCAGGTAACAATGCCACGGCATAACCATAACTGGCCGAAATTTTTAATAGTGGCTCTTTAAAAGTCAGATTTTTTTGTATTTCCAAATTTAACTCACTAGCCAAACTAATAAGTTGAGGCTCAAAACGTGCATTAACCAACTGCTCAGCCCATAATAATTTTTCACCTAAAGGAGTCAGTTTTGCCCCTTTTCCTTTTTGTAGTTCCACGAGATCAGAGCCAAAAAAATCAGTCCATTTTTTTAAAATATTCCACACGTGACGATAAGACATGCCTAATTCAACAGCCGCTTTGGTTAACTTGCCTGAGTCATGAACGGCATTCAGTAAAGTAAAAATCCGTGGATCCACATTTTCGCCACTGTCGTCGTAAAACTGCCAGGCTGCCTTAATGTGTATTCTCTTTGCTATGACTATTTTATTTTGCATTACGACTGGGCACCTATTTTAAGGTTGATTTTTTATTAAATTCGCTGTTATCAGCAACCCCATTCTAACAAGAATAGCGAATTGTTGGTGTGTACTAGATTAAGCTTAAGAAATACATTTCATATTCATATATTTAACGAGTAATGTTACAATTTTACAACAACATAGATACATTTAATTTCATTTCATATTAGAAAAACAAGGCCGTTATCAAGGAAATACAATGCCATTATATTTTTCTTCAGATTGATCAAATGTGATTAAGATAATCGACGCATTAAAAAATAAAAAAAGCGTATGGCTGCTCATTATAAATGTGTTCCAAAAGGAAGCTGAGCATATTCTATTCAAAAAAATCGACCGAGTAGCTAAAAAGCTGCAACAAATACCTGCTAAAATTCATAACGTGATCAGTTTCTATCATCAACTTAGCACCTCACAGCCTAGCGATAGCGAGCACAAAAGAATACAGTGGACTACAAATACAGTGAGTAACAGATTCAGTGAGTAACATTAAGAGCCCTTTAAACGCTCTCCTAAAAAGCAAAAGACCACAATAGGAACATAAATTTGACTCTGGAAGACGAACCAAAAATGCAGGCAAGCTTTCAATCGCTACCCGTTCACTATTGGGAACAAGGGAGTGATAACGAGCAAATAAAGCTTGATAACATCGCCGAAGAAGTCCCCATCGCACTGGTTTACAATGGCATTTCCCATGCGGTCATGATGGCCTCGCCGGCGAATTTGCATGAGTTTTCTTTGGGTTTTAGTCTGTCTGAAGGGATCATTAATAACGCTTCTGAATTTTATGACATTGAGCTGGTAACCAGTGAAAAAGGCATAGAGGTATGTATTGAAATCAGTTCTGAACGCATGATGTATTTAAAATCACGTAGACGTAATCTTACTGGTCGTACAGGTTGTGGTTTATGTGGCAGTGAGTCATTGGAGCAAGCCATTCGACCTATCAAAAATGTTACACCGCAAGTGTTACCCCCTTCTGTGGCAATTCAACATGCCCTGTCCCAGTTAGGTGAACATCAAAAACTACAATCATTAACTGGAGCAGTTCATGGTGCCGCTTGGTGCGACATTACTGGGCACATTAGTCTATTGCGAGAGGATGTAGGGCGACACAATGCTTTAGACAAGTTAATTGGCGCTTTAGCGCTGCATAAAATCGACACCAGTAGTGGTTTTGCACTGATCTCAAGCAGAGCTAGTTATGAAATGGTACAAAAAGTAACGAGTGTGAATATAGCAACATTAATTGCCGTTTCAGCTCCAACGGCTCTGGCAATAACGTTAGCAACGCAAGCAAGTCTTAATTTAATTGGTTTTGCGCGCCCTGGTCGGCATACTTTATATACAAAATTTAAAAAATAAACACAAAAAATGGGTTTAAGCTAAACATTAATATGATTCAAATTAACACCCTAGCTTGCTTTGTCAAATTGTTAAAATGACAAAAATCACCCAGAAACATAAAAATTCTGGCGACTAATCTTCAACGTTTTGGGCTCGTTCAATGCGAGTCGAAACGACATAATATTGGCCAGAGAGTATTCCTGAACTATGACTAAATTAACCATAGTTCAGTTAAGATCAGTTTTTTGTTCCGTAATTATTTTGTAATGTTTAGCCATACGAATCATGCACCACCGCCAAACAGGAAATATGAATCATTTTTAGGTTATCGCCGTGAGTCTCTGAATGAAATGGGTTTATAACCCAAGCTCAGAAAGACTTAAATGCTCATCAGGACGACGCCCAAGGGGCCAGTGAAATTTTCTCTGTTTCTGTGTAATTTGAAGATCATTAATACTGGCTATGCGTTTTTGCATATAACCGCCTTCATCAAACTCCCAGTTTTCATTACCATAAGAGCGAAACCAACTGCCTGACTTATCTTGCCATTCATATGCAAAACGTACGGCAATTTTATTATCAGTAAAAGCCCAGAGCTCTTTTATAAGACGATATTCTAATTCTTTTTCCCACTTAGCTTCTAGAAATCCAACTATTGCTTCCCTACCGGTCAAAAACTCAGACCTATTACGCCAAATACTTTCGGGAGTATAGGCAAGAGAAATTTTCTCAGCGTTTTTAGAATTCCACGCGTCTTCAGCCATCTTGACTTTTTGGGCTGCTGTGACAGATGTAAATGGAGGAAGTGGGTACCTTGGGCTTTCATTATTACTCATATAAAATCACCTAAATTGTTATTAAAATCGCACCTCTATTTTCGGCGAGGCCTCTGAATAGACGAATAAAATCTTAGATGTTATTGACACATCACGCTGCGTAAATAGACAATAAACTGCATCACAGACCTATGCAACAATCTGTAATTAGTCGGCACTTGAGAAATTGAAATGACGGCTGGAACAGCTTGTCCAATAAACACATTCATCGTCACTGACACAATTTAAGTCGTTGTAATGTCTATTTTCTGTGCCTGTTTAGATTTTCTAACCATCACAGCAATCGATTTAGAGGTTGGCGTGAATGATTGATCACCCACGCTATCTATTGCTATTAATGGGTTCAATTCTGGATAATACCCCGCTAAATTTGAACGTGGAATATCATAAAGTCTCACACAAAAACCATCTAATTTACGGGTGATATTGTCGGTCCATATTGACTCAATTTCAACCATGTCACTTTCCTCAAACCCCAAGTGCCGTGCATCTTTAGGGTTCATAAAAACGACTTTCCTTTCCCCTTTTATACCTCTATAACGGTCATCCATGCCATAAATAGTAGTATTGAATTGATCATGCGAGCGCATGGTTTGAAGAGTGAATACCTTCTCTTTTCGAGCCTCGTTAATGAGTTGTAAATCAGCACTGAAAGCAGATGATGGTAATACTGTCGTATTAAATTCAGCTTTTTGTGAATCAGTGTTCCATTTTAAGTGAGTTGCCGAATTCGATAAATGAAAACCAAAGGGAACCCTAATTTTGTTATTGAAGTCTTCAAAACCTTCTATAGTGTTGGCTATAAAATCTCTGATTTTACTGTAATCATCTTTTAGTGACAGCCAGTCTATAGAAGAGTTGGTGAGTGTCTTGTTTGCAATTTGTGCAACAATTTCAGTTTCTGATAAGCATGATTTAGACACAGGGGGCGTATTACCAGCAGAAGCGTGCACCATACTAAAGGTGTCTTCAACGGTTATTTGCTGAGGTCCTGCCTGTTGTTCATCAAGTTCAGTACGCCCTAAGCAAGGTAAAATAAGGGCATCGTTTTCGACTGTCAAGTGACTACGATTGAGTTTAGTGCTTATTTGGACGCTAAATTCTGAATTTTTTAGGGCCCTAGCCGTAAACTCAGAATCAGGCGCTGCCGCTGCAATATTACCGCCCAAACAGATTAAAACTTTACTATTTTTATTATGTAAAGCCTTTAGGGCTGCGTGCACATTGTGACCACTATTTTGTGGCATGGGTGTTTGAAAGTAGCTTTCTAAACGCGCCAAAAAGTCAGCGCTTGGCTTCTCATTTATCCCCATTGTTCTATTACCCTGCACATTACTATGGCCTCTAACCGGGCATAAACCTGCGCCTTTTCTACCAATCTGGCCCATCATCAAATGTAAATTGACTAACTCTCGAATGGTATCAACAGAGTGCTTGTGTTGAGTGATCCCCATAGCCCAAGTGCTAATTGCACTTTTAGCATGTGCAAAAATACTGGCTGCGTTTTGAATATCATCTATGTCGACACCCGTTTGTGAAACAATATCTTGCCAATCCGTATTTATTACCGCCAATTGGTAGTCTGCAAATCCTTGAGTTTGCTGTGCAATAAAATCGCTGTCTATTTTGTCAGAATGATTCTCTATTATTGATTTTACCAAACCTCTTATAAACGCTATGTCAGTGCCCAATTTAGGCGTTAAATAAAGGTGGCTAATATCTACAGATTTATTGGTTAAAAGCTCTAAAGGCTTTTGCGGACTAGCAAATTTTTCTAAGGCAACTTCTCTTAAATTATTAATGGATACAATTTTACAGCCATTTTTAGCCGCCTTACGTAAACTATTCATCATACGAGGATGATTAGTCCCAGGATTTTGGCCATATACGAAGATAGCATTAGCTTCATAAAAGTCATCCAAAATAACGGTGCCTTTGCCCACTCCAATGGCTTTTTTAAGGGCAATGCCACTCGCTTCATGGCACATATTAGAGCAATCTGGAAAGTTGTTAGTGCCAAATAATCGTCCAAACAACTGATATAAATAAGAGGCTTCGTTACTTGCTCTACCCGATGTATAAAACTCTGCTTGGTCAGCAGACGACAAAGCATTTAGTTTGTTTGCAATAAGACTGAAGGCTTCATCCCAACTAATCGATTCGTAGTGGTCAGTATTAGGGTTATATCGCATCGGTTGGCTTAAGCGGCCCTGATATTCAAGCCAGTAATCGCTTTGTTTACGCAATCTAGCTACGCTGTATTTAGCGAAGAATGCTTCATCAACGGTACGTTCGGTTGACTCCCATGCAATCGCTTTTGCGCCATTTTCACAAAAATGTAGCATGCCTTCGTTAGAGTCACCCCAAGCGCAACCAGGACAGTCAAAACCGCCTGCTTTATTAACACGTAATAAATTTTTAATATTTTCTTTAGCACGCTGACTTCGAATGACTTGTTTGATTGTTGAGGTTACTGATGGCATACCACCAGCTTTATTCGGTTTATTAGACTTCATCATAGCAATCATCCTCAAACTTTTTATTGTTAGCATACAGTTCAACGGTGATGTCAAAATGCATGTTTTTATAAAAGCTACAATGTAATTTATTGATAGCGTTTATTTTAAAGCGACCTTATATATGAACTAAGCATCATATATAAGGTCCTTTATCGCCACCTTACAAATAATTCACATAATATTCACAATCCGGACTATAGCATTTGAATATTCACATACAAATATGAATATTACTTCTTATTTATCATGGGCTTTATTTACCACTGTGGATTTTAAATCCTAAACCAGTCTACTAATATAAACTCACCCAGTAACATCGACATTATCATTTGTAGTCAAACCAAAAACATTATAAAAGATCCCTTGGGTCCAAATCCGGACTGCTTTACTTCTTCGCTACTGCAAACAGGAACCACTATTCTAGAAAGAAACTTACCAACATCATTTATAAATGAATAATGAAAAGCGAAGTGATTATCTGTGATTGCCTGTTTCATTTATGCTGCAATCTCCACCCGATAGACGATATAAATCACCTTATTCCAGTCAGGTAAAGGAGACGGATGATAGATCAAAGGTTTGGCTGATTGACGTGATTGACTAGAACAAACTATTTCAACCCTGACTGGGTTCAATACAATATAACGTGACCCCCCCCAAAAAATAGCAACCTAACTCTAAAAAATGGCCTTATTGCGCCGGTGAAAAGCGCGCCCTACCCGATTATGGCTCCGATTCAAACGCTGTGTATAAACACCGTTTGAGTGACGCATAACCCATTAAATCGCTCT
>JAWUXU010000046.1:0-7579 GCA_034111145.1 Paraglaciecola sp.
TGCAACATAAAGCTGGTTATCCCCCTTTATGTTGCAGAGGATCCCACCTCGCAGATAACGTTTAATTAATTTAAGTAGACGTTTGTCCTTCACTTTGTAGCCAAGGAGCGTCATAAGTAAATCATGATCAACGCGGCCAAAGAACTTAGCCAGATCGATATCGACAGCAAAACGGAGACCCGTTTTAATAACGTCTTTTACCTGTTTGACCGCTTGTTGCCCATTTCTATTCGGCCGAAACCTAAAACTGTTGTCTGAGAAAGCGGTATCGAAAATGGGGGTGAGAACCTGAGCAATAACTTGCTGGATCACGCGATCAGTAACAGTTGGTATGCCCAGTTGGCGTTTACCGCCATCCGGTTTATCAATCTCAACCCGTCTAACAGGTGAAGGTGCGTATTGACCAGAGCGAAGCTCAGTCACAATACGCTTCCAGTTTCCCGCTTTTTCCCAATCGGGGATGTCATCGATGGTCATGCCATCAACGCCAGCGGCGACCTTGTTGGCTCGAACGCGTTTCCATGCTCCTAATATATTGGAAGCTTGGAAAGCTTGTTCGATTAGATGTGTACTAAGGGCTGGCTTCATGTCGGTACGCTGAGTTACGTCGCTACCGGACGGCATTTGTGTATTCAAGTCTGACAAGGCTCCTCCTTTGTTCTAAATGTTCAGGTGGGGCGCCCATGCAACGTCACTGTGTCCCAACCATTACGATGGGCGTTTGGCTACTATGCCCTTTGCTGAAATCTCCATGGAGGGAATAAATGCCAAAAAATGTCTGTAACATTTTTGGTCTTCTGCTTAATCATCACCAAAGTTGCCCCTGCTGACGCTATCGGTGCTGACCACCAGGGATGGTGGAAATGCAGATATTGCAGGAGCAATATATCTGCTATCGCATTCGCTCCTTTGAGTTGATGACACTCAAAGGCCAAGACACTTATATACCAGAGTCTCACTGGTGAGTTACCGATCGCTGGTTAAGCAGATTTCCGGAAGGCCAGTCCCACCCAGATAAGAGCATGAACCTTCTCTGCACTGCTGCACCATTAACGGTGACCATTCGATCACATGGTTTCGTCGTCTTGTATTCATGCCATCCCTGGCATTCTCCCCTTCGGGGCCAGATAAAGCTGTTGTAAATTGCTCCTGCAATTTGCTGCCAACTCACCTCTAGCTTACGCCTCATATGATGTCTTGGTAGACGCCCCGTGTTCATCAACTCGCAGATTTGCGTGAGGTTTCCTTCAGATCTAAGCCCTTGCCATTCCCTAGTAGTTAACGTTTAATAGCGGTAAGTTATATAAACGGTGATCTTCCTACAGAGGACTTTCATCCGGTGCGGCCTGTGCTCATTAGTTCATGCCCATACTGGACGTACACAAGCCGCTCAATAGGAACAAATTTTGCGTCACCTTTTTTGCAAAAACACGTAAAAATACGCAAAAATACTACCACCAAACTTGTCCCATTAGCGGGGCGTTATAAATATTAATAAATTAATGGAGTACACAATGAAAATATACTGCTTAATATTATTTACATTAGTATTGGTTTCTGGTTGTGATGAATCGGATTCCAGCAATGATATCGAAGTTTTAATAAGTACAGGGGAGCTACAGTGTCAGGAAAACGGTTTATCTATTTCAGTAACTAAGAGTTATTTACTAGATGCCAATGTAGAAGTGAAAAATGAAAGTTGTGGGTCTTTAACTCAGGTTGGTTACCTTGATGTTTGTGGTGGGGGAACAGGAAAGTTGCATGTATTCACTATTGATAAAGCCGATTCTCTAGTTGCAGAGAATATAGGTTTTACCATACCGGACAGTTCAGTTTCTGAAGATGACTATGAAAAAGTAGAGTGTGGTATTTAACGATTTATAACCAGCCAATAAAGCAGGTCTTTTAACAGTTGGTTAGGTTCCGCTTCGCTTCACATTTTAACCAACAATTAAACGTCTCTTAATGGGGCGTTATATTTCATGGGGCACATGCACATGACTAGTAAACAAAATGTTATCTACACAATGACCTGGTTTCAGCCTGAAGAATGGCAGAAGTTAAAGGAAATAGTTGATGATCCAACTACGCTTGATGACTCTTACGAAGATTGGAAAAAGGGCGCAGACCAAGCGATAAGAGACTTTCGAGAAAATGGTCAAATTGTCCAAAAAATATCAGTCAAAATAGATAAATTATTAGTTTGGTGTAACACGCAAGGTCTAAAGCCAAATGGAAAGGCAAGATCACAATATGCTGCCTACCTAGCTCAGAAAAAGACTAGCAAATGATATATAACAAGCCGTTTAATGAAAACGCCAGCAAACAACGCTGGCAAGGACTCGCAAACAGCGCTCGCCGTTAACGGAGCGTTAGCAGTCTTAACCAGGTAATCACTATGAACGAAGTATTAATAAAATTTGAATCCGAAGATAAGACACTATCCCTTTATATTGAAGATAATAGGAGTAGTGCCTGGGCATACCTCAAAGAATGTGTCGATGGAGTTATTCTGAAAGATGCTTTTATTTATAGCCCTATTGAGCCAAGTGTTGAGCTAAATAAAGAAGAAATATCGCAAGGTATGCCTCCTGCATTGATTTCAAAATATGCATCAGATGAGGCTGTACTAAAGAACGCTCAGGAAAGCGCATTTGACGTAGAGTGGTCAAGTGAAGGCGACAGCGTAGCAATCCTGTATAACGGCAATCCATTAGCGGCAATATACTCATCTGAGGAACGGGGGTATTCTAAAGCTCTAGGTTCAGAATCGGGTTTTGGCAATCCATGGTCGGAGGAAATGTTCAATGAACACTTTGCAACAAACTGCTAACAAGGCAAGTCAAGCGGATTCCATAAGTCGTCGTGCTTTTTGCAAAAAACGCAAAAACCTCGCCGTCTTATTCCACCGTTGCTTGCGACGTTAGGCATTTAGGTCAATTTAGCTGATGGAGTTTATTATGAAAGAATCAGACTGGAAAATATTCACAGAGCTTAAAGATATAGCTATTGAAAAATATTGCACTTTGACTCTGGACTAATCACAAAAAGTGATTTCTGATCAAAATGAGCATATTCATAACAGGTATCTTTTATTATATAAATTACTTCAAAATAGAAATAAGCATATGTCTGTACTATTTGATGGTCACAGTAGATCAAAAGCATGGATTCAGCTTATTGCGATGCGCAAAGAAGGACTTGCGGATGAAATTTTACTTTCCAAATTTTCAGAAGAATTTCTTAACGAAACAGATCCTGAAAAGCATGGCTGGTAAATGGCATACAAGCTATTAAACAAGGACAAAAAACAATTGGCTGTTTTCGTTCCTCAACATTTTAGCCAACAATTTTTTGCCTGTTATTCGGGGCGATTATGCAAGGAATACATTCGGTGAGCATTAGTAAATGTCTTTTCTTATCATGCATTATCGTGCTTAGCGCTGGTTGTTCTGTATATCGAATTAGTCCTGAGATTGAGCAAGCGCAAGATATTAAGCCAATTACAATTGACTCTTATAGCCTTCAAATTAGTGAAAAAACCAAAATATGGACAAGAAGTAGCATTCTCAGTAAAACAAAAGATGCGCTAAGTACTAGCGCCTCGCTTGATTCAGTCCCAATAAAGAAGACCCCGTATAGCCAAGACTATTTTCACTTGGATATTGATGTCCAATACTGGCACAGTGGTGCAGGGGGAGATGCTTTTATAAGTGCACTTAGTCTAGGACTAATCCCAACTTGGGGAGAAAACAGTGGAATTTTTAAGTATAGGTTTAATTTATATAGAAATGGTGAGCTACACAGAACAAGGAGTTACTCTGTTAATGAACAGTACTATAGTCATTTAATTCTATTACCATTTGCGCTTATTGATAACCTATTTTTTAATCATCCTACTAATATTTATAGACAAGCATTGGTAGAAAATACGCATATAACAAGCAGCTCAAACGGACAAAATATGTTGTCACCGTTATTGCAAAAAAATACAAAAAAGCTGCCAGCAAATTTTGCCCCTTAGCTGGGTGTTAGCTTTTCTAAACTAGCTATATCATTTAATTTCATAGGTGTGGATAAAAGATAGATACAAGGAAGTGAACTCAAAAGATTAATATGTAGTAAATCAACTCAAGGATCATTGTGGCTAAGTTTATGCCACTGTTTATGCCACTGTTTATGAATATTAGAAAATATAGGGAATAAAATGTCAGACATTAATGAGCTTAAAGATCAGACCAACACAAAAACAATGAATTTAGTATTATTAACAATAGCGACAGCAGGTATTTATCCAATTATTTGGCTTTTCAATAACTATAAAGTCATTGATAAAGTTACAAATTCAACTACTGCAACGGATACTTTTATTATTTGGATAGCTGTTTGTGCTGGTCTTGGTGGTGTATTTACCGGTAATGGTGAAGAAATAATGGATGTTTTGAGTGGTATTTTAACAATAGCATCCAGTGCCTTATATATAGTTTGGTCATTTAGAGCTAGAAAATCACTTCAAGAGTATGCTCTTAACAGCCATAAAATTGATTTGAGAATGAACGGTTTTTATACATTCTTATTCAATGTTTATTACATCAATTACTGTATTAATGATTTGCCTGAAGAGCAAAGAAAATATAATGTTCTAAATGGGCAAGCTACCGTGCAGGAAAGCTTACAAGCTGTTCAAGTCGAAAATTACAGTTGGCTCGCGCTCTTGCCTCGCACAGTTTAGCTAACTACAATTTTACGCTTAAAGGGCGTTATGTAACATGGAGAGTTTTATGAATCGTTCAACCATTTTGATAATATCTACTGTTTTTCTTATTTCTTGCGATGATAGTAAGGAGGATGTGTTTGAATGCCCAACAGTAATTGACCCTGTAATCATTCCAGCGGTTCGGTTAAATATTTTTGATGCTAATAAGGTTCCTTTGAATGTATGTGATGCAATTTTGACCATTGATAATTCTGAAAACTCTCAAATAGTTTATGGTTCAGCGCTCAATAATTGTGAAAACCATGTCAGTTTGGAAGGTGGATATAACCTCGTAGAGCATGATGTACTTATTGAAAAAGCTGGTTTTCTTAATCAAAATTTTGAAGCTCTATTACCTCTAGCAACTCAGTGTTCCTATGAAACCCTTGAGTTTGATGTGTATTTGGAAGTGAATTAGTATTGGAGTTATTATCCATACAAGCAAATCAACAGGACTAAAAACAGTTGGCTACGTTTCGCTTCGCTACACATTTTAGCCAACCATTACTTAGCCTGTTAACTAGGCGTCATAACTCAAACGAACCGAGTCCACAATGAAATTTAACACTCTTTGGATAATCATTTTCATTACATTGATGTCTGGTTGTAAATCAACTTCAAGTAATCACATACCAAAAAGCGTAAATAGTAAAAAGCCCTATGAAATGAGGGTTCAATCATACGAAAAAAAATTATGTTGTGATAACTTAAGTAATGTCAGCCCTCTGCAAACAAAGAAAACGATCACAGCGACTATGGAAGAAAGTGAAAAGCTAATTCAAGTGGGTGATATCAAATCTCCTTACCTTCTAATTGAAATTGAGAATAGCCCAGACATTCATTTCTACTCTATAAAAAGCTATTACCTTGAGCATAAATTTGCATTTATTCCGATTGTTAGCGTTCTAGATTCTGATTACAACGTAATAAATCAAACAAATCCAGATTACATAAGTTATCAGCATCAAACATTGGTATATGATGACTCACACTTTTGGATGTACTTTAGTGTTGATACAAAAAATAAAACCGGTGCAAGGTACCTCTTAGTGCATACGGCTAAAGAGTTCGGCACCACATTCCAAGTTAATATTACTTCTCAGACTAATATGCAAACAACTATGATAGGAAATCACCCCATATCATATGCAGAAAAATCGAGTACATTTACAGTAAAACCCCTAGTTTCTCCTTCAGGGGTATTGCAAGTTGATAAGCTGGATTTTTGGTCAAAGCCTATTAACGGTTATCTAATACAGGCACTGTAAAAATTGAGTTATAACAAACCAAGTCATCAGAAAACCACTCACTGGCTGCGCCAAAGCGTTGGCGTTTTCTGCTGCTTGGGGCGTTATGATTCTATATAAAGGAAATATTAATGATTATATTATTCGCAACTATTAGGACTTATTGGATTGCGATTACGCTATTTACTCTTGCAGTTATTACTGTCTTATCTCTTTATCCACTACAAAGTTTGCCCTCTGTCCCTGGTAGTGATAAGACTCATCACTTTATTGCTTATGGCGCATTGATGTTTCCTGTAGCGTTGCGAAGACCAAATTATTGGATGTTCATCGGTTTATTCTTTATATTTTGGAGTGGTGGGATTGAGTTGGTGCAACCCTACGTTAATCGTTATGGTGAGTGGCTTGATATGGTAGCAAATACTGCAGGATTATTTTTCGGTTTACTTGCAGCACAAGTTATAACTTGGTTTTGGCCTGTTAATCAAAACAAAAATAGACAAATCTGAAAAGTTTGAATTTCTCAAGATTATATTCCCCGCCGATTGCAAAAAATAAAGTATGCTAAATAATGGGAAGCGAGTGAATTCCTTTAATTACCTCGTACCCTGGGAAGGGGGATGTTTATTATTTATCGTCAATTATAACAAATTGCCCTATAGCAAAGCGTTATGTGCCGTAGTGGTAGCGCAGTTGAGCAATTAGAATTGTATTATCTTGCTGTTTGTATACGATGCGATGTTCATCATTAATTCGACGAGACCAATACCCTGATAACCCGTGCTTTAAAGGTTCAGGTTTTCCAACTCCCTCATTTGGTGTTCTTTGGATATCTTTAATTAGCAAATTGATCCGTTTAAGTATTTTTTTGTCTGTGGTCTGCCAGTATAAATATTGTTCCCATGCCTTAGTTGAAAAGGTGAGTTTCACTCTATAAGCTCTCTTTGGGTCCCATTGCCAGCTTCAAGTTCGGCAATAGAATCAAGCAAGCTTCTAGCATTAGCTGGAGATCTGAGTAGATATGTGGTTTCTTGCATTGCGTTATAGTCTTCTAAAGATATCATCACAACAGGAGCTTCACTTTTACGAGTTATTATAATAGGGGCATGGTCATTACAAACACGCGCCATTGTGTTTGCTAAATTTGCTCTAGCTGCTGTATAGCTTATTGCATCCATGTTAGGCTCCAAAGTGTTCATGTACGTTTATTTGTACAGTGTAGCGTAATGGTACATAACAAACCAATTAATCCAACCTCAATTCGTTGCACTCTTTTCGTCGACTTATTGGAGCGTTAGATTGGAGCGTTTTGGTCGTAGTGACCACCTATTGCGAAAATATAGATTCATTCATTATAAAATTTATAAATCAGCCTGTCTTTCTGAGAAATGCGCTTTGACCATAAGCCAGATAAGTTATGCTTTAATGGCTCCGACTTACCTAGACCACTAGCAGGATCTGCGCGCATCATTTCCTTTAATATTTTACACAGTGCCTTATGAAGCTTCTTGTCTTTTTCTCTCATTAGCTCATAGGTAAGCCAAGATCTTCCTTCAAAGACTAGTGATCTCATCTA
>JAWUXU010000047.1:0-21672 GCA_034111145.1 Paraglaciecola sp.
AGCTTCGACTGCTGCTGGCTCGGTCTCATCCAACTCTTCAGCTTCATCTGCTGCTAGCTCAGCCTCATCTAACTCTTCAGCTTCATCTGCTGCTGACTCAGGCTCACTCACCTCTTCAGCTTCATCAGATGCTGGCTCTGGCTCATCTAACTCTTCAGCTTCGGCTATTTGCTCTAAATCAACTAATTCTTCAACTTCATCTGCTGGCTCTGGCTGTAACGTTCCCTTTAGAACTTCAGATATATCAATTTCGTTCGCATCATCTATGTCTTTTTTGCTAAAATCATCCGTTAACAAATCATCATTTATGTCTTCAACTAAGTCATCAAGCTTCTGGATCCCAAGTTGAGGATTTTCTGGTTCAGATAATTCATCATCATCATCATCATCCGGTATCATCGAACGCATTTCTTCAACTTGTTCCAGTTCGTCAATCAGACTGCCTGTAACACTATCTAACTCTTCATTTTGCGAAGAAATGTCTCTATCGAGATTATTTAATACTTCTTCGTTAATATCTTCAGAATAATCTGCTGGAGCATTTTTGATCGCTTCATCTACTGGTATATCAAGTAATTCATCAATACTAATTTCAGGTTGCTCATCGTCTTCGACCAAAGATCCGTCTTCCTCAATCGACACGTTAGCAGGCTCAGATTTATCATCAACACCTTGCACTTCGGCTAACAGATCATCGGCTAAATCTTCACTAGCGTCAGCAGAAATGTCTTCATCAACTTCAGCAGAAATGTCTTCATCGACTTCAGCAGAAATCTCTTCATCAACTTCAGCTAGTAGGTCGTCGTCGTCTTCATCGAATAAACTGTCTAGGTCATCTTGTTCAACAACCTCAGCACCTGCTTCAAATTTTTCCTCAGGTAAATCCTCTAAGGATTCTTCAAGCTCATCTGCTAACACATCATCGAGCAAGCTATCATCGTCTAAAGAATCATGGTCTTCACCTGACAACTCAGCACTTAGCGCGTCTGACAAATCATCCATGTCAGTTGCAATAGGATCCAAAGAAAGATCGGCCAAATCATCATCATATTCCTCTGATTTAACAACCTTAGGTACCTCGCGTTTAACCATCCAATAAGCGAAGGCAGCAAGTACTAATAAAACAGGTAATGTGAATAGCAATATGAGCGTAATAGGATTATCTAACCAAGACGTATCTTGTTCGGCTAATCTGGCAGTCTTTTCGGCATCATCTTGACGTGATTTTTCTAACAACTCATCAATGCTTTCGCCCATTTGATTCATTTGGAGAGATTTTTGTTGCTCCTCACTTCGCATTTCATCAATGTCGGTGTTCACTTTACCGAGTCGTTCAAATAACTTTTTATTTTCGTCAAGTATGCTCTGTACGCTGCTGATGGATTCGGAAAATTGCTTCCGTATTGCCATAAACTGGCGATTTTGTGCCTCATCTATTGCAGCTATTTTTTGCTCTATTAATTGTTTCGTTTGATCAAGTGTCGCTGCGTTAGCTGCAACCTGTTTTTGACTACTTTCACTTTGTGAATTAGTAACTACTGGTAACCCAGCAGCATTATTTTGAAAGTTTTGTGAATCTCGCTTAGCTTTTTCTTCTGCTTCTTGACTGCTGACCCTGGTGATATAGCGCTCAGATGGCAATTTTAATATTGAACCGTTTTTTAACAAATTAATGTTTTGTTGTTCAAAAGCTTCAGGGTTTAGCTCATAAATGGCTTGCATGACTTGGTAAATAGATAAAGCATTATTTCGTCTATAACGCTGAGATATCTGCCATAAAGTATCAGAAGATTCTATTGGACCATAAATCATTCCAGAAAACTGCTCACTCGAATTTTTAGGGCCTTTCAGCTGAACTTGTTGAAAATCAGCAGCATGAACAGCGGTAATAAAATTGAGTATAATTAAAAGCTGTACTGCTACCTGTCGCAAATTCATATCTTTCCTTTTTTCTAAAAAATCAACATGAATTACAATTATGGTGACCGTTAAATATGGTGATAAATTAGAATAATATAGTTTAATAAAATTATTTTTTGTTATACATAAATGACTAAGTCATTGCTATTGCTGTCATTTGATTGATTTATTTATACACAGATCCATATATGTAGCAATTCGTATTCCATTTTTGTAAGCAGTCAATAAATTTTCACAAAACTATTAATCAGAGGGTCCGTTTGAACTAAAATCATAAATTACTACGGGAATATACACGGACTCAAACAACGACATACTCATGTTACCTCAAAATGTGAGTTTCAGCGGAAGTTTAAAGCGGTTTATGTGGCTCCAACTCGGTAGTCTACTTGCAGGATTAACGATCTGAGTCAAAATAACAAACATAACACTTGGCGCCCGACAAAAATTATTTCAAACGGCGCTACAGGAAAAATATTGGCACTACATTCTTGGGTTAAGCCAATTCAGAAGTATGTAATATTAAGTCATTGATTTTAATTGAATTAAAAGCCACTGATGTTCTTTTGCAGGAGCTTAAGGCAATATGATATGAATCAAATATAAGGGATATAAGGAAGATAAATAGATTGACTGTGGAAATGATCAGCAATTAGCGAGAATCTTTGAGAGTCATATATTAACTATGACTCTCCACCACAATATGTGAAAACCGATCACAAGTTTACATATATTCTCTAATAAGCACTTCAGCTATCTGTACACTGTTGGTTGCAGCGCCTTTTCGTACGTTGTCTGAAACAACCCATAGGTTGATACCATTAGGATGGGATATATCGTTTCTAACTCGGCCGACATGAACATTATCATTTCCGCTGGCGCTGCTAACTTGGGTAGGAAACTCTCCTCTCTCCCTGTGCAACATGATGCCCGGCGCATCAGCTAATAATTCTTTTACGTCTTCAGCATCAATTGGTATGCGAGTTTCAAGGTGAATGGCTTCTCCGTGACCATAAAAAACCGGCACACGTACAGCCGTTGCGTTCACTAAAATAGTATCATCACCCATTATCTTTTTAGTTTCCCAAACCATTTTCATTTCTTCTTTGGTGTAATCATTATCCATAAAGACATCAATTTGGGGAATAACGTTAAAAGCGATTTGCCGACTAAAAGCTTCAGTTTTCACTTCTTTGCCACTTAACAGCGCTGCAGTTTGATGAGCTAACTCTTCTATTGCAGACTTTCCACCGCCTGACACAGACTGATAAGTACACACATTAATACGCGTAATACCTACGGCATCATGGATCGGCTTTAAAGCTACCATCATTTGGATAGTTGAACAGTTAGGATTAGCAATAATGTTCCGGTTGCGGAAGTCCGCTAATGCCTGAGGATTCACTTCGGGAACAACCAAAGGAACATCTGCCTCATAGCGATAGTGAGAGGTATTATCGATCACCACACAGCCTGCTTCAGCTGCGATAGGCGCGAATTTTTCAGATGCACTACCGCCAGCAGAGAAAAAACCAAGCTGCACTTGGCTCCAATCAAATTCATCGGCATCTAAGACGGTAGTCTCATTTCCCTTGAAACTCACCTTTGCACCTGCAGAACGAGCACTAGCTAATGGATAAAGTTTGTTGATTGGAAAATTTCTCTGTTCAAGAATTTCGATTATCTGTTGTCCTACTAATCCAGTAGCACCCAACACAGCAACATCAAAGGCCCGAGACATGATTTTATTACTCCTAAAGTTTAATTATTGGGTTAAGGTAGGTATTCCTATACGCTATTTTAGCGGCAAAAATCCAAGGGCGTAGATTGCCTTCGAATCAACAAAATTTCCAGTATTTAGAGTTATTGCCGAGAATTCTCTTCTTATAGGATAGTGTTTTCGGATATATCTAAACTGCTCGGCGCCATGCATGTTTGCTCTGAAATGTTGATCATCTGTATCAATGTTATACACATTTAAGACTAACTGATGCAATGCTTGCCAAAAATTATGTTTTTCACTCATTTTAATATTACTAGGCTCAGCCATAGGTAAATAGTCAGATAACTTTTTATCAGCTTGGACACCTAAATGTTTGCACAAAGCCAAATAAAGCATTTCTGTTCCTCTGGCCTTGCCTTCTATTGTATGACCTGCGATGTGTGCAGTAGCCAAAGCTGTGTGCGGGATTAAGTTCATATTGATATTAGGTTCGTTCTCCCAAACATCTAGCACTAAATTCAGAGACTTGCCTTGCTCAAAAAGATCTAGGGCAGCTTGGTTGTTGATCACTTCTCCTCGACATGCATTGATCAAAAGCTGATTGTCTTTCAGTGCTGCCAGTCTAACTTTATCAAATAAACCTTGTGTAGGATAAGGCCCGTCTTTTACCCAAGGTACATGCAAGGAAATCACATCACACTGCATTATATCGTTCATTGATACGAATTCTCGTCCGTCACTTGTATCAGCAAGGGGCGGATCACATAATTTATGGTTAATACCCAAAACAGTCAACACTCTGGCTAAAGCGCTACCAACGTGGCCTGCGCCAACAATACCCACTGTTTTGTGTGCCAATTGCCAATTAAGCCTTTTACCCATGACCATCATGGCACTTAATACATACTCAGCAACAGCAACTGCATTACAACCACCTGCAGAAATAAAAGGAATATTTTGACTAGCCAGATAATTTTTATCTACGTGATCGGTGCCAGCTGTGGCCGTAGCCACAAATTGAACTCGCTTGTTTTTAGCCAACAATTGTTCGTTGACCTGCGTGGTAGAGCGCACCAACAACACATCTGCATCGGCCAGCATATCAGCGTTAATCGTTTTGTGAGAAAACACTTTGCAATCGCCAAGCTCAGAAAAAAACTCCGCTGCATAAGGCATGCTGTCTTCGTAATAAATTTTCATACTTGAGTTTTCAACTATCCTAAAATTGCAATATTATGCCACTGTGAGAGTAATTTAAAACGTTGTTACACTAAATAATTTGCTTAGGTGTCTCAAATACATTTTTAAAGGTAAAAATATGGGCGGTTTCACCCTAGGCATTCAATAACCCTAGGCAATTTGTTTCTTAAATACTTGAGTGAGTAGGTTTAGTAATAAAAATCAAACTAAAATATCAGTCAAAAAAGCCCGATACAAAGACAATACCTTCTCTGGTGCCTCTAGCTGTGGATAATGGCCTACATTTAAGGCAGTTGTTCTGGGATGGGGAATAATGTCCATATAATGATCAAGCATATGTTGCCCCGAAATGGGGTCATGCACGCCATTGATAAAATATAAAGCGACAGTTGTGCTGATCATGCTTTCTACCCAACGTTTACCATGTTGGTTGCGTTCATCAATGTAGCTTAACAACTTAGGCAACACTCTCTTACCATTATTGTGTTCAATCAACTGCCACAAGGTATCAACTTCATGGGCACTAGGCTGACTATCAACAGCAAATATTTTATTAAATCCTCTGGTTAAACTCGCCTTGTTCATAAAATGACTGACTAAACCACCTAGTCGACTATTCAATAATTTCTGGGTAAATAAAGGTCTATGATGAGAAGCAAATATGCCACCATTTAAAAAACAAATAGATGAAATTTTTGCTTCGTTATGGATATTTTCCTGCCGACTTAGCAGTTCCTGTGCAACTGAATCACCGTAATCGTGAGACAGAACATGATATTTTTTAACACCTTGATGACTCAACAACGCCTGCACAATATCTGCTTGCTCAAGCAAACTATATTGATGGTCTTTGGGTTTATCGGATAAACCAAAACCCAATAAATCTAAACTGAGTAAACGGTATTGCCCAGCTAAGTGTTTCCACTGAAAATGCCAATCCCAAGCGGCACTGGGAAAGCCGTGGATAAACAATATGGTTTCTTTATTAGGATTTTGGTAGAAATTCAGCGATTGCCAATAAGCTATACGGTGACCGCATAACTCAGTGAAACCTGCATGTTTTTGATAGCTGTTAAAGGTAAGTTGATTCAAATTTTATTGGTCAAATCCAGGATTAATGCGATCTAATTTACGCAATATTCCCGGCCATGCCAAGCCCCCTCCTGCAGAACGTGTGACTTGTTTAGCCTGAGCTTGAATACCCGCTAAAATCTGCGCCGAAATAGGGAGTAATTCTTGACCGCTGGCCTGCGCTTTCAGCTGGATTTGACACGAACTCTCAAGTAGATACATATACAAAAAAGCATCCGCAATGGTTTCTGCACAAGTCAAAAGCCCATGATTACGTAAAATCATAAAACTGGTTTCGCCTAAATCAGCAACAAGACGTGTTTTTTCATCAGGATTGAGCGCCACGCCTTCATAGTTATGGTAAGACAATGACGAAAGTGCAAACAGTGATTGTTGACTAAGAGGCAACAAGCCTTGTTTAGTGGCAGAAACAGCAATACCCGCTGCGGTATGCAAGTGCATCACACATTGGGCATCCTCACGTGCCTCATGCACCGCACTATGAATAGTGAACCCTGCCGGATTAATCTCGTGATCCGAGTCCATCACCTTACTGCCTTTCAAATCCACTTTGACCAAACTCGAAGCCGTGACTTCTTCAAACATCAAACCATAGGGGTTAATTAAAAAATGGTGTTCAGGCCCTGGCACGCGAGCAGATATATGCGTAAAAACTAAGTCATCCCAGCCAAACATAGCGACTGCACGATAACACGCCGCTAAATTGACTCGGGTTTGCCATTCTTGCTCGCTTACTTGCTGTTTTACTGACGTTGTCATTTGTATCGTTTCCAGTTGAATAATAATTAACTTACCATAAGCTATCAGTCACGACTTAAACTGTCGCCATATTGACAATTTAGAGGTTTTTATGCAATCGGATGAAATCCGTCAAATTCTTTCGAAAAATGCATGGTTTGCTTCTCTTTCAGAGTCTTTAACTGATAAATTACTCGGAAAAGGTAAATTAAGAGTCCTATGCAATCAACAAATATTGCATCAAAAGAATGACTCCGCAAACGGATTTTATTGTGTTGTTAGCGGGCGTATTCGAGTGAGTAATTACACAGTACAGGGCAAAGAACTAGTGCTGACCTGGATCCAGCCTGGCAATTGGTTTGGTGAAATTTCCTTGATCGATGGCTTACCTCGCACTCACGATGCACATGCTGAAGATACAACTACAATATTGAAAGTACCTAAATCCGCTTTTGAACAATTATTCATAGAACATCAAGATTGGTCTCAACATATCATGCGATTGCTATGTCAAAGAGTACGATCCACATTCAGTTTAATAGATGAAACAGGGTGTTTATCATTAAAAGGGCAAATATGTAAAAGGCTAAGCCTTATGCAACAAGGGCTACAAGAACAAAACAAGTACACTAAGTCCTTTGAGATAAAAATTTCTCAAGATGCACTGGCGCAACTTATTCATAGTTCTCGGCAAACCGTGAATAAAATTTTACAAGACCTGCAGAGTGATAATGTGATTGCGTTACGTTATGGCAAAATAGTGATATTAAATAGATCAGTGCTGCAAGAACTAGGTCAGATCTAAGTCTGATTGCCAATATATGATAACTATAAGCCGAATGTAAAGACAGGCAATCTAGGCCCATATAAATTACTATTATTCTTGTAATCTAATAATAATTAAAGAAACATTAATCTTACATATATGTTTCAAACTTCAATTTATAAAAATTACGAGCTATAGCACTAATTTTACAATCAAAACCAACAGACTAATTAAGCCTATTACAAACAAAATACCTACTACGACAAAAGGCACGAACGATGGTTGTTCAAAATCATTCTTGTAGTTGGCGCCACTTTGCACTCCAAAAACACTGGCTGCGACGCTTTTAAATACTTTCCATAAATTACTTTCTGGTTTTGCCATCTACATCGGGTTCCTTAACTTAGTCTTTCCAAATAATAAAGCCAGCATAAGCTGGCTTTATTATGCTAGTAACTATAGTTCATTTTCTAACAAGTGATTTTAACCTTGATACTTTTGCATCACTAAGGTGGCATTAGTGCCACCAAAACCAAAACTATTTGACATAACTGTGGTTAATTTAGCTTGACGAGTTTCAGTAACCACATCCATGCCTATGGCCTTTTCGTCTAAAGTGTCAATATTAATTGATGGCGCAATAAAACTATTTTCCATCATCAAAATACTGTAAATCGCTTCATTTACACCAGCGGCACCTAATGCGTGACCCGTCATAGCTTTAGTTGCGCTCAGTGGCGGTGTAGTATCCCCAAACACTTCACGAATTGCCCAAAGCTCTTTTACGTCGCCTACAGGTGTAGAGGTGCCATGAGTATTGATATAATCGATAGGCTTATCTAAACCTTGCATCGCTTGTTGCATACAACGCGCAGCACCTTCACCTGATGGAGCTACCATATCAGCGCCGTCTGACGTAGCACCATAACCCACAATTTCAGCATAAATTTTGGCACCGCGAGCTAAAGCATGTTCAAGCTCTTCAACCACCACCATACCACCACCACCAGCACCAACAAATCCATCGCGATTTGCATCATAGGTACGAGATGCTTTTTTTGGGTCATCGTTGTACTTGGTTGACATAGCGCCCATGGCATCAAATTCAGCAGACAATGTGTAATGTAATTCTTCACCGCCACCAGCAAAAATGATGTCTTGTTTACCTAATTGAATCTGTTCCAACGCATTACCTATACAATGGGCGCTGGTTGAACAGGCTGAACTAATTGAGTAATTCACACCTTTGATTTTAAATGGTGTGGCAAGGCAAGCAGATACAGTACTACCCATACAACGGGTAACCATATATGGACCAATACGTTTTACGCCTTTATCACGTAAAATGTCGATAGCTTCAACTTGGTTTTTAGACGATGCGCCACCAGAACCTGCAATAATGCCTGTTCTGACGTTTGAAACCATATCATCAGTTAAAGCGGAATCTTCAATCGCTTGTTGCATGGCGATATAAGCATAACCAGCAGCGTCGCCCATAAACCGTAAAATTTTACGATCGATATGGTCTTTGATATCTAAATCTACTTTCCCCCATACTTGACTGCGCATACCCGCTTGTTCAAATTCTTCTGAAAAAGTAATGCCCGAACGACCTTCTTTAAGAGAGGTTGTTACTTCATCTTTATTGTTACCAATGCTGGATACTATTCCCAGTCCAGTAATTACTGCTCTTCTCATGATTAACCCTTCAAGAAAAATATATTCACATTCTAATGATTTTAATCAGCCAACTGGTCTGCTTTGAGCGCACACGTGTTAGCTTAAATAGAAAATCAAAGTCTTGCAAATGATAACTGTGATTGTTGTGAAATGGCACATACCTTAAACTATATTCACTTATTACTATGTATGACCATCTAGAGCTTATTTAATTTGACTATTACCAATGCCCACATTCGATTTAATGACAATGGCACCCCTTATGCCGCAGAATTTGATGACCTATACTTTTCAGATGCTCAGGGGCTAGAGGAAACAACCCATGTGTTTGTTAAAAACAGTCAATTATTAGATCGTTGGGAAAATTGGCCAGAGCAACAATTTACTATAGGGGAAACTGGCTTTGGCACTGGGCTTAATTTTCTGGCGACTATGTTGCATTTCGAAAAGTTTAGTCAGCAAATCAATAGTCCTAAGTTCAGACTACATTTTATTTCTATCGAAAAGTTCCCTATTAGTCATACTGATTTAACCAAAGCGCTATCACTTTACCCGCAATTAGAACAATACTCACAACCTTTACTTGCGCAATACCCTATACCAGTAGCAGGTTGTCACCGCCTTACTTTTCTTGGCGGCAAGGTAATTTTAGACTTGTGGTTAGGTGATATACATGACGTTTTACCTAAGATTGAAAACAGACCTCAAGGTCTAGTCGACAGTTGGTTTCTTGATGGTTTTGCGCCCAGAAAAAACCCTGAGATGTGGACCCAGATGTTGTTTGAAAACATGGCGTTACTGGCCAAAGATCAATGCCACTTTGCTACATTTACCGCAGCAGGCCATGTTAAAAGAGGCTTAGTAGAAGCGGGGTTTGATGTGCAAAAAAAACCAGGCCATGGACGCAAGGAGGATATGTTAGCGGGGATCATAAACAAATTGGCAAATAACCTGAGTCGGTTACCCTATTTTGCGCGAATACCCGCAACAATTAATCAGAAACCAAAAATCGCTATTATTGGCGGTGGCCTAGCAGGGGCAAATTGTGCCTACGCACTGAGTAAAAGAGGATTACAATCAACGATTTATTGCCAAGAAGATGCCTTAGCCTTAGGAGCTTCAGGTAATGCCCAGGGTGGTTTTTACCCGCAACTTAATGCAGAAGCAGGACACGCTAGTCAAATTCATGCATTGTCTTTTAATTACGCAAGTAAGCTATATCGACAGTTACTTAATCAAGGTATTCACTATAGTCATCAGTGGTGTGGAACGTTTCAGGTAGCCTTCAATGAAAAAGTGACCCACCGTTATCGTAAATTAGTTGCAAACCAAACATGGCCAGACGCTTTAATACACTGGATTGACGCACAACAAGCAACTCAACTGGCTAACGTGCATTTACCTTATCCGGGGTTATATATTCCACAAGGAGGGTGGATCCACCTTCCAGAGTTGGTAGCAGGACTAATCAAAGCAACAGACTCAAGCGTCGCAATTAATAAACAATTAACGTCTTTAGAACGTAAAAATGGTGCTTGGCAGCTTAATTGGCAAAACGGTGGCCAATCTGAGGCTGATATAGTGATCATGGCAACGGGTAGCGACAGCGCAGATTGTCAGCAGATGTCACAACTACCCTTTCGCTTAGTCAGAGGGCAAGTAGAAGCCATTAGTAGTCAAAAAGAGCTAGGGAATTTATCCACAGTGTTGTGCCATAAAGGGTATTTAACCCCAGCTTGGCGAGGGTCTCACGCAATGGGATCCACTTATATTAAGGATGATAGAAACTGCGACTATCGACTAACAGAACAACAGACTAATCTGGCTATGCATCAACAAGCCCTGACAAAATGTGACTGGATAGAAGATATTAAGCCCACAGAAAATGGTCGAGCCGCTATCAGATGCAGTACCCCAGATCATTTGCCAATGGTGGGTGCTGTGCCAGATACTAGTAAACAAGCAGCACAATATAACAACTTGTATAAAGCCTTGCCTGCCAAATATTATCCGCAACCTATTAATCACGCTAATTTGTTTATGCTATGTGGTTTAGGTTCAAGGGGGTTAACCACTGCGCCTCTTTGTGCTGAGATATTAGTTAGTCAGATATTGAACGAACCTTTACCGTTATCAAGCAACTTGTTGGATGCTTTGAATCCTAATCGATTTTTGATCAGGGGACTTATTCGTAGGCAAGGCTGAAATTTAGGTGCATAAAGACCCTTAAGTCGGCTTATGCACCCATGTTAATATCTTATTTGCATATGTGACTAACGATACATTGATACCCATTTTTGGAATGTTCATTTTAATGCTGATGTCGGCGTGCATTTAACTTATAAGCACAGCAATACAAACGTTGTACTTTTTGAAAGTTTCATTGCTTTAATCTGCTAACAATGTCTGCCATAAACTTAACAGCTGTTTTTGATCATCAGCCGCTAGTTCGTTGTTACTAAAAGCACTGCTCAAACTTGTGTCCATCAAATTAGACAATTGCTCAACTTGTGTCATATGTTGCACCTGACTTTGCCCAGCTGCAACGGCAAAATGCCCTTGCAGATAGCTAGCAATAAATAACTCTTGATCGTCTCCATGCTCTACTACTTTGTCTAAGTAACGTTCGGTTTGCTGAATAAATAAAGTAAGTGGGGTTTGCTGCTGAGTAAGTGATGTCAAAATGTGTCCTTGATGGAAAAATTTAAATTAGCGATGGGATATAACACTTGGTCGTGGTATCCGGTAATAATACTAATTAGCCCTGATAGTTGCTTATCTAGATTTGTATCACCAGAGTCAACAATTAATGGACGACCAGACAAGTTAGAAAGTTTGTTTTTGGTCGCTACCAACAAAATATTATCTTTATGTAAATGCTTTAAAAAATCTGCGCTCAACTGCTGGTTCCCACGGCCTATTACATGTCCTTGTCCGCCAATTAATGTCAACACCAACTTACAGCTTTGTTTTGCTGTTAAGGCTAATAATTCGCTGGCAGTCACATCACTGGCAATCAGTTGATGATTTTTAATCACATCCACACCTAACAAGGTGTTTTTAATGCCCAACTCTTGCATGATAAATTCAACGGTTGAGCCCGAGCCCATAACAAAAATATGTTCGGGATGCTCCTCAATGATTTCAATAATATGTGCAGCGATATCCGCCAAGACTAATTCGTCAGACTCTTTGCCACCCATCTTAACTGCTTGAATATATCTCAGTTCAGTAGGCACCTGCATTTCACCAAACTGACGGGCATTCACCCTACCTTTTCTAAATAGCGCTTCATCAATGTCCATGACTTCGGCGTCACTGACACTGACAATTTCACCATTGATCACTTGCTTCAATACTCTACCTGCAGCTGCTGGTGTAATAGCATAGACTGCTGAGTGAATTTTACAGCCTGCTGGAATACCCAAAACGGGTACTGAACTTCCAACAACATGACAAATATTACGCGCAGTACCGTCACCGCCAGCAAATAAAATTAAATCGACCTGATGGACAAGCAAAGCGTGTGCTGTGGCTTCAGAGTCTTGGCTTTCTGTTTGTGTGTTTGCGGGCTGATACACCACGTTGTAGCTAAACCCCATATCCTTAGCTAAAATTTCACCCATATCACCTGATGCAACATACAACTGCACTTGATCTTTAATAGATTTAATATGCTCAAGGGCCAAGCGGGTTTTATCTAACGCTTTCTTTTGGGCTCCCATGGCCAAAGCTCTTTCGCGGATTTCAACGCCATCGCTACCTTTTAGCGCCAGCGCTCCACCAATCCCAGCATAGGGGTTAATTAGTAAACCTAATTTAAACAATCTTTTAGGCTTAAACTGATTCAACATCGAACATCTCTCTGTGTATATCGTCGGTTTGATAAAACGCCTGTAAAACGCGAATAAACTCCGCAGCACGAGGTGGAAATCCCCAGTCTAGGTAATATATAACTTGTTGTTTTACCGCCACTTGAAATGCTTGAGTGTCCGCAGCTACACCATTTAAATTATCGGTGCTGACAGTAAAGGGCTTGCCTGCTGCGCAAGAAAAAGCCCATTCTATTGCTTGAGGTTTCACTTCTACTTTTTCAAATTCAGTCTGTTGCTTAACATCTCTGCCGTCAGGACTATACCAATAGCCATAATCTTCTAACAAACGCCTTTTTTTACCAGCAATACACCAGTGGGCAATTTCATGTAATGCACTGGCAAAATAACCGTTGGCAAATACAATCTGATGATGTTGTTGTGAATTTTTAGCGGGAATGTAAATGGGCTCGTGGTCTCCTCTTACCAAAACCGTATTTTCAGTCTTAGTAAATGTCGCTTTAAATAGCACAATCAGATAGTGATAATTGTGCAATATTATCCTAGCTGAAAACAGCGAGGGAAGGTTTTCTTCAAGAGGCAATTCAGTATTTACTTTCATAAGTATCATATTTTATACATAAAACGTCTTCAGGTGCAGCCCTATAACAATATTTAGTCTTTGTGTTTGACTTCACCTATTGTTTTCGCTTAAAGATTACGCCAAGCTATGAAAATTAATTTGTTATTATTAGGTGTATGTCTTTTGCTTCGAACGGTTTTATTTAGCAGTGTTTTATTTTGCACACTCGTTAGCGCACAAGTTAACGCCACAGAAGTCAAACATACCGCAACTCCCATCAAGATAGACGGGACGGCTGAACAAATATGGGATAATGCAATATGGTATCCTATGCCTTACTTGATGGCTGACTCGCGGCCCAAGCCCGAGGATTTTTCTGGGCGATATAAATTGTTATGGGACAATCAATATCTCTATTTACAAGCAGAGATTACTGACGATATATTGTTTGATAAAACTGCAGATCCCAAAGTAAAATATTGGGAAGATGATTGTTTAGAAGTTTTTATAGATAGCGATGCATCAGGTGGCAACCATCAATATAATCACACTGCATTTGCCTATCATATCGCCTTGGATAGCCAAGCCGTTGATATAGGCGATGATCAAAAAGCCCATCTGTACAATGACCATGTAACAAGTCGTTGGCAGCGCGATAAAATACAACATAAAAAGATTATCTGGGAAGTGGCAATTAAGCTATTCCCTGATAATTACAGTGACGGTCAACCTTTACTACCCATCACCTTAAAGCCTGACCAAAGAATTGGCTTTATGCTGGCCTATTGTGACAACGACGGCAGTGCAGCAAGGGAGCATTTTATGGGTTCACAAAAAATCGATCCGGTAAACGGTGACACTAACCTAGGTTGGATAGACGCCAACGTATTTGGCAAGTTGAGTCTTAGTAAATGAGTATTTATGATGAGTAGTTATGATGAAAATTTATAATAATGGACGTTTTTTATAATGAGCGATAGCACCAAACAGATCATCCGCCATTTACACGGTATCAGGGTCATGCAAGAAATTGCAGACAAAGCCGGATTCATGAACACAATTAGAGCTGTGCAGAAATGGCAGTGCAAACGTTTGTTAGCCAGTCATCAGGAAATGTATCAACAAACACGCTTTAAACCAGCGGTTGAGTTTTTTATTAACGAACTCTATGGACCCAATGATTTTAGTCAGCGCGATCAAGACATTGCGCGTATCGTGCCAAAGATGTCGAAATTTTTACCTGAAAAAGCACTGCGATCATTAGCTTCAGCCTTACACTTAAATACCTTATCTTTTGAGTTGGATTTTGATCTAGCCAAAAAGTTAATTCATACAGAGATTAATCGTGATACCTATGCTGTGGCTTATATCAGTTGCGACAACCTTGTCAACAGACAACAACAAATCGACTATATCCGTGCCTTGGGCAACGATTTGGCTGATGTCGTTAAAATTAAAGGTATTTCTAGTTTGTTATTTCTTTCGCGAAAACCAGCAAAAATGGCAGGTGTTTTAGCTTTACATGAGTTTCTGGAAAGAGGCTTTAAATCTTTTAAAAACCTTGGCAATGTAGCAGACTTCATTATACCTATAGCAAATAAAGAACATCAGATCATGCAACAGCTAGCCAATCCAAATTCACCTAATCCTTTGCCATATGTATAGTTAATCTATGTCTTGGCATCTTCCCAATCCTTTTTTGTGTACATGGCGAGTCACACTTGATCAAATTGATCATTATCAACATGCCAATAATGTGACTTATGTCAGTCAGCTAGAAATGACTTCATGGGCACACTCCAACCATTTGGGTTTAACGATTGAGCAATATCTGACTTTAGACAGTGGCATGGCTATTAGTCGACATGAAATCAACTATTTAGCCGCGGCACATGTCAATGATCTCATTGATTGTGCCACTTGGATTGTACAGTGCGACAACCGGCTCAAATTAACTCGGCAATTTCAGTTTATCCGCCGCAGCGATAAAAAAACCTTGTTAACAGCACGAACCGAATTTGTGTGCATTGCACTATCAACGGGTAAACCTAAACGTATGCCCAAAGATTTTTCCAATATTTACGGGCCAGCCACCCTATCCTCCCTCGCCGCAATGCAAATGTCAAAAACTGAGACAAAATGAAAAAGTGGATAAGCCTATTACTATTATTACTTGGCATCTCCGTAGTATTAAATTTTTATTTGTTATCCAATATCTCCGAGCAAAACCTATTTGCCAGGTCTGAAAATAAAAATGGCAACGTCCAAAAAAACTCTTCATCTGAGCCACTATTTAGCTGGAACGTCACCGACCAATCTGCGGATCAGACAAAGCACACTTCACAGCCCATAAACTCAGATAATCCAACCGCTAATGCACACATAAACCAACGAATCACAAATAAGGCTACATTACTGGCTCAAGCTAAATTGCGGTTAAAAAATAGGGACTTCTTAATATTGAGCGTATTTTTGCAGGATTATTTGAAGCAATACCCACAAGATATGGACTTTTTACTTTTAGAAGCAAAACTGAAAGTGGAAACCATCCTCTTAAGTGATGCTATTGCTCACTATTACGACTTGTTAAGAAACCCGATGACAGCCGCACAACAAAATGAAATTGAACAACAAATCCAACAGTTGGGCACAAACACCATTGGGCAGTTAAAACTCAGCTACTCCTGGGATATTTTAGCGATGTTTGTAGAGCCACTGTTGCAGCTTGAGCCAAGTAACAGACTTTATATTTTGTCCCTTGCTATGGCTTATGCTGAACTTTTTCAAGAAGGTTTGATGGAGAACGTGTTGGCCTCATTAAATTTTGACGATCCTGACGCACAAAAAATCAGAAAAATCATAGTATCGCAACAGGTTACACCAGCCAATGATGAGTTTGATGATCTAGATACAGGCGAAAAAACAGCCAATTTTGGACGATCTATCCCACTCACACAATTTGGTGACCAATATGTAGTTGCTGCAAAATTGAGTGGCAATCAAGTAGCATTACTCATCGATACTGGCGCGTCAGTGACCGCTATATCAACACAATATTTTGATAATTTAAGTAACAGATACAAAGTCAATTTTCTAGGACGTTTTAGCATTGGCACAGCAGGTGGCAGCATTATGGCGAGCATGTATCAATTCCGAGAATTAACCATTCACCATGTCACAGTGCAAAACTTACCTGTGGTGATACTACCGATACAAGGCATCGCAAATGCGGATGGTTTATTAGGTATGAATTTTCTACGAGAATTTGATTTCACAATAGATCAACGCCAATCGGTGATGTTTATTAAATAAAACGGCAGTACCCCACATTTGAATTAACATTTTAAACTAGTGGTGACAGGCTGGTATGAGGGATTTCCGGACGTTCAGCCCCTGTTATTCCAAGTATTGAATATCCTGTGGTGATCTAAAAGATACTCAGTCACCTGAATACAAAATATGATGAAGTCGTCGTATCTGCCCCTCCACAAAGTCGAGCAGCGTCTCAGATAAGTCTGTTTGAATAAAAGCCGTACATCATAATAGGCAAAATTCAGAGCTAGTTGACACAACAGCGGGAAGTGCTTGTTGTAAATTCTGAATTATGTAAAACAATTGATTAATAGACGAAAAACAGTCGATTTTCACTCACTCAAAGATATAATAAACTGGCCAATGAGAAAAAAACTAGGCGAGATATATTTTTATTTTATAAAAAATGACGCCTTATTTTCCTATATTCCAAGAAGTTAATCGTCAGAGTGATCTTGAAATGCAGACAATTCGAGAGGCAAAGCAGTCGTTTTTGGCAACATTGTCGCGATATGTTGATACTAGAAATGTTGGCTAACACAATAGAACTGTTCAAACAAAGCGGCCGTTTTTTTCATAAAGGTGATGAATTGTTTGGATAGTCATCTTGGACTCAAGTGATGTTTGGCCAAGGATCCATGCCTAAAGGTTTCCACTTTGTAGCTGACTGAGTGTATGTTAACAAACTTAAGGTGTTTTTAGATAATATTTGAACACCTATTAAGCAAGCTCTTGATGCCATGCCTGTGCATCACCAGTTCATTCAACATTATTATAAAGTACTGTAAAGTATTGTAATGCAGGTTAGAGCCATCTAAAGTGATCCCTCGCCCCATGTCTTTTAACATAAAATATAAATAAAAATATAATGAAAGTAATGAAAAAAATCTCACCCACTACACTTTTACTACTTTCAGTCACTGTTTGTATTTTAGTGGCCTGTGGCGGTGGTAGTTCTGACATCCAGACTCCAGCAGCAAGCATCACACCAGGACCCATTACAACACAAGATCCAGCGCCCATCGCCTCACCTGAAATAGGGTTAACTAAACTAACAACTCAAGGTACCTTATGGACCGACTCCCAAGGTGAACCGATTACCTTAAAGGGGACCAATCTAGGAAATTGGTTACTCATGGAATTCTGGATGATGAATCAATCGGCTAATACCCAGGCGACCGATCAATGTTCACTTGAAGCCACATTGGATGAACGTTTTGGTTTTGTCGAAAGAGAACAGCTCATGGACCTATTTCGTGACAATTGGATTACAGAGCGTGATTGGGATGTTATGGCACGTTTTGGCTTGAATGTGATTAGATTACCTTTTATCTGGAATTTGATTGAGGATGAAAATAACCCCAAAACACTGCGCACAGACGCTTGGCAATACCTTGATTATGCCATCGATAAAGCACAAGAACAGGGTATGTATGTGATCTTGGATTTACACGGCGCAGTGGGTGCTCAAGGTTTACAAGATCACTCCGGATGCGCGGGGCAAAACCAGTATTGGGATAATGCCGAATACCAAGAACGTACTATTTGGCTGTGGCAACAAATAGCTGAACGTTACAGTGATAACGGCACTGTCGCTGCTTACGGATTGTTAAATGAACCTTGGGGCACAACTGCCGATAACCTTGCCGATGTGATGATTACCCTTTACGCATCAGTGCGCGAAAAAGATGCCGATAAGATAATTATTCTGCCCGGGCACAACACAGGTATCGATGCCTACGGCCAGCCAAGCTCTTTTAATGGTAGTAATGTGGCCTTTGACATGCATTTTTATCCAGGTATTTTTGGCTGGGGTGAGCCTGATTATCAAACACATCGTGACTGGCTAACATGTGGGGAAAATGGCAACAGTGGTGTGTGTGAATGGGACGCACGTATGCAGAATATTAGTGCCCCACTTTTAATTGGTGAATTTCAGCCCTGGGCCAATTTAGGTATTGAGTTTGGCGCAAAGAATGCTCGCGCCAGCTACGACAAATATGCGTCCTTTAATTGGGCGACCACTAGTTGGTCTTATAAAGTATTGACTGGAAATGGCGGTCAGGGACAAGGGACTTGGGCCATGGTAACCAATAAAGAAAGTGAGCTTGGTATGATAACTAAATCATCAACTTGGACTTGCCCAGGTTGGAATGGCAGTTTTGCTCAGGCATGTGAAGTCCCAGCTAAATCTTTTATTCCGACAATCGAAGGGACTCAAACTTATTACTTAGTGATCAAATTTGGCGCTTGTTGTGATGGGCTGCTTGATATCAGTGTGGATAACATCAGTTTACTTGACAATACAGGCGCAGAGTCCGTGATTAATGGTAACTTTGGCTCTGCCAATAATTGGACTAGTTGGAATGCCAGTGGTGCCCCAATTATAGACTTCAATTCTAGCTCTCAAAATATGTTGCCTGTTGGCTCTAAAGGACCTGTTTTGCGAATGACTGGCTCTGCCGATGGAGATACTTCAGATATTAATGGGGGTGTTTATCAGGCTATAGCCCTAGATGGTGGTAAGCAATATACATTTTCTGGCGTATTTAAAGATAATGGTAGCAGCAACTCTTGGGCTGAATTTTATCTGCTTACAGACAAACCCGTTGAGGGCATTGATATTTCGGATAACGAAAATTTGCCCAGTGTTGACTTTGCAAATGCTCCTATCAGTGTCATTAAAGACATTTTCCAGCTGTATGGCTCTGTTGAATATGACATTCATCAACCTCTATTAAATGCCATGACGGCAGACAATAATTCAACACTTTATACGTTACCCAGCCCACCTGAAGGGTTAACAATATTTGTTGATGAAAATGGGGGCAACCTCAGTTGGCGAGCTAATGATGAAACTGATGTGGTCGGTTATAATGTATACAGAAGTAACGATAATAATTTCGATTACCAGTTACTCGCACAAAAGATTGAAGCAAACCAATACTTAGATACATCTACTTCTGACAACGGGCTTTATTATTACAAAGTGGCAGCAGTTGATGCTGAAGATATTAGTTATCTTAGTCAAGCAGTATCAATGGGTAACTTAGTGCAGACTATCCCAGGCTTGCTCCAAGCAGAAAATTGGGTCGATATGTTTGGTTTTCAGGTAGAAACAACCACTGACATGGGGGCGGGCCTAAATATTGGCTTTGCTGACTTAGGTGATTGGCTTGAGTACACGGTTAATGTCACTCAAACCGGTAATTATCGGATTAAATATCGACTGGCTAGTCAAAATGGCAGTGACGGTTTTACTCTGACGTTAAATGAAAACATCATTGATACTGTCGCTGTAGCAGCTACAGGAAGCTGGCAAACTTGGCTTACTCAAAGCAATACAGTGGTTTTGCCTGTAGGGCAACACACACTTAGATTGGATGCTATAGGCGGCGAATGGAACCTCAACTGGCTTGAATTTACTGCGGTTCCCTGAGACTTCAACCCGTACCATATGCCTTCCAGTTATCCTGCAAAATTGACAACAAATAATCTTGTTGCTGCTGGGTTTGTTTTTTATAACTGGGCAGCACTTCTATAAAGATGAAAGCAGAGAGACAAATTACCGCCTTTAAAATACCCCCACACGGATTAATATCCTTGTCTGTCCGGTGACCCCGTCATGGCTTTGATAAGGTAGGCGTGATAAGTTTTTTTCATCATGTTATGACTAAGCCGGTTGGTAAAAAGGTGTTATTCCAATTATTGCCTTCCATCACAAAATTTAATAGGTCACCCATAATAAAATCAAATAAAAAGTATATATTTCTCACTTGATTTTGGGCTTAAAGTGCACTTTATTTCGTCGGAAATTTTTGCCTCTGGTGAAGCACTCTCATAACACGAATTGCGGAGCTATCAATCCAGTAGGATACGATCATTGATACTTCTGGGATTATTAGCAATCGACCTCTAATTCCTTCGCGCTCTACACCCATTAACGGCTGTAGAAGCAAGTTTTCTACTTTTTTCTCAATAACTTCATCTGTTTTTTCAGCTGCTACGGGATTAAATTCGTACAGAAATTCAAATATTTTTTCGCGGTCGTTTAGAGACTCTTCCTCCCAGTAAACTACCAATTAACCCCTGCCTCGAATTTTAGCTTTACGTTCTGTCATTCTTGATTTAGCTTGGTCATGCTCAATAAAAACAGATCTCTGTGTATCAAATTTACCAAATGCCAAATTTACTTGCTCAGTTAACCAAGTATCATGAGATATTGCTTTACGCTGTTGATCAGCAAGTTGTTCCGTGAGGTCTCGACACGCATCGCTGAGTGTTCGCCCCTGACTTTCAGTCATTTGTTGGGCTAGGCGTTTTGTTTCTTCATCAACTCTAAATTGAATTCTAGTATCCATAAAAAGGCTTCGGTCTAAGTGTGAGCACAAATGTTAGCATGCGGCAATTAACAAGGCAATCTTGCGGAACTCCGTGGGCTGTCACCTTGTTTGCAAACAGCAAACAGCAAACAGCACACAGACCATCGACGTATATGAGGGATGGCAAGAGGGATGGCAAGAGAGATGGCAAAGGCCAGAGCCTTACTTCAATCCGTCTGAACAATTGAGCATCACACACCTTCCGGGTGATATTAATATGAACGCCTTGTAAGCTCGACTTCTATATTTCTGCCGCTGACAATGGGCGGGGCTGTTGACCGTTTATATCGGTAAATCCATATTCATGGGCAAGCTGTGCAGCAATGAGAGTGAGCCCAGACTTTTTCATAACTTGACTATCAGATGCTAAAGCGGCTATGGCTCGGCCTATAAATTGAGGGGATTCGGAATTTGATAGGTCTAGATGTTCTGCTGCTTTGAGTACAGATTCGGTGCGTACTAAA
>JAWUXU010000048.1:0-7769 GCA_034111145.1 Paraglaciecola sp.
GTTCCGGCATCACGTTCAACACTCGCCAAAACCCTCTTATTAAGGGCCGGTGCTCGAAATTGCCTGACGTTATCATTCTCATCATCGTGCACTTTCATGATTGATTCAGGCGTGCGCACAGAATTAACAGGAGCGCCATGTTAACGAGCAGCAAAAAAATTATTTTGCAATTAATTACGATAGCTGTCCTGTTAATTTTTTGCTTTAACTACTTATAACTAAAAGTTAGGTTCTGGCTTTAGCGTTATCATGGGTGGCTATGTAATTGAAGCCAGACTAGGACAAGGATAATAATCCGTGTGGGTGTATTTTAAGGCGATAAGGTACCCAGTTCATCAGAGGCCTGCTTTGACTAAACCAAAGCAATTAGAGAGCCTGAATATATGTCAGAACTAAGCCATATTTAAGACTGCCTTCAACATAATAGACTAGCGGTAAAATAAGATTAAAACGAAATATGTGTGAAAATCAGCACTAAGGTACAGTACTGCGTTGCCATCACGGGAGCGTCCATATATGTCTTTATAATTGTTCATCTTGTCCCACCATAATTCTCGTTTGGTGATTGAGAGTGAAGTGGGTAGGGGAGCCAAATTTTCCTGTCGCTTTTCTGCGGAACTAACACTTTTAATGAATCAAAAAGCTAAAATCAACTACTCACTTTAATTCACTCTTAACCCACCCTTAACCCACCCTAAAAATCAGTCACATATGCTTTGCTTTGCCTTAACTTGGCGCTTTCTGCTGATTAGTGACTTTTGTCATATACATCTCGTGACTTTCGGCCTATTTGTTTTTTCTACCTATATGTAATGATTAGCTCTACTACATATGCACTTTTTACTAAATGACTTTTGTCTACTATGTATTGAGTGCAGAGAACATTTATTAGCTGAATGCTAGAGGTTAGAGTGAAAGATAAAAGTGAATTATTACAACAGCTTAAAATAGATAGAAAGCAATCATCGGTAAGCTCACGGATGCATGTTTGGCAGGTATTACTGCTAATGACAGCAGCTATCGGAATAGCAGTTTGGCTAACGTTGAGCTACTTTGTGAAGCCTGCAAACATAAACCCACGATCTGCTCAGCTGCCCAACACTTCTTCTGCTCAACTTACTGCCACAGAAGCGATTAAAAAGCCTCCAGTTGACCCAAGCGACGTTATCCTCAACTCCTCTGGCTACATTACTGCAAGGCGTATGGCCACTGTTTCTTCTGAAGTCATGGGATTAATAACGCAAGTTAATGTAGAGGAGGGCATGAAGGTTGAGCAGGGCCAAATTTTAGCCACCCTTGATAGTCGGTTAGCAGACGTTAACTTAGACTACGCCGAAGCGCAGTTAGCGGTGTTAAATGCGAGGCGAAAAGCGATTTTGGTTAACCTCAATGAAGCTAAAATCAATTACCAGCGCATACTCAAAAACACCTATTCAAGCGATGCACAGCGCACCAGTGGTTATGCAACGCAACAAAGCCTAATGGCTAATGTAGAAAGTGCAGATGCAGACATCTTGGTTGCCAAAATTGAGACGCGTAGGCAACAAGAGCGTTTAGACAACCACACTATCCGTGCACCATTTAGCGGTGTAGTCACCCAAAAAAATGCGCAACCCGGCGAAATAGTGGCACCTTCTTCCGCTGGTGGCGGATTCACTCGCACCGGAATTTGCACCATAGTCGATATGAGTTCGCTTGAGATTGAGGTCGATGTGAATGAGTCTTTTATCGGCCGAGTATATCCAGGGCAAAAAGTACGAGCCAGTTTAGACGCCTACCCAGATTGGGATATCCCAGCCTGGGTGATTGCCACCATTCCCACCGCAGACAGAGCAAAAGCAACGGTACAAGTGCGGATTAAAATTGAGTTACAAGACGCGAGGATCTTGCCCGATATGGGCGTGAAAGTAGGGTTTTTGAAAAACATTTAACCAAAACGAATTAAAACGTAGCAAAAAGGAAAATAACTATGAGTTCTCCCAATTTATTTGAATTAAACAAGGTTGCCAAACGATTTACCAAAGGCAAAGAAACCATCAGTATTTTTAAAGATTTAACCATGAATATTAAGCAAGGTGATTTTATGGCGATAATGGGGCCTTCGGGTTCTGGTAAAACCACATTATTGAACTTGTTAGGCGGTGTCGACCAGCCCAGTGAAGGTGAAATCATGTTTGATGGGCAACGTATTGATAATCTAAGCGAAGGACAACTAGCCAAATGGCGTGCCAATAATATTGGTTTTATATTTCAGTTCTATAACCTTATGCCCATGCTCAACGCTGCCCGAAATGTCGAACTGCCATTACTCTTAACCAAGTTAAGTCGCAGTGAAAGGCAAAAGCAAGTCGATACAGCATTAGAGCTTGTGGGCCTGAGTGACCGCGCCAAACATATGCCAAGTGAAATGTCAGGAGGCCAGCAGCAACGCGTGGCCATTGCCCGCGCTATTGTTTCAGATCCCAAGTTTTTACTCTGTGACGAACCCACTGGTGATTTAGATAGGCAAACTGCCGATGAAATTTTAGAAATGTTGCAGTTATTGAATCAACAATTTGGCAAGACGATTGTAATGGTCACGCACGATCCATCTGCGGCTAAATATGCCACTCATACTGTGCATCTCAACAAAGGTGAATTCGTCAAAGAAGAGGAGTTATTGGTATGAAAGACCTCTATCTTGTTTATAAAAATCTGACGCGTAAAAAAATGCGTTTATTTCTAACCACCTTCACCATCTTCATCGTTTTTTTGATTTTTGGCGCGGTGATGACCTTACGAGGTGCGCTTAATTCAGGCGTGGAGATGTCAGCAGATAATCGGTTAGTGGTGGTGCATAAAACTAACTTTACTAACCCTCTGCCTTATTCTTATGTGAACAAAACACAAATTTTAGAAGGCGTAAAAGACGTAACACATGCCAATTGGTTTGGTGGATATTATCAACAACCGACCAACCAAGTGGTGACTTTTGCGGTTGACCCAGAAAGTTATTTTAAGGTGTATCCGGAGCTAATCGTCCCACCCGAGCAACTCAATACTTGGTTTAACAACCAAACAGGTATTTTGGTCGGAGAGCGTATCGCATTGGCTAATGGATGGAAGGTAGGCGACCGTATCCCCTTATCATCGAATATTTTATCTCACAAAGACGGAGGACAAACATGGTCTTTTTTGATTAACGGCATTTTTAAAGGGGAAGATGCAAAAACAGATACAAGTTATGTATTGTTTCATTACAAATATTTTAAAGAAACCCAATCTTGGGGTGGTGATAGTATTGGCTGGCTCATTCTTACTACGCAAGATGCATCCATGAACGAAAGTGTGGCTAAGGCCATTGATACTAACTTTGCCAATTCTAATGCAGAAACCGATACCAGCACTGAACAAGCTTTTAACAAAGCATTTGTCGAACAAATTGGCAATATTGGGTTGATCATATTTGGTGTGGTATTTATGGCTTTTTTTACCATCTTAATTGTTGTTGGCAACACTATGGTGTTGGCAATAAAAGAGCGTACAGGTGAAATAGCGGTGCTCAAAACCTTGGGATTTGAATCCTCACGTATTTTTAAAATGGTATTAATTGAATCCTGTTTGTTATCATTTTTAGGCGGTTTACTGGGATTAGGTGCCGCTTACATTATTATCAAAGGCGCATCTGAACACGTAGCCAGATTTTTACCTAACTTGATACTCGACCAAAATATCGTGTTACAAGCGCTGGCATACATGTTGTTGCTGGGATTGGTAACAGGTATCGCACCAGCTATTAGCGCTTTGCGTCTTAATATCATTACCGCATTTAGTAGGGGATAGTTATGGGTCATTTATTTTCACAAAGCAGCGCTGTAATAGTGATGAATATTCGCAGCTTGCCCAGACGTTTTTGGATGTCACTGGCGATGGTTTTTTCTAGTGCTGTTGTGGTGGCTATTTTGTTGGCTTTTTTAGCTATGGCTAAAGGATTTGAGGCAACAATGCAAAGTGCAGGCTCTAGTGATATTGCATTTTTTATGCGTACAGGCTCCGCTGCAGAGTTAAATAGTTCAGCTTCTCGTGAGCAGGTTAATTTGATTGAAAATGCACCGGGTATTGTGCGTGATGAACAAGGGCCTTTGGTCTCCCCTGAGCTATATGTCATTGTGGATGGGATTAAAAAAAGTACTCAACAAGAAGCTAACATTCCACTGCGGGGGTTAAGCCAGCGCGGTGTAGATATGCGTAAGGGTTTTACCTTAACTGCAGGGCGAATGTTCACCCCAGGAACCGATGAGTTAATTGTTGGCGCAGGTATTTTACGTGAGTTTGATGGTTTTGATTTAGGTCAGGAAATCCGTTTTGGTAAATACACATGGAAGGTAGTCGGTGTGTTCTCTACCGGAGGCAACGTATTCGAAAGTGAGCTTTGGGCAGATGCAAAGGTGATCCAAAATTTGTATAACCGAGGCAGTTCATTTCAAAGTGTGCGCGCAAGAATAAGTTCACCTGATGATTTAACCGCTATAAACGAATATCTAAAATCTGAACCAAGGCTTACTCACGAAGTACAAACTGAGTCTGCTTATTTTGCAGCACAGGGCAAAAGTTTAGAATACATGGCAATATTTGGTTGGGTGATCAGCTCGATCATGGCCTTAGGTGCGCTGGCCGGTGCAATGAATACTATGTATACCTCTGTTTCTGACAGGGCAATGGAAATAGCGACCTTAAGAGCAATCGGTTTTAGCCATTTTTCAGCTTTTATTGGCACGATGGTTGAAGCGATGACCTTAGCGGTTATTGGCAGTATAGTCGGTTCATTGGCAGCGTATATATTCTTTGATGGCATGCATGCTTCGACATTAGGTGGCAGCTTTACTCAAGTGGTGTTTAGCTTTCAGTTAACCTCTGACCTCTTTATACAAGGCATAACATTAGCGCTGGTTATCGGATTTATCAGTGGTGTATTTCCTGCTTGGAAGGCGGCTAGGGTGCCAGTTATAGTGGCATTTCAATCGGCGGGGTAACATTCTTATTTAAGTGAGCCACTTATGCGTATAAAAGCCGAGCTTCAATGCTCGGCTTTTTTGTTTTGAATATGTAAAGGTAGTTTTTTGTGTGTGGCTAATTTAAAGTAAAATAGATTAATTTATCACTCTAGCTTTTCGAGGCACTGAATCAACTCGCATTAAAGACATAAAATCTGATGCTAAAGCAATAACAACTAAGTGCGACAGTGGCGGTAATATACACAGCGGCTTTAAAGAGGCATTTGAAGAAGTAGCTATAGAAATTCAAAGTACGCTTAATCAAGAAGAATTTATAAATAAGCCGTTATTCATCACAGGTCACAGTCTAGGTGGGGCATTAGCAACAATTGCAGCGAAAAAATTAAACCACACAGGTGGTATTGCATCTTGCTATACCTTTGGTTCACCGAGAGTTGGTGATGAGGACTGGATATCGAATATCAAAGCCCCGCTTTACCGTGTTGTTAATGCCGCAGACTGTGTAACTATGATGCCACCTAGTTCAGATACGATTTCATTTGTAAGTTGGTTATTAGGTTTTATTCCCCAAGTTGGGGAATTAACAAGACACCATTGATATCGAGTAGCCCCAAAAAATAATTTTCGGGTTTATTACGATGGGTGTCTTTATAATTCGACAATAAATTAAATAACTACAGCAAAAACGCGATGATTTTATTGGACAAATCCGCCAACCAATTCAGCTCGCCATTAGATAGCGTGACAATAGTCATGTCTGAACCCTGCAGCTTAACGATAAGCGTTCGAAAACCAGCTAACCCTCCAGAATGAGATATAATTCGGTCACTATTAAGAGAGGCGAAGCTTATGTACCAGCCATAACCATAATCATTGCGGTACGGCGTAATTGCAGGCTCAAAAGTGCTTTGCTCCACAATTGAGTAATTATCAAGAGCGCTGCTCCATAAAAGCAAGTCTTCAACAGTAGAAAAAATACCTCCGTCTCCTGTTGTCAAAATATTATAATCCCGCAAACCTCCACCTACGGAATAACCAATCGCCCTCTCGGGAATATCTGGTTTACTCTCGTCATATATCAAAGTATTGCTCATTCCTGCGGCAGCAAAAATATTGTCCGCCATAAATATTTCGATAGGTGATTGCGATACTCGCTCAATTAACATTGATAAAATCACATACCCTGTATTGCTGTAACTAAATTCCGAACCTGGAGTAAAGTCCAAACCAGTCTTAACCGCCCGTTCGAGTATCTGCGCATTGGTAATGTCGGTTAAGTCCTCACCAGCAAGTGCTCGAAAATAATCTGGTATCCCTGATTGATGAGAGAGTAACTGATGAATTGTGATATTAGACCAGCTACTCGGAAACTCTGGAAAGTACATCTTCGCACTATCATCAACAGAAATAAGCCCTCGCTCTTCCAATAAGATGATGCCCATCGCAAAAAATTGTTTACTGACAGACGCTAGATAAAAGGGAGTAGCCGTAGAAATAGGTGTGTTTTTATCAATGTTTGCCAGACCATATCCTTTGCTGAGCAATAACTCCCCCTGGTTAACCACACCAATCGCAATGCCAGAAGATTCGCTGCTTACCAAAGCATTGATGTAATTATCGACATTTTCCTCTATTGATAAGTCATCATCAAATACTAAACTTTCAGGATTTAACGTGTCTCCATTATTTCCACCACATCCAACAATTAAGTTTAAAACAACAAATAATCCAAGGCTCTTAATAAGAGAGCCCTTAAACACAAAACGTTCGAACAACATCCTCGACTCCAAAAATTTAAAACTTAACGCATTGAATATGGGGCAAATAAGAGCGCTTTGGCCGAAGACCAGCGAATATTTGTTCCAGTGAGTACAAATAACATTATTCATTTGTAGGGTGTTATCTGCCCGAACCTTTGATTATTTGAGTACAAAATTGAACCAGAATTTTCTAGTTTTTTAAAAAATGCAATTCGTTGCTTTATAAGCTTAATCTCTTGCTCTAGATTACTTTTAAGTTTCTGAGCAGTTTCGTTTGATGGATTTAGTTTTAAACTTGATCTAATAACTTCAAGTTCAGAATTCAACTGAAATATTTGCTTATCAGCTAATTGATAGAATTCATTATTAGGAACAATACAGTAAGCCAAGGACTTAAACTAGACGCCCAGTGTAATAATTTACCCAATAAAAGCCTAATCAACAAGCAAAAAGTGATGGGTATGTTCTATCTCTTTGATTTTAAATTTTGAAATCTGAGCTTTTGGGGGATGTGGCGTGCTCAAAGCAGCTAAATCATTCCTCCCACTCAAATTACAGGCAACGCCATTGACATAGGTTGTGAAGCTAGCTTTGAATGTGTGTGATGCTGAGCTATTCAGGCGCGTTGAAGTAAGACTCTGGCCTTTGCCATACCTCGTATACGTTGGTGGTCTGTGTGATGTTTGAATTGTTGTAGCATGTGCTCACTGCCTACGGCGGTACTGAAGTGTTTTTCGGACTCGGTAGTGAGAGTCAACCACTGCTCGGAGGAATTAACAAGCCACCCTTGATATCGAGTAGCCCCAAAAAATAGTTTTCGGGTTTATTACGATGGGTGTCTTTTTAATTTGTTCTGACTTGGTGATTTTGTATGACACATGCTCGCATTGAGGGTGTGAGCTTATAATATCGGGGTGCATAAAATTATTGCCAGTATTAACCATACCAATTTTCAGCATAACGGCCTGCGAACGAGTATTAGCCACAGTAGTAAATGAGACGACTTCATTTAGAT
>JAWUXU010000049.1:0-9921 GCA_034111145.1 Paraglaciecola sp.
CCACACAAGTCAAAATTGAAATAACTGAAAAAACTGTAAAAGCACAACAATCCTTAATCAAAGTTATTGATGACGGCCATGGCTTTGCCAACACAGATAACCTGTTTGTGCCGTTGTTTACCACCAAGCAGCAAGGGCAGGGCATCGGTTTGACCTTTTGCCGCAATATTATCGAACAGCATGGTGGTGCCATTGAGATTAAAAATAACTTAGCGCCACAAAAAGGCATGACCGTGAGCATAACGTTGCCTTTTGAGCTTCAAGCTAAGTAACTAGACGATGATACTATGGTTATCAAATAAAATGGCCGCTATCGAACCAGGCCGTATGAAAACTATTTTGAATGTTAATCTAAGGCAACTTCAGTTACATTCTTAACAAATGGGGTGATGTGAAAATGACTGTCATGATTTTCACACAAATTAAAAATCGAGTGTATAGGTAAAATAAAACGTCATTTTTTATAAAATGACAATACATCTCGTCTAGTTTTTTTCTATTTTACCAGTCTATTATATTTTTGAGGGAGTGAAAGTCGGTAATTTTTTGTATATTAATCGACTGTTTCTACGTCATTCAGAATCCAAGACAAGCGCCTCCCGCTGTTGTGCAAACCAGTTTTGCTTATGATGATGAACGGCTTTTATTCAGACAGACTTATCTGAAGCGGCGCTCGACTTTGTGGGGGTAATAATTCAACGACTTCGTCATTGTTTGTATCTAGGTGACTGAGTATCTTTTGGAGCACCAATGGATGTTCATTAGACACATCCCTGTGTCTACCCCTGCGGGGCAGCATTCGCTGTGCAAATCGGCTCTCCTGCCGCTTTGTTAATGCTCGCTATAACCTCCCACCACCCCATTGCTCACAGGTTTCTATTTCTATTCCAAAAACCCGTTTAAGTCTTTGCGCCCAAGTTTTTTCCTGCCCTGTCGGCCGGCAGTCGTAACCAAAGGCGCGGCTCGGTTAAATCATTTAGCTGAAGCAGTGGTGCATGATTACGAGACCGTGAATGGCAGCACTATCACGGCCTTACTGGAACACGTTAAGCAGAAGTACTTATCAAATAATACGATTCATCTAGTACAGGATGGGGCGGGTTATCATCGTTCCAAGGAGGTTAAAGACAAAGCGACTGAATTAGGGATTACCCTGCATTATCTTCCCCCGTACAGCCCAAATCTCAACCCCATAGAGCGATTATGGAAAGTCATGAATGAGTATGTTTGCAATAATCGATATTTCTCTATCGCAAAAGAATTTCGATAACACATTCGGCACTTTTTAAATGTCATCCTTCCCGATATTGCTGATACGCTAAACAGCCGAATAAACGATAACTTTCAGGTGCTAAAACCTGCAAGTTGAAGTGACTTGGGTATATAGTTGACTAGTCGGTTCATTAAATAGCACGCCCTTTTTAGCTTATGATCTGCGACGGATAGCAATTGATTAAATTCAGATAACCAACACTAGCCTAAGTATTTTATTATACTAAATTTGCTATACACTTTGGGTAGTCGGCTAAAGCTGATTAGTTTTAAAAAGATGGCGCTTAAAGCAAAAGTGGACCACTTCAGAATAATGAAAAACTGATAGGATAAAAAGCTACGTAAACTTCAACAAATTTGGGCGATTCGCATCAGGTTGAAATTGTTCAATTAGGTTACAGATTGAGCACTTTTGAATTTAGCTATCGATAGCAAACTTTGTGGCTGCGATTTAGTCGATTTACAGGTTAAAAACAATTACATGATTGGCTTGACCTTGATGTCAAGTTAATGATGCGACTCAAAAAGATGCCTAGCGAGCATCTCAAATTTCTTGACTGGCAGCGGTCGGCTGAACAGATAACCCTGATACATATAACACCCCATACCCTCAAGACAATCAAGCTGGGCTTTGTTTTCGACGCCTTCAGCGCTAACCTCCATTCCCATACTTTGGCTAAGAGCAATAATCATTTGGGCTATCGCCGCATCGTCCTTATCTTCTAAGATGTTTAGGATAAAACTCTTATCAATTTTCAGCCTATCCAGCGGTAACCGCTTCAGATATGAAAGGCAGGAGTAACCCGTACCAAAGTCATCAAGGGAAAACACAATACCACTGGCCTTTAAGGTTGCCATTTTCTGGAACACATCTTTCAAATCATATATCATCACGCTTTCCGTCAACTCAAGATTAAGACGCAAAGGGTTAGCACCACTGCGCTTAAGTTCGGCTAATACTTGGCTAACGAATTGAGGCTGGTGAAATTGTATCGCACTGACATTCACAGCAATACTGAGTTCTGCCATTTTCGGTATGCAAGCCCATTTGGCAAGTTGATCGCAAGCATTTTGCAATATCATTAATCCTAATGGCACTATAAGACCGCTCGCTTCAGCAGTAGGGATGAACTCATCAGGCTGTATTATGCCCCGTTCAGGGTGTATCCAACGGATTAAGGCTTCTGCGCCTATAAGCCGATTTTTAACGCTCACTAATGGCTGATAATAAAGGACAAATTGCCCTTTATCTAGAGAGTTACGTATATCCTCCTCCAGTGCTGCACGAATGACCATCGATGTATGCATACTTGATGCAAAAAACCGCACGGTGTTGCGACCCGCGGCCTTGGCGGCGTACATGGCGGTATCGGCCTGTTTTATCAGTTCCTCAACGCTGATAGCTTGTTCACTGAATAGGGCTATACCGATACTGCAGGAACAGTGGTATTGGACCTGACTGTTCAAATCTGTCTTAAAACCTTGCTGGAGTGTATAGGGCTCTCTGAGGTAAGCGATAAACTTTGTTGCCACTGCCTCTGCTTGTCTATCAACTGATACTTTTTCATCCAAATCTTCGATAATCACTAAAAATTCGTCGCCCCCAATTCGTGCCACCGTATCCCCCTCCCGTAAGCATGACTCTAACCGTGATGCGACAATCACTAGCAGCTTATCACCCATGTCATGGCCCAAAGAGTCGTTGAGAATTTTAAAATTATCCAAATCAATCATCAACACTGCGCCAAGCCTTTTATGGCGGGCACGGCTTGACAGGGCGTGTTCTAAGCGGTCAAACATCAGTCGTCTATTAGGTAATTTAGTCAGCGGATCATAGAATGCAAGAGCCTTAATCTTTTCCTCCGCCATTTTTGTTAAAGTAATGTCGTTTATGGTATACACGTAGTTAGAAATATTGCCTTGACTATTTTTAACTGCGTTGATGGTCATCCATGTTGGATATACCTCTCCGTTTTTACGGCGCTCCCAGACTTCCCCTGACCATTTCTCTTTTCTTTTTAACGTTGCTCTCATTGCAATAAAAAAAGAGGGGGGATGTCGCCCCGAGTTGAAGATGTCTGGGCTCTGCCCGATAATTTTTTCGGCGTTATAGCCGCTCATGCCTATCAAAGCTCTATTCACGCGTAAAATCAGGCCATTAGCATCAGTAATGATCATACCTTCAAGTGACTCGAAAGCAATCGCTGCGATACGTTGTTGTTGTTGTAACATCCGTTGTTTTGTGACGTCATTCACTGCGATCCGCAATTCCACGTAACCGTCGGCGTCCTTTTTGCAAATGCTAGTCAGCTGCACCCATACAATCCTATTATTCGAGGCCAACATTCTCAGTTCAAGGGACAGATCTTCCTGGCTTACTAACATGTGTTTTGTGTTTAAATAATAATCATCTTGGTCGTCCTTAAAGACAAAGCGGCTAAAGGGCTGTTTAAGTAGCGTGCTTCGGTGAATATCTAACAAGGTCGAAAGGGTGAGGTTGGCTTCCAGAATAATGCCCGCTTCATTCAGTGTGCAATATCCAACTGGGGACATATTATAAAGGTCGAAATATCGTTCCCTTGTTTCGTCCAACGTTATATGCGTTTCACGCAGGTCTTGATTTTGCATCTCCAGTTGGATTTGATGCACTTCTAACTCGTGCAACATTTGCTTGACTTCGTTTACTGACAAGGCTGCAATATCGCTCGATTTGGCTTTATGTCTTCGGATGGCTTCAGCCACTGCTTTGTGACGTAAATCTATGCTATCGGCTGATAATTTGTCGTTGTCTTCAGTCACAATGATATCCTCAATTCTTTATGTTGAGTTTCGCAGGGTTATGCTGTTGCAACTGAGCTTCCGATTCTTGCAGGGCATCCTCGGCCTTTTTACGCTTGCTCACATTGATAAAAATGGTAGCGAAGTGGTCCGGCTCGTAGCGAAAAATAATGCACTCACACAAGCAATTACTCGGGGAAATGCGCTGTTCGAATTTGACTTTCTTTCCTGTCTTTACGACCTGTTCGAAAGTGCCCATCCAGTCAAATGAATTCGGTTCAGTAACGGGAGTAAGTTCTCTCATCGTTTTCCCTCGAGGGTCGAAGCCTATGAGCGTTCGATAACTTTGATTAGACTCAAGAAAGCTATAATCGATGGCCTGGCCTGAACTATTATAGATCATCATATGGCAGGCGACACCGAAAGGCACATTGTCAAATATGGACCTAAACTTACCCTCAGAATGCTCTAATTTAGTCTGTACTTCTTTGACATTAGTTATGTCGATAAAACTGAGGACAGCCCCCTCAATCACATTGTCAAGGGTTCTATAGGGCTGAATATACATCGTGTACCACATGCCATCTTTGGCTTCCACATCAATTTCTATAGACTTCAAGGTATCCAGCACTTCCTGAATGTCATCGATAAGCTTGTCGTAGTTGGTCAGATTGGACACGATATGCGAGACTGGCCGGCCGACATCGCTAGCGATCAGGTTGAGTATAGTATAGGCGGTCGGCGTAAAGCGCAGGATCCGTAGGCTATGATCAACAAACAGTGTCGCGATTCGAGTGCCTGCCAGTAAGTTGTTCATGTCGTTATTAACCAATGACAAGTCACTCACCTTAGTCTGCAATTCGTTATTGACCGTACTCAGTTCCTCATTGATCGATTGTAATTCCTCTTTTGAGGTTTCAAGCTCCTCGTTGCTGGATTGCAACTCCTCGTTAATTGATTGCATCTCTTCGTTAGAGGACTTCAGCTCCTCGTTGGTCGTCTCTAACTGCTCCTGAGTTAACTGTAAGTATTTTTCTTTAGTGCTTAGTTCCTCCTCGAGTTCCTTCACTCGATGTTTGGTATTAGGCACCAATTTGGTTCCACTATCTGCATTCGTGCTAGAGGAGGTTGGCGCTTTTATAGATGCTTGCTCTTCCATTGTCATCAAATACAGTTGCTCATCTTTTGACAATGTGGAGTCAACCAGCACGGGGCAGATGGTTAGAGTGAAATACTGATAGTGGCCATCTAAGTTTACTTTCAGATCTGTAGATCTTATGATTTTTTTAGTTTTAACTGCCTCATATAAGGCAGCTCTCATCTTATCTTGTAAACCCTGTTTAGCCATTTTTATGACATTATTGACGATGACTTCCCCCGGTATGAGCTCAAGAAAAACACCACTTTTTCCATGCAAATAAACAATGTCGCCGTTGCTCTGAATCAACAAGCTGGCAGGCGCGATCTTGTTGAGTATTGCCTTTTCAGTTATTTCACGTAGTGATATATTGGTGTCCAAAGCTGAATTATCGCCACTTTCTTGTTCGCCTTTGTTGTATGTTCTTCCTATTTTTTTTGAACTCAAATTTTTTAAATGCAAAATTTTCATACCCGGAAGATCAACTTTACGCCTGAACAGTTTATGTTTGCGGTCGGCTACCTCAAATAGCTCTTCGGCTTTGTTGATACCCTCAGACGTTCCTAGCATTAATATACCGTAAGGTTTTAGAGCATAGTGAAATACACTGATCAGCTTGAGCTGTAGAGAGCGATTCAAGTAGATCAAAAGGTTTCTGCAAACGAGCAGATCCAGCTTAGAGAACGGAGGGTCTTTGATAACATCCTGCTCGGAGAAGATCAGCATGTCACGTATTACCTTGTTGATGCGAAACATATTGCTGTTGGGTTCAAGTGTAAAAAAACGCTTTAGACGTTCTTCCGATATATCATTCGCTATGCTGGCTGGATAAAGCCCATTTCGGGCGATGACGATCGCACGAGAATCGATGTCGGTAGCGAATAACTGCACTGAATAGTCTATTTTCATCTTCTCAATATACTCACGCACAAGGATAGCTATAGAATAGGCCTCCTCGCCCGAGGAACATCCCACTGACCAAATCCGAATCGGTTCGCCGTCCGGTATCTTGTTAAACAACTTGGGGATAATAATATTTTCGAGAGATTCCATGGCCTGTTGGTCTCGGAAGAACTTGGTCACACCTATTAGAAGATCGTAAAACAAAGTTTCTACTTCCATCGGAGTAGCCTGCAGAAACTGGACGTACTGACTCATTTCCTTGATCTGATGGACCGCTAAGCGCCTCTCAATACGCCGGGTAATAGTACTTGGCTTGTACTGAGAAAAGTCGTGACCCGTCTGGTTACGTATCAGCATATATATCTTATTCAATGCATCGTTGGTTTTGGTTGTTTTAGTTTCAAAGGGAGACGTTTTAGTTACTTTAAAATGGTCAAGATACGCAATTAACCGAGTGCCCATTTTGCTAGGAGGCAACTCATAGTCAACCATCCCAGTGGCAATAGAATTGAGGGGCATGCCATCAAATTCGGCTGTACCGGGACTTTGCACCATTACCATGCCACCCTCACCCTTGATCGCTCGAATCCCCAGAGTACCATCACTGCCGTTGCCAGATAGCACAATCGCAATGGCGCTCCCTCGCTGATCTTGAGCGAGTGAACGGAAGAAAAAATCAATGGGTAAACGTTGACCATGTGGGGCAACCGGTTTCATCAATTGCAGATTACCATTCATAACGGCCATATCATGATTCGGGGGAATGATGTAGACATAATTAGGCTGAATCACCATGCCATCTGTTACCTCTAATACTTTCATGGACGTATAGCGGCTAACAAGATCAGCAAGCATACTTTTGTGATCAGGCGACAAATGCTGTACCAGCACAAAAGCCACATTAGAAGCAATGACGGCGGGTAGCCCAGAGAAAAAAGCTTCAAATGCTTTTAAGCCCCCCGCTGAAGCTCCTATACCGACGATGAGCATATTATCTGGTGCTACGCTTATTAATTGCGCGCCAGGCTCCGCTTTTCTACTAACTTTGGGTAACACTTTATTAGCCTTCTTCAAACATCCTCCACCTATTTTGTTACTACTATTTTATCCTTCAAGCCGCTCTCAGTAATGCTTGACTGGAAAAATGCCATTTAACAATGAACAGTAGTTCACACAATTTAGTCATTATGTATCTGTCCACGTTAAATTTATTGATACATATCAAATTTTACAACGGACCTGATTGATAATAGAGATGTAGGTTTAATGCGCCGGGAATTAGCTCACTTTAGGATGTAGTATGCTAATTTATTACCTCCTCACAGGGGCAGGGGCAGTGTAAAGTGGTCAAGTCATATTGGACAAGGGCTATAGTATTTCCAATACCGATATTCCGTTTCATTTTGCGTCCATACGCCGTTATGTGAATGCGGCTTAATTTCACGGTAATAACGAATAATATAATTGCAAAATCTCTCGATAATATATTTGTGTGGTAACGATTATATTACCCCAGGCTCGAGGGTGCGGGGGAGTCCAATTATCTTTAAATGGCAAAACGCGCCAATTGATTATAAGCCCTGACTGTCAAATCGGGAGTTGCAAGAAGTGTTACTTCCAAGTTTTAATATTAATAGACGAAAAACAACCGACTTTCACTCCCTCAAAGATATAACAGACTGGTAAACGAAAAAAACTATGCAATATTTATTTTTATAAAAAATGACGTTTTATTTTACCTATACTCTTTAACGTTGTTCTTGAGCAGAAAGTAGAACTTGTAGATCATTAACAATCTTATGGGCAATTTCGCTTTGTATAATAAACTCATTCTCGTTACTTAGACTGCGTGTATAGGTTTCTGCCCAAAGATTTGCGTCTGTGCTCGTATCGATAAGTTGGATGTGCATCCGTATTTGCTTGCTGGAGCGTTGTACTCCGCCAGAAATAACCATTACAACACCAAGCTCTTGACCAATTTGTCTAATGCTTTTATTTGTATTTTTGTAATTCATTACTGAGTTTCGAGAAATGATGTCAATGTCTTTAATGTGTGAAATTTGAGTGAGTAACTCTTCATGGATACCATCGGTAAAATATTTATTAGCCCTCATCCCACTAAGGTTTTCAAATGGTAGAACAGCGATTAAGTCGTGGTTAGTCGTCGCTTTGTCTTCAGTTGTTTTGCTGAAAGGTAACAATGTTTTGTCGCTAAGAATAAAAAAACACAGAATAAAAAAACACAGAATAAAGACTAACAATAATAGCTTTAAATAATTCGCGGAATTAAGGGATGTTGGAATAATTGAGTTAATAGTATTGAGAGAAGTTACAGGTATGTTTGGGCTTTTAGTTTCACCAGATATGGCTTGTATCTCGGCAATAAATTGGTAACCACGTCCTCGAGTCGTTTTTATTATTGTTTGTTGCTCACCATCGTCCCCTAAACAAGCACGGGCACATTTTATAGTATTACTTAATGTAGCGTCACAAACTTCACGACCCGCCCAAAGGCTCTTAAACAACTCACCTCTAGTTACCACTCTATTTCTATGATCAATCAAGTACAAAATTAAATCAAAGACATGAGGCTCGACTAATGTCGTCACACCGCTGACTTGTAGAGTAAAATTTTCAGTTTGCAGTTCGCAGCTATTGAATATGAATATCATTTGGTTTACATCCTCCTTATCGATTATCTCTTCATTGCTTCGACACATTCATTTTTGCTTGTGATAACAATGAGAAATTAAACCAGTAACTAATCCATAACTAATTCATAGTAAATAATAGGTAACGAATAGATAAAGCAAGTTCGATCTAACTATAGTGCAAGTGTAGTCTAAAATTCGTTCAATAATTTTTTTAACGAAAAGCAAATTTACTTAGCTAATTATACTCAATGTTAGCAACCTATTTACCTGCTGCCATGAGTAAAAACAGGAGTCAAAGGTATGAAATTAATTCAATTACTAGTAATTACAGCATCAATATTTATGATGAATAAAACTTACGCTGTTCATTATAAGTTTGTCGCCATGGATAATTCTATTGATACAAAAATCTGTGTGCTTGCAGGAAGTAATGAAGTGAAAGCATTAAAGAAAGTATTGATACGTCACTCAAGAGTTAGTGCGGGAGGTGTTTCAATAGGTAAAAGATACATTGTAAATGGAATACATTGTAATGATCAGATATTGGCAAACTTTTCAAAAAAATATCAGGCTAATTTGACCTACAACTATCTGAAAAAATACCCCGACAAGAGGTATTTTAATCAAGAAACTAAAGTAATCATCAGGGATATTGCAGATATAAGTAATGACAATAGAACGGAAGAGAAAATTATTATAGTTCATGTAGGTCATTAGAATATGAAAAACCATCAGCATAAAAAGGGAAATAAAGAGAGTGAATAGTCATTCAAAAAAACGAGCTTAGGCTCGTTTTTTTTGAATAATTAGAACGTTTGAAACACGTTCAAAAACACATTCCCTTTCTACTCAATCATTGCAATACACTTAATAGGCCACCCATAATAAAATCAAATAAAAAGTATATATTTTTCACTTGATTTTGGGCTTAAAATATCAGAAGGGTAAAGGCAGCAGGAATACTGGGGCTGTATTAAGAAAACTAAGAGTTAAACGCTGATTTCTAGATATGTTTCGGCCTCTTTAATTAAAAAAAGCATAAAATAATGGGATGTCTGAATGTTTGTTGGGTATTCTTACGATAGCAGTCGTTTGGCCTGCCTCATCCCCCCTATCCGTTTTCTGTGGGTTGGCCTATTAAAGCTGTTCTTCAAACACTTCGATAGAATGTTTATA
>JAWUXU010000050.1:0-47434 GCA_034111145.1 Paraglaciecola sp.
GATTGTGATTCCGGTTGTCGCGGGTTCGAGCCCCGTCGCCCACCCCACTCGCGGGAGTGGTGGAATTGGTAGACACGCTGGATTTAGGTTCCAGTGCTTCACGGCGTGAGAGTTCGAGTCTCTCCTTCCGCACCATATATAGCCATTTATCTAGATGGTGTTTATTTTAGATTTAAATAGTCTTGTCACTGAAAGGTTCCGCAACTGACTTATCCTTCGGTGCTTCTTTTTATATAGATTATTTGGAAAGCATAGTACCAGAGTTTATTGTTTTCGTTAGTGTATTGTTTTGTAGAGTTCAGTCGGTGAGTAGCGCAGCTTGGTAGCGCACTTGGTTTGGGTCCAAGGGGTCGCAGGTTCGAATCCTGTCTCACCGACCATCTATTCAATCTATATATTCCACTTAAGCAATATCTAAGGTTTGTAATCTGTAAACTACATAATCCTCCTGCCATGAAGTTGAAGTATGTATATTTAAAGATTATCTTTGGTGAAATATATATGTACCAAAAATTATTTTTATTTACTATTTAGTTCCTGACTTCGAAGACCTCAACATAAATAAATAAGCCATTGTTTAATTATTGAGAGCTTTAGAATGAAAATCAAAATTACTATTATTGATGCCTAATTTTTAATTCTTTATAGTATTAATATGCGTTGTTAAAATCCGACGCTTCACTATAAATTGGTACTGTAAATGAATTTTCTTGCATATTACTGGTGGAAGATAAATTTATTTTGCACTAAATAAGCTCGAACAGTATTGAAATAATAAATAGAAGAACCTTAGTGGTGAAATATCCTTTAATCATCAATAACTGAAGATTTTATCATCATATTCAGTACATTTTTCTGCTGTTTTTTTGCTTTTAATAGACCCTAATAATAATACGATTCTAAAGCTGGCTATTTTACCCTCGACTTGCGTTATGGCTATCGCTATACTATTGCGTCTTTTTATCAGGCTATAGTGGCTGGAAAGAGGTTTTTCTTTTTGTCAGGGGATTCGGACACAATAATTGTATCCGTTGCAATGTTTAGTTTGCCGCCGATAAAAGCCCATTATTCATCACATATAAGCGCGAGTATGCGCATAATTGAGGTATCAGAATGCAAGTTTCCGTTGAGACGAACAAAGGTTTAGAACGCCGTCTTACTATTACCGTTCCTGCTGAGTCGATTGATTCTGCAGTCAAGTCTCGCTTACAGCAATTAGCTAAAACCCAAAGAATTGATGGTTTTCGCCCTGGTAAAGTGCCTGTAAATGTTATTAAAAAACGTTACGGACAAGCCGTACGTCAGGAAATTGCTGGTGAAGTGATGCAACGTAATTTTTATCAAGCAATTACTCAAGAAAAGATCACTCCTGCAGGCATGCCTAGTTTTGAAATGAAAACAGACGAAGATGGCAAAGACTTAGAGTATGTTGCAGCTTTTGAAGTATATCCCGAGGTAGAAGTGAAGGATGTTGCTAAAATTGATGTTGAAACACCAGTAGTAGACATCAGTGATAAAGACTTAAGCAATATGATTGACACTTTACGTAAGCAACATGCCAGCTACAAAGAAGTAAAACGTAAAGCCAAGAAAGACGATAAAGTGACTATCGATTTTATAGGTACTATCGATGGCGAAGAGTTTGACGGCGGTAAAGCTGAAGATTTCGCCCTTGAGATGGGTAAAGACAAGATGATCCCCGGTTTTGAGAAACCAATAGTAGGCAACAAGACTGGCGATGAAGTCATTGCTGATGTTACTTTCCCGGAAGATTATCATGCTGAAAAGCTAAAGGGCAAAGTTGCTCAATTCACTATTAATATTAAAAAAGTTGAGCAATTAGATTTACCTGAAATTGATGAGGAATTTGCTAAATTATTTGGCATTGAAAATGGTGACATCGAAGCATTACACACAGAAGTTCGCAAGAATATGCAGCGTGAGCTAGATCAAACGTTGAAAGCTTTGATAAAAGAGCAAGTTATTGCCGGATTATTAGAAAAAAATCAAATTGACTTACCTAAGGCTCTCGTTGATCAAGAAATTGATGCGTTACGAGTACAAGCTAAACAGCGTTTTAGCCAGCAACAGGGCGGGAATGTTGACAACATGCCAGAGCTCCCAGCTGATTTGTTTGAAGAAAATGCTCGCAAACGAGTCAGTATTGGTTTACTGCTAGGTGAAGTGATCAAAACTAACGATCTTAAAGTAGATACTAGTAAGGTAGATGTGCTGATTGAAACTGCAGCTTCTGCTTATGAAGATCCTCAAGAAGTGATCGAGTACTACAAAACAAATGATGAATTAATGCAACAAATGAATAACGTTGCTATGGAAGAACAAGCAGTTGAAATATTGCTTGCACAAGCGAAAGTAAAAGAAGTTAAGAAATCTTTTGATGAGATTATGAATAAACAGGCTTAATTTGCCCTTTGTTATTTGACTTATCTAGTCTGCAACTGCTTAAATGCTCGGTAACTGCCGAGCATTTTTATTTATGAAGAATTTGAATATATGATGAATACCCCTTTTGATCCAACAAACGCATTAGTTCCTATGGTGGTTGAGCAAACTGCCAAGGGTGAACGTTCCTACGATATCTACTCTCGCTTGTTAAAAGAGAATGTTATTTTTCTAGTCGGTCAAGTTGAAGACCACATGGCTAATCTTATCGTTGCTCAGATGTTATTTCTAGAAGCCGAGAATCCAGAAAAAGATATTTTCTTATATATCAATTCTCCAGGTGGCTCAGTGACTGCAGGAATGGCTATTTACGACACCATGAATTTTATTAAACCCAACGTTAGCACAGTATGTATTGGCCAAGCTGCCAGTATGGGCGCATTTTTGTTATCAGCGGGCGAAAAAGGCAAACGGTATTGCTTGCCTAATTCAAGAGTAATGATCCATCAACCTTTGGGTGGTTTTCAAGGGCAAGCCTCAGACTTTGAAATTCATGCCAAAGAAATTTTATCAATTAAAGAGAAAATGAATCGTTTGATGGCAGAACATACTGGGCAGGAATATGAAAAAGTTGCGCGTGATACGGACAGAGATAACTTCTTAAGTGCAACGAACGCTATGGAATATGGTTTGATTGATCAAGTGTTATCGAGCAGACCAGATTCCAGTCAAGGTCAAATCCAAGCAGACACCAAAAGCGACAAATGATAAGGTGAGTTTCTTATAAATCCAATAGTAGGCTACATTGAATTAAGGTGTAGGTTCTCTGTAGGTAGAGTCAGCCTAAGATAGGAAAAGATTGTAAATGAGTGATAAAAAAAGCAGCGATGGCGACAACAAACTTTTGTATTGTTCGTTCTGTGGGAAAAGCCAACATGAAGTAAGAAAGCTGATTGCTGGCCCGTCGGTTTTTATTTGTGACGAATGTGTTGATTTATGTAACGACATTATTCGAGAAGAAATAAAAGAAATCGCGCCTAAGAAGAAACAAGACGATTTACCAACACCGAAAGAAATTCATGCTCATCTAAATGATTATGTGATTGGTCAAGAGCATGCAAAAAAGGTGCTTTCTGTAGCAGTTTATAACCATTACAAACGTTTAAGAAATGGTGATGTTCACAATGGTGTGGAATTAGGCAAAAGTAATATTTTGTTAATGGGTCCAACCGGTAGTGGTAAAACTCTGTTAGCTGAAACGCTTGCAAGGTTGTTAGATGTGCCATTTACTATGGCCGATGCAACGACTTTAACTGAAGCTGGTTATGTTGGCGAAGATGTCGAAAATATCATTCAGAAGCTTCTACAAAAATGCGATTATGATGTTGAAAAAGCCCAGCGCGGTATTGTTTATATTGATGAGATAGACAAAATATCACGGAAATCAGACAACCCTTCTATAACTAGAGATGTATCTGGTGAAGGTGTTCAGCAAGCTCTGCTCAAGCTGATCGAAGGCACTGTTGCTTCTGTTCCTCCGCAGGGCGGCAGAAAACATCCTCAACAAGAGTTTTTACAGGTAGATACATCTAAAATATTATTTATTTGTGGTGGTGCATTTTCTGGATTAGACAAAGTAATAGAGCAACGTGCTAACACAGGTACAGGTATTGGTTTCGCTTCAGAAATTAAAGATACTAGTAATAAATCTCAAGAAGGCGAATTGCTTAAAAAAGTTGAGCCTGAAGATTTAGTGAAATATGGACTCATACCAGAATTTATAGGTCGTTTACCTGTGCTTACTTGCCTTGAGGAACTCAGTGAGGATGCTTTGGTTCAAATTTTACGAGAACCCAAAAATTCATTAACAAAGCAATATTCAGCATTATTTGGTATGGAAAACACCGTGCTTGAGTTCCGTGAAGATGCCTTGCAAGCCATAGCTAAAAAAGCCATGCAACGCAAAACGGGGGCTCGTGGACTCCGCTCTATAGTTGAGGCTGTATTGTTAGACACTATGTATGATCTTCCATCGATGACAGATGTTAGTAAAGTTGTGGTCGATGAAACAGTTATTCGGGGAGAGTCGAAACCGATATTAATTTATGACAGTGGTGTAGACAAAAAGGTTGCTTCAGAATAGACACAAATAAAAGGCTCGAAAGAGCCTTTTTTTATGGCGACAATAAATCGCTAACAAAGTTATTAACTACACTTTATTTTACTTTGTTTTAAATATTTATTTGAACTTTAACAGCCTAACCCCATATACAACGCATAGATGTAATATTAGATGACTTAATACGGGACCAAGAATGACTAAAAAGCGTGAAGATCGCATTGAAATGCCTGTTTTGGCGTTGCGTGATGTAGTGGTTTATCCACATATGGTTATCCCATTATTTGTTGGGCGTGAGAAATCTATTCGTTGTTTAGAAGCGGCAATGGAAAAAGATAAACAAATATTCTTGGTTGCTCAGAAAGATGCCAGTGTTGACGAGCCAGAAGTAGCTGACATATTTAACGTTGGCACTATTGCAACGATATTACAGCTACTTAAATTACCTGATGGTACTGTTAAAGTGTTAGTTGAAGGTAATCAGCGTGGCAAGATTGATACATTTGTCAGTACTGAAGATTTTTTTATAGCAGATGTTCTCAGTTCAGAAGATACAGCCTTGGCAGAATCGGAAGAAGAAGTGCTAATTCGTTCTGCTATTTCTCAGTTTGAAGGATACGTAAAGCTTAATAAAAAAATCCCACCTGAAGTTTTAACTTCTTTGAGTGGTATTGAAGATGCTGCGCGTTTGGCTGATACCATGGCAGCACATATGCCATTGAAGTTATCTGAAAAACAAAAAGTCCTTGAGATGCTTGGTATCAACGAGCGGTTAGAATATCTAATGGCGTTGATGGAAAGCGAAATTGATTTGCTACAAGTTGAAAGAAAAATACGTACTCGCGTTAAAAAACAAATGGAAAAAAGTCAGCGAGAGTATTATCTGAATGAGCAAATGAAAGCTATTCAAAAAGAATTAGGTGAACTTGATGAAGCGCCCGATGAATTTGAAGCGCTCAAGAAAAAAATTACCGATGCGAAAATGCCAGATGAAGCCCAGAAAAAGGCAACAGCAGAATTAGCTAAATTAAAAATGATGTCGCCCATGTCAGCAGAAGCGACTGTTGTGCGTAGCTATATTGAATGGCTAACAAATGTTCCTTGGGTAAAAAGAAGCGTAGTCAAAAAAGACCTCGCTCTTGCTGATAAAATACTAGACGCTGATCATTATGGCCTAGATAAGGTTAAAGAACGAATTATTGAATACTTAGCGGTACAACAGCGAGTGAAAAAACTCAAAGGGCCTATTCTTTGTTTAGTTGGGCCACCGGGTGTGGGTAAAACATCTTTAGGACAGTCTATTGCTAGGGCCACAGGTAGAAAATATGTGCGGATGGCCTTAGGTGGGGTGCGTGATGAAGCCGAGATCAGAGGGCATCGTCGCACTTATATCGGTTCTATGCCAGGTAAGATGGTACAAAAAATGGCCAAGGTGGGAGTGAAAAACCCACTGTTTTTGCTCGATGAAATAGATAAAATGGCATCAGATATGCGTGGAGATCCATCCTCTGCATTATTAGAGGTACTAGATCCTGAACAAAACAGTACATTTAGTGATCATTACTTAGAAGTGGATTACGACCTTTCAGACGTTATGTTTGTCGCCACCTCTAATAGCATGAACATTCCTGGTCCTTTACTTGACAGGATGGAGGTTATCCGACTGTCAGGATATACAGAAGATGAAAAGCTGAATATTGCAACCCAACATCTAATGGATAAACAAATATCCCGCAACGGCTTAAAAGAAGGCGAATTAGTTATTGATGAAAGTGCCATCATTGGCATTATTCGTTATTACACGAGAGAAGCAGGAGTGAGGAACTTAGAAAGAGAAATTTCTAAAATATGCCGTAAGGCTGTTAAGAATATCTTGCTAGGTAAAAACATAACTCAAGTGCTGGTTAATCAAGATAATCTTAGTGAATATTTGGGTGTGCAACGTTTTGATTATGGTAAAGCTGATAAATCTAATCAAATAGGTCAGGTAACTGGCTTAGCATGGACGCAAGTTGGTGGCGACCTGTTAACTATAGAAACCACATCAGTAGTGGGTAAAGGCAAAACGACTTTTACCGGTTCACTAGGTGATGTGATGCAGGAATCTATCCAGACAGCTATGACAGTGGTACGTAGTCGAGCAGAAAAGCTACGTATTAATAATGATTTCCATGAAAAACGCGATATACATGTTCACGTTCCAGAAGGTGCAACACCTAAAGATGGACCTAGCGCTGGTATCGCTATGTGCACCGCGTTAATTTCTACACTAACTGGTAATCCTGTTAGGTGTGATGTTGCCATGACCGGCGAAATTACCCTTAGGGGAGAGGTATTACCTATTGGCGGTTTGAAAGAAAAATTACTAGCTGCTCACCGCGGCGGGATTAAAACGGTTATTATTCCAAAAGAGAATGAACGTGATTTAGAAGAGATCCCAGACAACGTAAAACGAGATTTGAGTATTCATCCAGTGCAGTGGATTGACGAAGTCTTAGCCTTAGCTTTACAAGAGCCTCCGGAGAAATTTACACCAGTTGTAGTAAAAAAGCCTAAAAACTAAGCATAAAATAGAGTATTTCTATTTTTTTTTAAATTAAGGGCTTCACTATGTAAATAGTTATGGTAGCCTTTAATGAATAGTCCTTTAAGGCCTTGTCACAAAAGGGATTGAGAGGGTTCATTGGAAGTTAATGATTTGTAAATATATAGCTTGAAGTTCAGTTTCATGCTTGATATAAACGACTGGCTATGCATGGTGCAGGCTGTAAATATAATAACAATTGAAAGGGTTCATATTGTGAATAAGTCAGATCTTATTGATAACATCGCTGCAAGTGCAGACATCTCTAAAGCAGCAGCTGGTCGTGCATTAGACGCATTAACAGGTGCTGTAACTTCCGCACTTAAAGATGGAGACCAAGTTGCATTGGTTGGTTTCGGAACATTCTCTGTACGTGAACGTGCCGCTCGCAGCGGTCGTAATCCACAAACTGGTGCGACTATCCAAATATCAGCGGCTAAAGTGCCTTCGTTTAAAGCTGGTAAAGCACTAAAAGACGCTTGCAACTAAATATTTAGTTCATTCATAACAAAAGGCGATGATTTATCATCGCCTTTTGTTTTTGTGAAGTCTGTGTCAATCTTAATTTGATATTAACATTAATCTTTATTAAAGCTTGTCAGATATCTTTAATTCAAAGTGAACAATCATTAATAAATTGATATATTAGTTTATAATCTCGCCCCTTGTAATTAAGACAACCTGATTTAGGCGTCTTTAGTAATTATCAATAACAGCTCTTTGGAGTTTGGACTTTAGTATGTTGGAAAGAATCAGAGAAGGATCACAAGGCCCTTGGGCTATGGGGATCTTAGCATTAGTTATTTTAAGTTTTGTATTTGCAGGGGTAGGGAGTTACTTTAATTCCTCTGCATCAGCTGCCGCAGCCAATGTAAATGGTGAAGAAATAGGCCTTGATGAATTGGAACGCGCCTATCAAAACGAACGTTCGCGGATGGAATCTCAGTTTGGTGAAGCATTTGCTACATTGGCAAGTGATACTGTATACCTACAAAATTTCCGTCAAGGTATTTTAGACCGCCTAATTAGTGAAAAGCTCCTTGACCAAGCTGCACAAGAATTAGGCTTGAGAGTTAGCGATGAGCAAATCAAACTCGCAATAGTTGAGATGCAAGAATTCCAGGTAGATGGTAAATTTGATAATGATCGTTATCTCGCCATTTTGCGCCAAGCAGGTTTTCAAACCAATAACTTTAGAGACTACATGCGTGTTGATATGGTTCGAAGACAACTATCTCAGTCATTAATGGGAACCGAATTCGCGCTAACAAGTGAAGCAAAAACAGCCCACCTTATGCAGCAGCAAACTCGTGATATTCGCTATTTGAATGTCCCTGCAGCTAAATTTGTTGAGCAAGTAAATGTCAGTGATGATGAAATCCTAGCTTTTTATCAAAGTAATATTAGTCAGTTTGATACAGAGCAGAGAATTAGCTTGTCTTATGTTGAACTGATTTTAGAAGACTTATTACCGGCGATTGAAGTTAACGAAGAGGAACTCATAGAATATTACCAACAAAACCTCGTTGATTATAGTACTGACGAAGAGCGCCAAGTGTCGCATATTTTATTCGAAAGTGTTCAACAGGACGAAAGTGTTTCCAGTAAAGCTGAAGAAGTTCTGGTTAATATACAAGCTGGAGACAATTTTTCTGAACTAGCTATGACATATTCAAGCGATACGTTTAGCGCTGAAAAAGGTGGAGATTTAGGTTGGTTTGTCAGAGGTATTATGGACCCTGCTTTTGAAGACGCTGCCTTTTCGCTTGCGAAAAAAGGTGATGTCAGCGCTGTAGTTAAAAGTGAGTTTGGTTACCACATTATTAAGTTAACAGATATTAAGCCAGGGCGTGTCAATGTTTTCGAAGACGTAAAAGAAGAGTTAACAGATAAAGTTAAAACTCTGAAAGCTGAAGACAATTTTTACGAGATTAGCCAAAGGGTTGCAGAAGTGGCTTTTGAAGTGCCTGATAATCTTGATGAGGTAGCAGATATTGCCAGAAAAGAAATAAAGACTACAAAATTGTTCAGTCGAGCTAATGCGCCAGAAGCTGTATCCAAACCTAACGTATTGGCTAGTGCATTTAGCTTAGAATTAATCCAAGATGCGGTAAATAGTGAAGTTTTAGAGCTGGGTAGTCATCATTTAATGGTTGTTAGAGTGGCCGAACATGAACCAGAGCGAACAAAAACTATAGAAGAGGTGAGTGAGCAAATTCAACAAAATTTGTCTGCACAAGCAGCTCAACAAGCTGCCAGAGATTGGGCCTTAGAAGCGAAAATTGCTTTGGCTGAAACCGATGACGTGAATGAGAAATTAGTTGCCCTTGAACTTAACTGGTCTGAAAAGAAAGCGGTAACGCGAAACGATGCGACATTGTCGCAGAGTGTTGTTGATGCCTTGTTCAAGCTGTCTGTTGCAGATAGTAGTGTAGTTGATTTAGTGACAGGGGATGTCAGTTTAGTGCAATTGACTCAAGTTAACACAACTACACAAGCAAATGATAAACAGCTGATTTCATTACAAAACCGTCTGGCATCTAGTAAATCTCAATTGATTTATGGTGCCGTAATTGAATCTTTAAAAGCGCAAGCGGATATTGAGGTTTATTAACAATCTAGTTTTAATTTAATAATAAAAAAGAGCGTCTGTCGCTCTTTTTTATTGCGTAAATCTAAACAAACTGGACCGTGAGTTTTCTTTTATTCAGTAATCCATACTAAAGAGCTATAAAATAGTGCGATAACAGCACAAAAAATAAAAATATATATAAACCCTTGTTTACCATCTTCTAGGCTATGGTTCTTTGTTTTCAAATACACCAACCAAATTGAACACAACACAACAGGAATAAGCACTAAAAATTTAATCAAGACCACCTCGTTTTTAAACTGCCAAAATGTTGATTTTAAGTGCCACAGAATAATATGCAATCTATACTATGTATTTGATGACTAATTGCATATAATCGGCGCCAAATTTTATCTGTCTTTTTATCCGTCCTATTATCCGTCCTATTTAGGGACAAAATATTAGAACGAAATATTACTAAACACTGGAGTTAAGAAAATGGCCTTAGAGCGCACTTTTTCTATTATTAAGCCTGATGCAGTTGCAAAGAATGTTATTGGTGCTATCTACAACCGTTTTGAGTCTGCCGGCCTAAGATTAGTGGCATCCAAAATGCTTCATTTAAGTAAAGAGCAAGCAGAGGGGTTTTACGGGGAGCATAGTGAGCGTCCATTTTTTACTGCATTAGTTTCCTTCATGACTTCTGGTCCAGTTATGGTGCAAGTGTTGGAAGGCGAAAATGCAGTCTTGAAAAATCGTGAGATCATGGGAGCTACTAACCCAACTGAAGCGCTAGCTGGCACTTTACGTGCAGATTATGCTGCTTCAATAGACGAGAATGCCTGTCATGGATCAGATGCACCCGAATCAGCAGCCCGCGAAATTGCTTATTTCTTCAGTGACGAAGAAATCTGCCCGCGTACTCGTTAAGCTTAATTATGTTTTAAAAAGGGAGCTTAGGCTCCCTTTTGTATTATTTATTGTATCTGCTGCAAAAGCTGATTTATCAGTTAAGATAGTAGCAGATTAGTCTGAGTCTTGAGGTCTATTGTGAAAACTGAAGTGGTATCTGCCCAACCTAAAAAAACTAACTTACTTGATTTAACCAGAGACGGTTTACGGGCCTTTTTTAATCAGATGGGAGAAAAACCTTTTAGAGCAGAACAAGTCATGAAATGGATTTATCAGCAAGGTGTGTCAGATTTTGAGCAAATGACTAATCTTAATAAGGTCCTGCGTACTAAACTTCAGGAAAAATGTGAAGTCAAAGCACCGGAAATTGCTTATCAACAAAATGCCTCAGATGGGACCATCAAATTTGCCTTGAAATTAGAAGGTGGTCAAGAAGTCGAAACAGTTTGGATACCCGACGGCGATCGAGCGACTCTATGCGTATCGTCTCAAGTGGGTTGTGCCCTAGCATGTACTTTTTGTTCTACAGCCCAGCAGGGATTTAACCGTAATTTAAAAGTGTCTGAAATTATTGGCCAAGTTTGGCGAGTTGCAACAACCATAGGTTTGAACAACGATACGGCTAAACGCCCCATCACTAATGTAGTGATGATGGGAATGGGTGAACCTTTATTAAATGTAAAAAACGTTGTGCCAGCTATGGAGTTGATGTTGGACGACCTCGCCTTTGGTTTATCCAAGCGCAGAGTGACTTTAAGTACCTCAGGTGTAGTCCCAGCACTTGATATGTTGGGTGATCAAATAGACGTAGCCTTGGCAATATCTATACATGCGCCAGATAATGCGTTACGCGATGTGCTTGTGCCGGTTAATAAAAAATATCCTATTGAAGAATTTTTAGCCAGTGTCAGAAGATACCTAGCTAAGTCAAACGCTAATCAAGGTAAGGTAACAGTAGAGTACGTAATGTTAAACGGGGTTAACGATAGCACTGATCAAGCACATGCCCTGGCAAAAGTAATGGCAGATACTCCGTGCAAGATTAACCTTATTCCGTTTAATCCATATCCGGGCTCACCTTACACATGTTCTAGTAACTCTCGGATTGATCGTTTTGCTAAGGTGCTTATGGAATACGGTCTAATAGTTGTTGTTCGACGCACCAGAGGTGACGATATCGATGCAGCTTGTGGCCAATTGGTGGGTGAAGTAGTGGATCGAACAAAAAGAATATTAAAAAAACAGCTGAAGGGTGAGAACATTTCAGTCAAGATGACACATTAATTTTTTTATCGACAATATGTTAAACAGGTCCTAATGAATCACATATTAAAAATTCTTAGTGTTTTTTTTATTGTTTTGATAATATTCAGTTCATGTATAAGTCAAAACAGCCAAAATTTTGATCAAATAAAAGCCGCCAAAACCCGAGTTTCTTTAGGTTTGGCTTATCTTCAAAACGGCAACTTTAGTCAAGCCAAATTTAATTTGGACAAAGCATTAGAATTTGCCCCAAGGTTAGCAGACGCTAATTATGCTATGGCGTATTATTATCAGAGTGTGGGTGAGTTAAAGCAGGCAGAAAACTCATATCAGCTTGCAATGGATCTCGAACCAAAAAATGCCAACATTGCTAACAGCTACGGTGCATTTTTATGCCAAAATGGTGACTACGAAAAGGCTAAAAAATATTTTCTTAAGGCAGTGAATACCAGTCAATATATTTCCAGCGCTGAGACCTATGAAAATTTAGCTTTGTGTAGTCGAAGTCAAGGAAGATATGAAGATGTTATACAATATTTACGAAATGCAGTTAATCACCAACCAAGAAGAGCGAATAGTTTGTTTTTACTTGCTCGTTCATTGGTCGAAACACATCAATGGCAAGAAGCGAGAGATATATTAAGACGCTATGAAAAAACTTCTCAGATTAGCCCTCAAAGTTTGTTTATGGCAATGAAGATAGAGAGTGCTACAGGTAACGATAATGCTGCAAATGGTTATTCGGATATGTTGTTAAACATGTTTCCCAATGATCTAATAACAAAGTCATTGTTAATTGATCAACTGTCTCCCCTTGAAGTGGATCACAAAGCAGATAAAACTACAGGGCTAAAGCCGGAACAGAACATTCCAATAATTTATGGAAAAGATACCGACATAGAAGCGGATGAAATGGTTCATTTGGTTGTTCCAGTTACAGAGCAATTAACTGAGCAGATTAAGCAAGTAGAGCCAGAAATATTGGAAACACCAAAATTCCACATTGTTGCAAAAGGAGAAAATTTGTATCGGATTTCGCTTCTTTACAACATCAGAATGCAACGTCTGATAGACTGGAATGGCTTAGCCGATGCCTCGGCTATTTTTGATGGTAAGAATTTATCTTTAGTTGCCCCAAGCGTTGTAGAGTAAATCTAAACTATGATTGAGAAAGAAGAACAACAACAAGCAGTTATTCAAGGCCCGGGTCAAATCTTAAAACAGGCGCGAGAACGGGCTAATTTGTCTACTCAAGAAATTGCTGACAAAATCAAATTAAAAAAGACTTTAATCGAAAATATCGAGCAAGACAATTACGATATCAATGTTTCGTTGACCTTTGTTAGAGGGTATCTGAAGCTATATGCGAAACATGTTTATGTAGAAGAGGCAGAGATCTTAAAGGCGTTTGAAAGCCTCAGCACTCAGAAAAAAGAACCGGCCAAGCTACAAAGCTTTTCTCGCCGTGTAGCTAACCAAGCTAATGATGATAAATTGATGTTAGTTACTTATTTGATTGTGGCAGCGGTCATCGCCCTCGTGGTTATTTGGTGGTTTCAACAAAGCTCAACTGATGCTACGTCAATATCAAGTACCAGAAATCGTCTGGAATCTGTTTCTTCTGATGTAATGGAGCAAGAAGTTCAGCCATTCGAAACAAATGATATGCCTGATATTGAGATCCTAAATTCGACTTCTGGTGATGAAAATATTTTTACTGCTGAGCCTACATTAATAACATTAGAAGCTAAACCTTCAGATGTTTTAGACACAACAGTTACCGAAACTACTTCGCCAGTTGAACTGATATTTGAATTTTCTGGAGATTGTTGGATAAATTTGTCTGATGCTACAGGTGAAAACATTGCTTATGGGGTTAAAGTCAAAGGCTATGTTATGACTCAGTCAGGTATTCCTCCTTTTGTTGTGACTTTAGGTGCACCAGAAATGGTGCAAATTCGCTATGCAGGTGAACCTTTAGATATGTCATTTCTGCCCACTGGTCGAATTGCTAAATTTGATTTACCTTTATCTGAATAATTAGGGCTAAGATATTATTATGTTTTCTAAATCACCTATTAAACGCCGACCTTCCAAACGTATCAATGTAGGTAATGTGCCTATAGGCGATGGAGCACCCATTGCTGTTCAGTCGATGACAAATACCCCTACTACAGATGTCGCAGCAACAGTGGCGCAAATTAAGCGGATCCAAGCTGTGGGTGGTGATTTAGTCAGAGTATCTGTACCCACTATGGATGCAGCTGAAGCATTTAAATTGATTAAGCAGCAAGTTACCGTGCCATTGATTGCGGACATTCACTTCGATTATCGTATTGCCTTAAAAGTTGCAGAATACGGAGTGGATTGCTTGCGTATTAACCCCGGTAACATCGGTAGTATGGAAAGAGTTCGTGCAGTAGTGGATTGCGCTAAAGATAAAGGTATTCCCATTCGTATTGGTGTTAATGGTGGCTCTTTAGAAAAAGACATACAAGAAAAATACGGCGAGCCTACAGCAGAAGCGTTAGTTGAATCTGCAATGCGTCACGTGGACATTCTGGACAAACTTAATTTTGAGCAATTCAAAGTCAGTGTTAAAGCTTCTGATGTGTTTTTGGCTGTAGGGTCTTATCGACTTCTGGCTAAACTAATTGATCAACCCTTACACCTGGGTATTACGGAAGCGGGTGGTATTCGCGCAGGTGCTGTCAAAAGTTCGGTAGGCTTAGGCATGTTATTGGCTGAAGGCATCGGCGATACAATTCGCATTTCATTGGCGGCTGATCCCGTAGAAGAAATAAAAGTTGGATTTGATATATTAAAGTCATTACGTATCCGCTCTAGAGGAATTAACCTTATTGCTTGCCCAAGTTGTTCCCGCCAAGAATTTGATGTAATAAGTACAGTAAATGCATTAGAGCAACGATTAGAAGATATTATTACTCCGATGGATGTATCTATTATCGGTTGTGTTGTTAATGGACCAGGAGAAGCAGAAATTTCCGATTTGGGGTTAACAGGCGCGCGTAATATGAGTGGTTTTTACTTGGATGGTATTCGTCAAAAAGAGCGATTATCTAATGATGATTTAATAGACCAACTTGAAAAGCGCATTCGCGCTAAAGCCAGTCAGCTGGATATGAAACGTAAGATCGATGTAAAACAGATACTTTAGTTGTCCGGGTTAAGGTTATGTCTGAAATTTACTTGATGTTTTCTGTATTTTTCAACGTCAATATTTTACGTTTATCTATAAAGCCCTTATAATGCGAGGCTTTTTTAATTATTGCATAAGAGATTATTGTTAGTGTCAAAGTTAGTTTCGAAACAAATCCAGGCTATTCGAGGAATGAATGACTGCTTACCAAGTGAATCAGGGCTTTGGCAGTACGTTGAGTCGAGTATTCGTCAAGTAGTCGCTAGTTATGGTTATCAAGAAATTCGTACGCCTATCGTTGAGAGTACCGATTTATTCAAACGCTCTATTGGTGAAGTGACCGATATAGTTGAAAAAGAAATGTACACCTTCACTGATCGTAATTCAGATAGCCTTACATTGCGACCGGAAGGTACAGCTAGTGTGGTACGTGCTGGAAATGAACATGGCTTGCTGTATAACCAGCAACAACGCCTCTGGTATATGGGGCAAATGTTTCGTCATGAACGACCACAAAAAGGGCGTTACAGGCAGTTTCACCAATTTGGTGTAGAGGTGTTTGGTTTAGCTGGGCCAGATATTGACACTGAAGTCATTTTGCTTAGTGCAAGGTTGTGGAAAAAATTTGGGATCAGTCAAAACGTTACCTTAGAAATTAACTCTCTTGGTTCTTCTGAAGCAAGAGTGGCTTATAAAGAACAATTAGTAGCATTTTTGAAGACCCGAGAATCCGAGTTGGATGAAGATAGTTTGAGACGCTTACAGAGTAATCCATTGCGTGTGCTTGATAGCAAAAACCCACAAGTACAAAATGCAGTAAAAGATGCACCAAAACTAATTGATTACCTTGATGCAGAGTCTGCCAAACATTTTAAAGAATTGTGTGAACGTTTAGATAGCTTAGATGTAAAATACCGAGTAAACCCTGCTTTGGTGCGTGGGTTGGATTATTATAATCGTACTGTATTTGAATGGGTCACCGATAGTCTAGGTGCTCAAGGTACGGTATGTGCTGGCGGACGGTATGACGGCCTAGTTGAGCAACTTGGAGGTAAAGCCACCCAAGGCGTGGGTTTTGCTATGGGGCTAGAACGTATAGTTTTAATGTTGCAAACATTGGAATTAGATAAAAATCTAGTTGAGGTGGTAGATATTTATGTCACAGCTATGGACGGATCTGTTGAACTATACGCAAGACAGATCAGCGAAGCACTCAGAGACGCCTTGCCACAGATAAAAGTGATGAATCATTGTGGTGGTGGAAATTTTAAAAAGCAAATGAAGCGTGCTGATCAAAGTGGTGCCAGTATTGCTTTAATCATCGGTCAGGATGAGATGGCATTGCAGCAAGTTACAGTTAAATACTTGCGAGAAAAAAAACCACAAGAAACAGTTTTGATTAAAGAGTTAACACACTTTACAGAAAAGTTCTTTAATGTATAACACTGTAAGTTTTTGAACTAATATTTTGTGCTATCAAATTTTCGATAGCCAAGCAGTAAGAGGAATGAATAATGGAACAGTACGAAACAGAAGAGCAGCAAGTCGAAGCCATTAAACGCTTTTGGAAAGAAAATGGTCTGGCGTTAGTTATTGGTGCGCTTTTAGGTTTAGGCGGTCTTTTAGGATGGCGTTACTACAATGATTCACAGATTGCTGCAAAAGAGCAGGCTTCTTTTGCTTATGAAAAAGCCTCTGAAGAGTTAATTAAAGGTGAGGCGGGTTTTAGTCAAGCCAAGAGTTTTATCGAGAGCCACAGTCACACCGGTTATGCCATATTGATGGCATTAGAAATGACCCAACAAGCCATCGAACGTAAAGACTTAGCCGAAGCGGTCAAACAACTCGAGTTTGTTGTTAGCAATGCCAAATTATCAGCTGTTCAGTCAGTTGCACAACTTCGTTTAGCTCGGATTCAATTAGAACAAGGCGAATACGAACTGGCCCTAACAAGTGCAGACAATGTCACAGACGAAGCATTTAAGGGACAAAGTCAAGAAGTTAAGGGTGATGTATACCAAAGTCAAAAATTATTTGATAAAGCCAGAGCTGCTTATAGCTCTGCTTTAGAAACAAACGAACGTGATCAGCTTTTAAAAATGAAGCTAGACAATTTAGCCATTGCGGCAAATGGTTAATATGAAAATTGTGAAGCAATCTTTTTTACGCTTGCTGGTAATTAGTTGTATTTTGTTATCTAGCTGTACAACAATTAGTAATTGGTTTTATGAAGAAGAAGAATTAGAGTTTCGAAGGCTCAAACCTATTGAAGTACGATTTACTCCAACCGAAGTTTGGTCGGAAAATTTAGGATCAGGAATTGGAAAGTTTTATTCAAAACTTAGGCCAGCAATAGCTTATGATAAGGTCTTTGCGGCCAACCGGCAAGGCGATGTTAACGCCTATGATCTAGCCACAGGCAAAAAAATATGGTCTAAAGACTTTGCGATTTACGACGATGAGGGATTGTTTCCAAGTATAGTCGAGCTTTGGTCGAATTACGTTGGTGAGGGATATACCTTAAGTACGATGAAGCTTCTATTGAATGGCTTGTCAGCTAAAATTGCTGGTGGGGTCAGTGTTGCTTATGAAACCGTTTTTTTTGGTACTGAGAATGGTGAAGTGATTGCTTTAGATGCCAATACTGGTGAACAAAAGTGGATCACAATGGTTAAAGGTGAAGTCTTAGCTGCACCTGCTATTGACGCTGGAATTGTAGTGGTTAATACCGGTTCAGGATTTATATTTGCTTTAAATGCAGATAATGGTGAAGAAGTTTGGTCATCTGAATCCGATGTGCCTCCACTCTCTTTGCGCGGAGTATCTTCCCCTGCAGCAGTTAACGGTGGTGCCATTATTGGCACTGCAACTGGCAAACTAGTAGTGAATATTCTTGAAACTGGTCAGACTGCTTGGGAGCAAGTTATTTCGGCTGCTACTGGCGTGACTGAGTTAGAGCGTATTGTGGATATTGATAGCGAGCCATTAGTGTCGGGTGGAAATGTCTACGTTATCTCTTATGATGGTACACTTGCGGCTGTTGAATTACGCACAAGCAGGGTCATCTGGAAGCGTGAATACAAGTCATTCCGTCGTATGTCAATGTCAAGTAGTATATTATACTTAGTTGACGTCAACAGTAATGTTTTCGCATTGGATAGTCGAACCGGTGTTGAGTTATGGAGCCAAGGTGCGCTCAAGAAACGCTTATTGACAGGGGCCACACCAGTTGGGGACTATTTGGTGGCAGGCGATAAATATGGCTACTTACATTGGTTTGACCAGGCCGATGGTAAAATTGTGGCCCGCTTAGAAGTCGGTGGTGATGACGAAGATGAAGGTATTTATTACTCGCCTGTGGTGGATGGTGACATTTTATTTACCCAAACTCGAGATGGTAAATTAGTGGCTATTAAAACTCCATAAAGCAGTTTTGTGTGAATTTCCCTAAAGAATCGCACCAATAATTTTTACGGCTTGGAATGTTTCTAAGCCGTTTTTGTCTATAGGATATGTATTTATGTTACCCGTTGTTGCCTTAGTTGGCCGCCCAAACGTTGGAAAATCTACCTTATTTAATCGCCTAACACGTACAAGAGATGCGTTGGTGGCTGATTTTCCTGGTTTAACACGAGATAGAAAATACGGACAAGCCAAATATGAAGGACTGCAGTTTATTGTAGTCGATACTGGCGGCATTAGTGGAGATGAAGAAGGCATTGATGTGGTTATGGCCGAACAATCCTTGTTGGCTATCACAGAAGCAGACGTGGTACTGTTCTTAGTTGATGCCCGTACTGGTATGACAGCGGCAGATCAAAGTATCGCTGAACATCTACGTAAACAAGAAAAACCTGTGTATGTGGTTGCCAATAAAGTTGATGGGATTGATGGTGATAGCGAAAGTGCCGATTTCTTTGCCCTTGGCCTTGGTGATGTGAATCAAATAGCTGCTGCCCACGGTAGAGGTGTAACACAATTACTACAAAATTCTCTTGCACCCATTGCTGAAATTTTTCCAGATATGCATATCCCTGAAGAAAGTGATGAAGAGCTTCAAGAAGTAGACGCCGACGAACAACTAGCTAGATTGCAAGCTTTACCCATAAAGTTAGCGATAGTAGGCAAGCCTAATGTGGGTAAGTCTACTCTCACTAATCGAATACTAGGCGAAGAGCGCGTAGTGGTTTATGACGAACCCGGTACGACAAGGGACAGTATTTTTATTCCTATGGAACGTGACGACAGAGAATATATTCTTATCGATACCGCTGGGGTGAGAAGACGCCGAAATATTTCAGAAGCAGTTGAAAAGTTTTCAATTGTAAAAACATTGCAAGCCATTGAAGAATCGAATGTAGTGTTATTTGTAGTTGATGCTCAGGAAGGTATCACAGATCAAGATTTGAGCTTGTTAGGCTTTATTCTCAATGCTGGCCGGTCGCTGGTTGTAGCAGTGAATAAGTGGGACGGTCTAGATAAAACTGTTAAAGAAGAAATCAAACGTGAGTTAGACAGACGTTTGGGCTTTATAGATTTTGCCCGCTTGCACTTCATTTCAGCTTTACATGGAACGGGAGTAGGTCATTTATTTGAATCGGTACAAGAAGCGTATGCATCAGCAACTAAAAGGGTCAACACTTCTATGTTGACGCGTATCATGGACATGGCTCAAGACGACCATCAGCCTCCTGTCGTGCGTGGCCGTCGTGTTAAAATGAAATATGCTCATGCTGGTGGATATAATCCCCCTCTTATTGTTATCCATGGTAATCAGCTAAAAGATCTACCGGACTCGTATAAACGTTATTTGATGAATTATTTCCGTAAATCATTAAAAGTCATGGGTACGCCAATTAAAATCGAATTCAGAGAGAGCGCTAACCCTTTCCAAACAGACCACAGCACCTTAAATGATACACAACGTCGTAAACGTAGGCAGCTTATGCGTATGCATAAAAATGCCAAATAACTCCAATTTGAATATGAAAATAACCCTCTAATTTTTTAAAATAGTAGAGCATTATATTAGGATTAGCGTTACTTTAGTTAACATTGTAGCGCGACATAATTGGGTTACCTGCCTGCTTATTTTGTGACAGTTTTTTGAGTTAGATTAAGTTCACTACTATTACATGTTGAGTTATTTTCTATCAATTTGGTTTACTTCGCTTTGAATCTCTCCTTCTTCGAAGCGTGTCACTATTATATCGCCAACTTGCACTTGATGAATGCTTTTAACTATTTTTTCACCCTTGAAACTGATGCTGTAGCCTCGCGCCAAAGTGGCTAATGGGCTCACAGTGTCCAATAAATGCATATTATTGAGTAATTTCTGTTTTTTGTTATCTACTAAATGTTGGCAACTTCTTTGTAATTTAGTTTGTAGCTCCTGTAATGTTTGTTGATAACGTTGCAATAGCTTCTGGGGCGATGATAAAGACAGTCGACTCTGTATATGTTTTTGCTGTTGTTCTGCCTCAGTAAGCCTTCGTTTGACGGCATATTGTAAAGTAGCTTGTAGTTGATCGACATACTGACTTTTTTGCTCAAGCTGCTTTTGTGGATGGTTTTGCAGTAACCGTTGTTCTAGAGCCTGTCGTTGATGAAAGCGTTCCTTTTGCAAACGAGAAAAAGCCTTTATTAAATTATCTTTCAATACTAAGGTTTTATTGAGCAAAGTAGACTGATCCTGACTAACCAACTCAGCAGCAGCTGAAGGTGTTGGTGCACGCATATCTGCTACAAAATCAGCAATGCTCACATCTATTTCGTGTCCAACAGCGCTTATTATGGGAATGGAAGAGGCGAATATTGTCCTGGCCACCTGTTCACTATTAAAACACCAGAGATCTTCTAAAGACCCGCCCCCTCTGCCGACAATTAACACATCCACTTCGTGTCTAAGGTTGGCTTGGGTAATCGCCGCACAAATAAGTGCAACCGCACTATCACCCTGCACTTGACTGGGATAAATAACGACTTCAATAGCAGGGTTGCGTCGCTGCAATACGGTTAAAATATCATGCAACGCAGCCCCAGTAGGGGATGTCACTATCCCTACTCTCAATACCGATTCAGGAAGTGGCTTTTTATATTCTTGGGCAAATATTCCTTCTGAGGCTAATTGCCGTTTTAATATTTCGAATTGTTGTTTAAGTTGCCCTTCACCTTCTGGCTCCATATGTTCAACGATAATTTGGTAATCACCTCTGGGTTCATACAAGCTGATGTTTGCTTTAACTAAAACTTTGTCACCTTCTTTAGGTTTTTGGTTTACTTTGCGGTTTACACCTTTAAACATTGCACCTTTGACCTGCGCACGATCATCTTTAAGGGTAAAGTACCAATGACCAGAACTAGCTGCGACAAAATTTGAAATTTCAGCTGACAGCCAGACTTGCCCAATTTCGGCTTCTAAAACCGATCGGGCTAAGCGGTTGAGTTTACTAACAGTAAGGATTTTTTTTGCTGTGGTTTGGACAGGAAACATTAATTGCAGGGAGCTCTGATAAGATAGTATTAAGAAGTTTACATGATTTACTGCCAATTCTGATATATATCTAGACTGATATGCCTAAAGCCGCTAGAATTGCGCCGCAATTAAATCAGCATTTATAGGTGATATTGCATGTTAAGAATATCTAAAGAAGCCCTTACGTTTGACGATGTTTTGTTAGTCCCTGGGCACTCAACTGTTCTCCCTCATACCGCGAATCTTAAAACAAGATTAACCCGTGGTGTAAGTTTAAATATTCCCATGATTTCCGCTGCAATGGACACTGTTTCCGAAGCGCGTTTAGCTATTGCGTTGGCGCAAGAAGGCGGGATTGGATTTATTCATAAAAATATGACGCCAGAACAACAAGCTGAACATGTCCGCACAGTGAAAAAATATGAAAGTGGCGTAGTGTCTGACCCTGTCACCGTTTTACCCACAGCCACTATTGGCGAAATTAATGCTTTAAGTAAAAGGCATGGTTTTTCTGGTTTCCCTGTAGTCGATAAAGACAACAACTTGATTGGAATAGTCACTGGTCGTGACCTGCGTTTTGAAAATAGTTTAGAGCAACCTATTTCTAGCGTTATGACTAAAAAAGATGACCTAGTTACAGTTAAAGAGGGGGCTCCCTCTGAACAAGTACTTGAGTTAATGCACGAATACCGCATAGAAAAAATTCTAGTCGTTGACGATACGTTCAAACTGACTGGCATGATCACTGTTAAAGATTTTCAAAAAGCAGAGAACAAGCCTAACGCTTGTAAAGACGATCTAGGCCGCTTAAGGGTTGGCGCTGCCGTTAGTGTTGGACCAGGAACAAATGAACGTATAAAAGCGCTTATTGATGCAGGTGTTGACGTGTTACTGATTGATACATCTCACGGTCATTCTCAAGGCGTTATCGACCGAGTGAGGAAGGTGCGTGAAGATTACCCTGACGTACAGTTAATTGCGGGTAATGTTGCCACAGGTGAGGGCGCCAAGGCCTTAGCTGATGCCGGTGTTGATGCCGTAAAAGTTGGTATTGGCCCAGGATCAATTTGTACTACTCGTATTGTAACTGGCTGTGGCGTGCCTCAAATTACGGCTATATCGGATGCAGTTGACGCTCTTGAAGGTACAGACGTGCCAGTCATCGCTGATGGCGGTATTCGTTTCTCCGGTGATATTGCAAAAGCTTTGGCCGCAGGTGCCAGTTCAGTGATGGTTGGCAGCATGTTGGCAGGAACCGAAGAAGCGCCGGGTGAAGTTGAATTATATCAAGGTCGTTACTTTAAATCCTATCGTGGTATGGGTTCTCTGGGCGCTATGGATCAAAATAATGGTTCCTCTGATAGGTATTTCCAAGACAGTAAAAGTGCAGAAAAGTTAGTGCCTGAAGGCATTGAAGGCCGTGTTGCCTATAAAGGGCCCATCTCTAATATTATACACCAACAAATGGGTGGGTTACGTTCAGCCATGGGGTTGACCGGTTGCGCTACCATTGAAGAGTTACGCACTAAACCTCAGTTTGTAAAAGTGACATCTGCTGGTATGGGTGAGTCTCATGTGCATGATGTGAGCATTACTAAAGAAGCACCAAATTACCGCCTAGGTTAATTTGTAGTATTTCAAATGAACGTTGTTTGTGAGTCAAACAGCGTTCACATTTTATTTTTTATAAGAGTATCCCGATGAGCTTAGATATCCATGAACAACGTATTTTGATCCTAGATTTCGGATCGCAATACACCCAGTTAATTGCCCGCCGAGTAAGAGAGATTGGAGTTTATTGTGAACTTTGGGCATGGGATGTCAGCGAAGAACAAATTCGCAAATTTAACCCAAATGGTATTATATTATCTGGTGGTCCAGAGTCTGTGCATGCAGAGCATTCGCCCAGAGCACCTGAATACGTCTATCAAGCCGGTGTACCTGTATTGGGTATTTGTTATGGCATGCAGGTGATGGCTGAGCAACTTGGTGGTGCGGTGCAAGGTTCAAATCAACGTGAATTTGGCTACGCACAGGTTGAAGTGATTGGTGACATGGCATTGTTGAACAACATCGAAGATGGGGTAGGTACCAATGGCAATGCCTTGCTTGATGTATGGATGAGCCATGGCGACAAAGTAAGCGCTGCGCCTCCTGGGTTTGTGACTACCGCCAAGACCGAAAGCTGCCCATTTGCGGCTTTTGTGAATAAAGATAAACAATTTTACGGTGTGCAATTTCACCCTGAAGTGACTCACACTCGTCAAGGCGAACGCATTTTATCGCATTTCTTGTTAGATATATGTGGTTGTGAAAAACTATGGACCCCTGCTGCGATTATCGAAGATGCAATACAAAAAATGAAAACACAAATCGGTGATGACCAAGTTATTTTAGGTTTGTCCGGTGGTGTCGATTCTTCTGTTGTGGCCATGTTGTTACATCGTGCTATAGGTGAAAAGCTGACTTGTGTATTTGTTGATAACGGTTTGTTGCGTTTAAATGAAGGTCAGCAAGTGATGGACATGTTTGGCGATCACTTTGGTTTGAACATTCGCAAAATTGAAGCAGAAGATAGATTTCTCGATGCATTAGCTGACACTTCGGAGCCTGAGGCTAAACGCAAAATTATTGGCCGCATCTTTGTTGAAGTGTTTGACGAAGAGTCTAAAAAGTTAGTCAATGCCAAGTGGTTAGCTCAGGGTACTATTTATCCTGACGTTATTGAGTCTGCGGCTTCTGCTACAGGCAAAGCCCATGTGATTAAATCACATCATAACGTGGGAGGTTTACCAGCTGACATGAAAATGGGGCTGGTGGAGCCTTTGCGAGAGCTGTTTAAAGATGAAGTACGTAAAATTGGTTTAGAGTTAGGTTTGCCCTACGATATGTTGTATCGCCACCCTTTTCCAGGGCCGGGTTTAGGCGTACGAGTCTTGGGTGAAGTGAAAAAAGAATATTGTGATTTGTTACGACGAGCAGATGCGATCTTTATTGATGAACTTCACGCTGCTGATTTGTACCAAAAAGTTAGCCAAGCGTTTACAGTATTTTTGCCGGTTAAATCGGTAGGTGTAATGGGTGACGTGCGCAAATACGATTGGGTAGTGTCATTACGAGCGGTAGAAACAATAGACTTTATGACAGCACACTGGGCACATTTACCTTATGACTTTTTAGGCAAAGTATCGAACCGTATTATCAACGAAATTGATGGTATTTCCCGTGTAGTTTACGATATTTCAGGTAAACCACCCGCTACCATTGAATGGGAATAAACCTGTCGCTGTAAAGCTAAATTAAGAAGGTCAAAATACCCTATGATTAACATAATAATAAGAGCAGCTGTGCAAGCAGACTTGCCGATATTGAAAGAATTTGAGCAAGGTATTATCTCAGCAGAGAGACCCTTTAATGATTGTTTAAAGTCTGAGTATATTTGTTATTATGATATTGGGGCGTTAATTAATGGCCAGAATTCTAAAGTCATGGTGGCTGAAGATGATGGCGTCATCGTAGGTTCCGGTTATGCGCGTATTATGGAATCAAAAAAACATTTGACCCATAATTTTCATGCTTACCTTGGATTTATGTACGTCGCATCGTCACACAGAGGGAAGGGGATTAACCAATTGGTTGTCCAAGCATTAATCAGTTGGGGGAAAACCAAAGGTATGCAGGACTTTTACCTTGATGCTTATGCGGATAATAGTTCTGCATTAAAAGCTTACGAAAAGTTGGGCTTTAAAGCCTCGCTTATTAAAATGAAATTATCTTAGTAGACGGCCTTATCGGCACGCCTCCATATTTTGGGTACACCTATGGCCTTAAAGCCAACCATTTATAAGTTTAAACTATCCTTATCTGATCTCAACCATGATTATTTTGATTCCATCAATTTAACGGTTGCATTACACCCATCAGAAACCAAAGAGCGAATGATGGTACGCGTTTTAGTGTTTTGTTTGCATGCGTATCAAGATCACGAAAACTTAATGGTTTTTACTAAAGGTTTAAGTGCGATTGATGAACCTGATATTTGGTTGCGGGGTTTAGATGACCAACTGCATCTTTGGGTAGATGTAGGCGAGCCAAGCTTCGAGCGGATTAAAAAAAGCTGTCGCTTAGCAAAACAAACTTATGTGTACAGTTTTAATTCAAAATCCAACGCTTGGTGGAAACAATCCCAAGCTCAGTTTAGTACCTTACCGGTGAATGTACTCAGTTTTGATTGGCAAGAGATCCAAGCACTTGGTGCTTTACTGGCCCGAAAACTAGAATTATCAGTCACATTGAGTGGTCGATCAGCATTTATCGCCGCTGAACATGACCAAGTGGAAGTAAACTGGCAGGCCTTGCAATTAGATGAAGATTAAATTGTTCTTAATCGACTTAGTAATAAAAAGCGGCTGCACTGCGCAGAATATTAGTAAACACTTTGCCTGTCTGCAGATTAAGCGGCAAAATTCTACGCCTGTTTTACAGCCGAGACAATAAATAAAATATGCCTACCAAGTTTGATTCAATTCGGCCTTTTGACGACGAAGATTTATCTGTCGTTTTACCAAAGCTTTTTAATAACAAAGAATTTATTGATAGCATAGTCGCTTTTAAATTTAGCGCTTGGCCACGCTTTATGCGTCCAACGCTAGGTTTTATTACCCGCCATTACATTATCAAACAAATCACCAAAGTCGCCACGCATAGAGATTTTCAACGTTTAGTTGAGCCTTATATGGAACGAATGATTAACACTACTACAGAATCGTTTGCTGTAAGTGGCTTAGAGAAGCTGGACTTATCTCAAGCCTGTTTGTTTATAAGTAATCATCGTGATATTGCCTTAGACCCTGCTTTTGTGAATTGGGCATTACATATTAATGGTCAAGATACCGTGCGTATTGCGGTAGGTGATAATTTACTTAAAAAAGAATGGGTAGCCGATCTTATCAGGCTAAATAAGTGTTTTATCGTTAAACGTTCAGCCACAGACCGACGTGAAAAATTATCGGCGGCAAAACTATTAAGTGAATATATTGAATTCTCCCTTATTACTGAGCAGCAGCATATCTGGATAGCCCAAAGAGAAGGGCGTGCAAAAGATGGTAACGACATCACCAATCCCGCTATTTTGTCGATGTTGGCATTAAATAAGTCTAAAAATGTTGAGTTTTCACAATACATTAGAAGCTTACGTATTGTGCCTGTTTCAATTTCCTACGAATTTGATCCCTGCGATATAAATAAAGCTAAAGAATTACAGAAGGTTGAATATGAAGGTAGTTACGACAAGCCAGATAATGAAGATGTGCGCAGCATAGTCAAAGGCATTACCGGTCAAAAGGGTAGGGTGCATATTCATTTTGGTGAAGTATTATCAGCTGAGTTTAGCAACGCAAAAGAGGTCGCTGGACATATAGACCGGGAAATATTGCAAGGTTATCAATCTTTTTCCACAGGCCCTGTCGCCGCAAAAATGCTCGGCAGTAATGACAATACTCTTGGTAATGATGACTCCGAGTCTGCTCATCACTCTCAAGCCGCTACTCATTATTTACAAGCCAGATTAGCTAACTTATCTAAATCGGAACAATACAAGTTACTGAGTATGTATGCTTGCGCCCACATTAGAAAAATGAGTTAAATTAATGACCTTAAATTCCTCTCAGATATAATAAAAGATAAGCAAACTAAAACAAACCGTCTGTATTTAAGTTATTTTTAAAAAGGAAACCTTACCATCACCTAAATGTATGAGGAAATACTAACATATTATTTATTTTTCGCGTCTCAGTGGTTACTCTAACCGCTCATTAGTAATAATTAGAGCCATAAACCATGATTCAACGAGTAATATTAATAACCGTCTTAATACTGTTTGGAAGTCATTTAGTTGCTGCCGCTGACACCTCCGAGAATGCTAAAGTCGATGCAGAGGACACTCGATTAAATTTATTTCTTGATACTCTGTTTGACCGTGATATCACCAATAGCCCAAATCGGCAGACCAGTTTAGGTCTAAAAACTATACGTCAAGGTGAATGGACAGATATTTCTGACATTTACGCAAAATCTCGTATTGCAGAAAAAGTCCAGGATTTGGCAACACTGGAAGCCGATTATAATTACGTTAAATTAAGCCCCAAAGGGCAATTAAGCTACGATATTTTTCGCTTCGACACCGAACAGGCTATAGAAAATGCTGAGTTTATGCGTCATTTCTATGTAGTAGATCAGTTTCAAGGACAATTTACCTGGCCATTAAGTTTGCTACAGAACAATCACAAAATTGATACAAAACAAGATGCACTAGACTATATCTCTCGAGTTAAAGGTATTGAGGCGATGATGAAAGAGATGGTCAAACAGTCTCAGGATCGAGAGGCCTTTGGCGTAGTAGCTCCAAAATTTGCTTTTCCAGCTATGATGGTTGATATCAAAAATATTATTGATCAGTCACCATTAACTGCTGATATTTCAAATAAGATCTCTGTATTAAATATCCTAGATAGCGCAAAAGCATCACTGCTCAAGCAAGCAAACGAAGCGATTAAAGGGGAGTTTGTCCGCGGTTACACAGCGCTGCTTAATGAAGTCACTCGTTTATCTAAACTGCAACAAAAAAACGTCGGTGTATGGGCGTTGCCTAATGGCGATAAATTTTATCAAAACCGAGTCAAACATCACACTAATCTAAATATGACAGCGGATCAAATACATGATTTCGGTAAAGCAGATGTGGCGAGAATTCATGAAGAAATGCGCGGCATTATGAAAACAGTCGACTTCACCGGCAGTTTGCAGGATTTTTTTGCTTTTGTACGTAACGATCCTAATAACTTCTATGCTGATAATGATAAGGGACGTGAGGCCTTTCTAGCCGATGCTCGGCAAGAAACCGCTGAAATATTTAAAGTTGCTCCTCAATTTTTTAAACGTCTACCCAAAGCTGGCTTTGAAGTCCGCAGAGTCGAAGAATGGCGTGAAAACTCCACCAGTATTGCATTTTACAATCGCCCATCCATGGATGGCAGTCGCCCGGGTATTTATTATGCAAATCTTGCTGATATGAAAGGCGTTCAAAAATATGTATTTAAGGCTATTACCTATCACGAAGGAGTACCAGGGCACCATTTCCAGATTGCCTTAGCACAGGAGTTGGAGGGTCTACCGAAGTTTAGAAAATTCGGAGGCGGTAACGCATTTGTTGAAGGATGGGCGCTGTATGCGGAGAAACTGGCTAAGGAAATGGGTTTTTATGTCGAGCCGATGCATGACTTCGGGCGTTTACAAGACGAAATATGGCGCTCAGTTCGTTTGGTGATCGATACCGGTATCCATGCTAAAAAGTGGACCCGACAACAGGCGATTGATTACTTTATAGAAAATACGCCTATCTCGAAGCAGGATATCGTTACTGAAGTTGAACGTTATTTCGTTAATCCAGGGCAGGCTTTGGGTTATAAGATGGGAATGTCCAAGATTGAAGAGTTACGCGCAAAAGCACAAGTGCAACTGAGTACCGGTTTTGATATTCGTGATTTTCACGAAGTTGTGATTGGCGCAGGCCCAATGCCCTTGCCTATATTAGTGCAACAGGTTAATCATTATATTACTGCAAACTAGTTCTGAGAAACCAGTGTGATAAGAACCTTAAGGATCTCAGCGCCGATATGCCGCTTGCGTTCCGCCCCAAACTTTTCCGACTAAAATAAACAGGCCCACATGCACAGTGGGCTCTGGTTTTCTGATAAAACAACAATGTTGGAATTATTAAGACCAATTAACATTGAATCGCGAAAAATCCGATTTAATGTTTTGTCCCTATGTCATTTCAAACTTGAATTTGCTCGCAGGTCTTAATCCATTTTATCTTTCTTTAAATCATCAAATTGACTATTAAGATCGTATTTTTCATCCGTCACAATTTTTTCTAGAGTTTCAATGCGCTCACGCATGGTTTTTACTTCACGCTCTAGGTCGTTAGTAGTATTGATTTGGTTGGCGTCTTTTTTCTTGCTTTTTGGCCCATTGACTAACTCAACTATTGCCCAACATACTAAAGCGACTATGGCGATTGCTGTTATATTCATGTTTTATCCCGTTTATCTTGATACGTATTTTAAAAAGTTTATGCTTATACAAATTACAAAGCAAACAGTTAGCCAAGATTGAAATGATATATTTATCAATTGGTTAATGTGATAATTTATAATTTATGTTTTATTTTTTGGCTAAAATGACTAATTTAATAACGTAATTAACCAAAAAAGAGAAAAAAATCATTGAGCACTAAACAAGACGAATACTGGATGCGTCACGCATTAAAGTTGGCTGATAATGCACAGCAGCAGGGGGAGGTACCTGTGGGTGCTGTATTAGTAAAAGACAATCAGATTATTGGTGAAGGCTGGAATCAATCTATCAGTTTACATGACCCATCTGCACATGCAGAGATGATGGCTATTCGTGATGCAGGTAAAAAACTACAAAACTATCGGTTAGTTGACAGTTGTTTGTATGTGACACTGGAGCCTTGCTCCATGTGTGCAGGATTATTGATCCATAGCCGTATTTATCGTTTGGTTTTTGGCGCGTCAGATTTTAAAACCGGGGCAGCAGGAAGCCTATTCGATTTACTTGGAGATCTTCGAGCAAATCATCATGTTGAAGTCACTGGCGGTGTTTTAGCGCAGGACTGTGGTGATAAATTATCAGCGTTCTTCAAGCTGCTAAGGGAGCAAAAGAAGTCATCTAAGAACAAAGTTTAACAGTTTGACTTAACAGCTCTGTGCTAATTGTTCAGTTGTCTCTATTATTTGGAAATTCTGGCGACGTGATATGACTTTTTGATGCATACGTTTTAGCAGTTGACGTCTTCTGCTGTTACTACCTAAACGGCTTCTATTGATGCTTGTGGTACGTTTTTTCATTCTTAAATCCTGTTTGTATTTATATAGACTAGATAAAACTTAATAAAGCTTCAAACAAGATAGGTTAACTGTGTTAATAATTTATGACAGTTGCACTTTTAAAGCCTAATCAGCCACTTCTGCAAAGTTTTGGGTAGATGTTTCACTTGATGGATCTTCAGGCTCTAAAATTTGCGGTTGTTGTTCGTCTAACCAAACGAGTGTATCGTAATAACGCCTGATGTTATCTACATATGCGACAGCTTCATTGCCACGAGCGTAGCCGTAACGGGTTGTTTTATAGTATTTTTTCTGTCTTAGCTGAAGTAGACGTATTTTTACGTCTACCCACATATCAGGGTTAGCGCCTTGGCGATCGGTTAATACTCTTGCATCCTCTAAATGCCCTAGTCCCACATTATATGATGCTAGCGCAAACCATAGACGGTCAGGGTGTGTAATGCGATCCGGGATACGTTTAAGAAGTTTGGTTAGGTATTGTGCTCCGCCTTTAATACTCTGTTCAGGATCCAGTCGTGAGGTTATGCCTAATTCCTTAGCTGTGGCCAATGTGAGCATCATCATGCCGCGAACACCGGTGAACGATCTCGCTTTTGGAAGCCAATGGCTTTCTTGATAGCTCATGGCGGCCAATAAACGCCAATCTAAATCACCCGAATACTGCACAAACCATGGTTTGAATTTAGGCAAAACTTCTCTTGAAGATTTGATGTATTCCCTTGTATCAACATAATTAAAGACCCGTACATGGCCAAAATATTTATCTTCTAAAGCCGCAAAAGTGCCGTTGTTCTGGATAATGCCAAAATACTCAATTAGAGCTGCCAACAAAGAGTCATCTCTATCTTTATTGACTGCCCAAGCAATATCTTGTTCAGGACTGATAGAGAAACCTATAGATAGTTCAGGATATCGGCGGCGCATCAAGGCTAAAATGTTAGAGTCAGCTATTGTGTAGTCCAGATCTTCACTCAACACCATCTCTAAAAGCTCTTCCATATCGCTGTCGTCGGTTTCTTGCCAACTCAGTTGTTCATTTTCCTGCTTCGCTCTTAGTAGTGATTCATGATGGCTGCTGCCTGAGGCGATAACTAATTTACCATTTAAATCTTTAATTGATCTTGGCCACTCTTTACCTTGCTTAAATACCAACTTTTCACTGACGCTCTGATATCCTGGGCCAAATTTAAACTTTTGATATCGTTCAGGGCTGGCGCTTATACCTGCGGCAATCATATCTAAATGAGCTTCTGCTAATTGTGGGAATAAGTCGTCTAAATTATAATAAGGGAAAACTTCGAGGTTGACCCCAAGGTAATCGGCAAAGCCCTCAGCCAGTTCGTATTCAAAGCCAATAGGACCCGTCGAGCCATTATAATATGTAGTAAGCCCATAGGTAGTACCAACTTTCAGAACACCTGAGTCTAATACATCCCCCAAGCTGGAAGATTGTTTGATGTCATTACAGCCACTAATTAAAAGTGCTAAAAACAAAATGAAACTGCGCTGTGAACGAATAACTTTACCCTCATGCTTATATAACATCTTATAATAAATCCTATTGTGAACAAATTATCTGATTTCATCCAGTGCTTTGTTTGATAACAAGTCTAACAAAAGTAGACTATTTGGTCAGATAGGTAGCTAAGTAAAGTTATAAATTAAAACAAATAAAAGTAGGGTTTTAGCCAAACTGATGCTTATAAGTTGCGGAAAATTGCCCTATAATCCTGCCTTTAAAATTCCTCATTAATTTATTCGCAAATTCTAAGCAATATGTTTAAGCAATATGTGAATTCCGCTACAAGGTAATGACCTTATGTTAGTACTTCGCGGTACACCTGCGTTATCCGATTTTCGTATTGAAAAATGTCTTGCTCAATTTGTTGAACATGGCCTGCCAGTAACAGGTATTTATGCTGAATACGCACATTTTGCGATGATTTCAGAGCCACTCAACAAACAAGAAAATTCAATTTTAGCTAAGTTATTAACATACGGTCCTTCCATCCAAGAACACAAGCCGGAAGGTATTTTGCTTCTGGTTACGCCGAGGCCTGGCACTATTTCGCCCTGGTCTTCTAAGTCGACTGATATAGCCCACAACTGTGGTCTATATCAAGTACAACGCTTAGAAAGAGGCCTAGCTTATTATCTGGAAACCGATACCTTAACCGAGGCACAGTTAACGCAAGTTAAAGCATTACTTCACGACAGAATGACAGAAGTTGTCATGGTCGATTTTCAAGCTGCACAAGCTTTGTTTGTGCAAAGTGAACCGTCTCCTTTGATTTCTGTGGATATGCTCGGGCAAGGTAAAGCTGCCTTAGAACAAGCCAATGTCCGATTAGGTTTAGCTTTAGCTGATGATGAAGTGGATTATCTATTTGATAATTTTAGTCAGATGGGACGCAACCCTAATGATGTAGAACTGTACATGTTTGCACAAGCGAACTCAGAACATTGTCGGCACAAAATATTTAATGCGGACTGGACAATCGACGGTCAAGTACAGACTAAATCATTGTTTAAAATGATTAAAAACACTTATGAACAGTGCGGTGAAAACGTTCATTCAGCATATAAAGATAATGCCGCGGTAATGGAAGGTAGTTTTGCTGGGCGTTTTTTCCCAGAATCACGGGATAACGAATACCGCTATCATCACGAAGATATCGATATTTTGATGAAAGTCGAAACTCATAATCACCCAACAGCTATTGCACCATTTTCCGGTGCAGCTACAGGTTCTGGCGGTGAAATACGTGACGAAGGCGCAACCGGCAGAGGCTCTAAACCTAAAGCAGGTTTAATTGGTTTTTCTGTGTCTAATCTACGTATTCCTGGCTTTGAGCAACCCTGGGAAATAGATTTTGGTAAGCCTGCACGTATTGTTAGTGCTTTCGATATTATGATGGATGGACCGCTTGGCGGCGCGGCTTTTAACAATGAATTTGGTCGCCCCAGTATCTTAGGCTATTTTAGAACTTACGAACAAAAAGTCACAAGTTTTAATGGCGAAGAGGTCAGGGGATATCACAAACCCATTATGCTTGCGGGTGGTTTGGGTAATATTCGTAAATCCCATATCAAAAAAGGAGAAATCACTGTTGGGGCTAAGCTAATTGCTTTAGGGGGTCCTGCGATGAATATCGGTTTAGGTGGCGGCGCGGCTTCGTCGATGGCATCTGGCCAATCCAGTGAAGACTTAGACTTCGCTTCGGTACAACGTGGTAACCCAGAAATGGAACGTCGTTGCCAAGAAGTGATTGATAAATGTTGGCAGATGGGTGATGAAAATCCAATCCAGTTTATCCATGATGTTGGGGCTGGTGGTTTATCTAATGCCTTCCCTGAATTAGTCAGTGATGGTGGGCGTGGTGGAAAATTTGAATTACGTAATGTGCCGAATGACGAACCTGGCATGTCACCTTTAGAAGTGTGGTGTAATGAATCACAAGAACGTTATGTGATGTCAGTTGCGCCAGAAAACCTCGAGACCTTTGCAGATATATGCCGCCGCGAACGTGCACCTTTTGCAGTAGTGGGTGAAGCAACTGAAGAACAGTATCTGACTCTAAGTGATCAATATTTTGAGAACAAGGCTATCGATATGCCCCTCGAAGTATTGTTAGGTAAAACCCCAAAAATGCATCGAGATGTAACCTCCAAAACACTAAAATCCGAATCGATTGACATTACTGTGATGGATTTAGCGGAAGCAGCCAAGAGAGTTTTAAACTTACCCACAGTGGCCGAGAAAACTTTTTTGATCACTATTGGTGACCGATCAGTGACGGGCATGGTGGCACGAGATCAGATGGTTGGGCCATGGCAAGTACCTGTAGCAGATGTAGCGGTCACCGCCAGTTCTTTTGATAGCTATCAAGGCGAGGCCATGTCGTTGGGTGAACGTACCCCAATTGCATTGATTAACTATGCTGCTTCTGCCCGGATGGCAGTTGGTGAGGCGTTAACTAACATAGTGGCAGCGGATATTGGTGATTTAAAACGTATAAATTTATCAGCTAATTGGATGTCTGCGGCTGGACATCCTGGTGAAGACGCGGGTTTGTATGAAGCGGTTAAAGCGATCGGCGAAGAACTATGTCCTGCTTTGGATATTACTATTCCTGTGGGCAAAGATTCAATGTCTATGAAAACTACTTGGCAGGATGAGCAAGGTGAAAAATCAGTTACATCACCCCTTTCTTTGGTCATTACTGCTTTTGGAGCAGTTCAAGATATACGCAAGACTTTAACCCCAGAATTAAACAGTAAAGTGGGTGAAACCGAGTTGTTTTTGATTGACTTAGGCCAAGGACAAAACCGTTTAGGGGCATCTTGTTTGGCACAGGTTTACCAGCAGTTAGGTAATGTGGCACCAGACTTAGACTCTCCTTCGATATTAAAAGGCTTCTTTTTAGCCGTGCAGCAATTAGTTAATGAAAAACGTTTATTGGCCTATCATGACAGATCGGACGGCGGTTTATTTACCGCTATTGTAGAAATGGCTTTTGCCGGTAAAACAGGTGTTGATATTCATTTAAACGAACTCAGTGGCTCAGCAATTGAATTGTTATTTAACGAAGAATTAGGCGCTGTGATACAAATTTCTGTGGCTGAAAAAGAACATGTATTAAAGGTGTTTGCTAAGTATGAAATCCAGCATCTAGTTCACAGTATCGGTAGATTGAACAACACGGATCAGATTAGATTTAAACAAGAAGGACTGGTTGTTCTCGAGAATAGTCGTGTGTTTTATCGTCAAACTTGGGCACAAACTACATTGCATATGCAAAAACTTAGGGACAACCCAAGTTGCGCTGAACAAGAGCATAACGCCAAGGCTGATGTTAAAGATCCCGGCTTACATGCTAAATTAAGTTTTGATGTCAATGTAGATGTTGCTGCTCCCTATATTATTAAAGGCGTAGCGCCACGTATCGCCATTTTGCGTGAACAGGGCGTTAACTCTCATGTTGAAATGGCTGCTGCATTTGATCGTGCAGGATTCACTGCCGTTGATGTGCACATGAGCGATTTACTGTCGGGTAGACAGTCGTTAGATACATTTAAAGGTTTAGTGGCATGCGGCGGATTTTCTTACGGTGACGTGTTAGGTGCTGGTGAGGGATGGGCAAAATCTATTTTGTTTAACAATCTAACCAGAGATCAGTTTGCTGAATTTTTTGCTCGCCAAGACTCTTTTTCTTTGGGTGTGTGTAATGGTTGTCAGATGATGTCCAACTTGAAATCACTTATTCCCGGTGCAGAGCTGTGGCCACATTTTGTGTCGAATCAATCTGAACGCTTTGAAGCACGTGTAGCAATGTTAGAAGTTAAATCATCACAGTCAGTTTTTTTTGATGGCATGCAGGGCTCAAGAATGCCAATTGTTGTTTCTCACGGTGAAGGTCGTGCAGAGTTTGCCAACGAACAAGGGGCACATAATGCCATGCAAAGCTCCGCTGTTGCGCTGCAATATGTGGACAATTACGGTAATGCTACGCAAAACTATCCCGCCAATCCTAATGGATCACCACTTGGCATTGCCGGGTTAACCAGCAGTGACGGTAGGGCAACAATTATGATGCCCCATCCTGAAAGAGTATTCAGAACTGTATCTAACTCTTGGCATCCAGATGACTGGCAGGAAGATAGTGCTTGGATGCGTATGTTTAGAAATGCTAGAGTTTATCTTGGATAGAGACAGTTTTTTCTATCAGTCAGATCCAAAACAGAACACCACAACTGATGATAACGGTGGCGGATGACTAGAAAATTAACAATTCTAGTTATCTGTAGTTTTGATAATTTCAAGTTATTTATTAAATAAAAAATAAAACCCTTGTATATCAGTAAAATAGTGATTATCCTATTTTAGGATTTGACAAATTGTTGGTCTTCTGCATGTTAATAAAGTGTAAATCAAGAAGCGTTTGATAAAATTTAAAAATAAAATAGTAAGAGATCCTCATGAATCGTTCGAATAAAGGTTTTGGTTTAACTGGTGTAATAGTCACGGTTATTTTTTTGATTGTTGCTGCTATTTTTAGTGCTTCGGCCAAGTCTTCTACACTCACTCAGTTTCCAATAGATCCCCTCCCTGAGCTAATTATAAACTTGTACCTTCAAGCTTAAGAAATTTACTAAGCATTACAAACACCTTACTTTTTGCGATGCAATTCGCGATTGTTAGCTTTTTGCTGCTGGTTTTTTTTTAACAACACATAAACGGCACTGTTACCTCCATGATTTGGTTGTGCAGTATGATAAGCGATAACCTCAGGCATTTGTTGTAACCATTGATGTACGTAACTTTTTAAAAATGCCGGAAATGGCTGACTGCGCAATCCAAGGCCGTGTTTAATTAATAACGTGCGATCACCTTCTTTATGGCTATTCATTATGTGATTAAAAAGTGATGTTCTAGCTTGTTCAAATTTATGTTGTTGTAGATTTAATACAAAGTCGATTTTATATTTACCTAACCTTAAATTTTTAAAAACACCCTGTTGCACACCATCTTGCTTGAAGCTGATGAAGTCATATGGATCGACTGGCTCAACCTTTTCAACACTTAAATAATTATTGATAAGATTTAGACTTGCTTCTATTGCCTGTCTTTTTAATTGTTGCGCCAATGTACTTTTTTGATTACCAGCAAGGACCGTATCTGTTGGTTCAATAGGTTTAACGTCTTTAAGCTCGTTTAAAAACTCATCTAGACCGTCGTCCAATATTTCAATGTCTGTCATTTTTTTTTCCACTTTGCAGCGTAGTGTATATTTATGTTCGGCTTCTTGTCATTTCAAACTAACCTTAGGGATTACATATTTTTATGTGGCAGTAAATATGCCACAATTTAGATCAGTACTTTCTATCAGGTAAAACCATGATTACAAAATATATTATTGTTGCCGCTTTGGCTTTAACTATCATTAGCAGTTTTTCTAAAGGTAATTCAATTTATGCCAGTCCATCTAATACCACCGCTGGCACTAAAGTAGATCAATCCGTATCTTCTGCTGAGACTACAACAAATGCTATTCAAATCGGTAAAGACTATCATTCGTTTGCCAATCCAGAGTCGATTAAAGTGACTCACTTAAACTTGGATTTGACAGTAGACTTTGCCAAAAAGGTTTTAGTGGGTACTGCTCAGTTAGACTTACAGAAAGTAGACTCAAATTCAACACTGCTGATTTTAGATACGCGTGACTTAACGATTAATAGTGTCACGGCAATGGGTAAAGAGGTTAAATTTAATTTAGCCAGCGGCGATTCGTTTTTAGGAGCTGCCTTAACAATTGAGGTACCAGCCGATGCCGATAGTGTGGTGATTAGCTATCAAACCTCACCCAAAGCATCTGGGGTACAGTGGCTAACGCCAGAGCAAACGGCAGGTAAAAAACATCCGTTTTTGTTCACACAAGCACAAGCTATTCACGCTCGCAGTTTTATTCCACTACAAGACTCTCCTCAAGTCAGAATGACTTATGAAGCTACTATTCGTACCCCTAAGGAGTTACTAGCGGTCATGAGTGCGTTTAACGATCCTGATACCGAACGAGACGGGGTGTATAAATTTTCGATGCCACAACCGATCCCGTCATACTTGATCGCTCTCGCAGTAGGTGATTTACACTTTAAATCCATGGGTAAGCGAACAGGAGTGTATTCTGAAAAAGGTATTCTAGACGCCGCTGCTGATGAATTTTCTGATACTGAGTCTATGCTTATTGCTACAGAAAAGGCCTTTGGTCCTTACAGCTGGGATAGATACGATTTATTAATTTTGCCTCCATCTTTTCCTTTTGGTGGTATGGAAAACCCGCGTCTTTCTTTTATCACTCCCACTGTCATTGCCGGAGATAAAAGTTTAGTGGCGCTGATTGCTCATGAGTTAGCTCACTCTTGGTCAGGTAACACCGTTACTAATGCAACCTGGAGAGACCTGTGGTTAAACGAAGGTTTCACCACCTATTTAACATATCGGATCATGCAGATGGTCTATGGAGATGAACGTTTTGAAATGGAAGCCGTGTTAGGTCGCCAAGATTTGCAGGCTGATATTGATTCGTTGCCTGCCAATGAGCAGATTATGGCCATTGATTTGAGAGGCCGGGATCCTGATGACGTATTTAGTAATATTCCTTACGAGAAAGGCGCATTATTTTTACGTGAACTTGAACATAAAGTAGGTAGAAAAAATTTCGACCAATTCTTACTTAGCTATTTTGAAAAGTTTGCTTTCAAAAGCATAACAACAGATAAATTCGTCAGTTATTTAGAACAAACATTACTCAAAGATCATAGTGATAAGTTATCAATAGCAAGAATAGAGCAATGGATTTTTCAACCTGGTATTCCTGAGAGTGCTCCTGTCCCAGAATCTGACGCTTTTAGTATTGTTGATCAAGCAAGAGATGCTTGGTTAGCAGGTAAAATTCAGGCTGATGAAATTAATAGTGAAAAGTGGGTAGTGCATCAATGGTTGTATTTTTTAAACAATATGCCTGAAATATTAAGCAAAGAGCAATTAGCGGATTTAGATAAGGCATTTGCCTTAACTAATAGCAAAAATAATGAGATTGCCCATAGCTGGTTATTGATAAGTGTTACTAATTGGTATCAACCTGCTTTTAATCGATTGCATGATTACTTAACTTCTATCGGCCGCAATAAGTTAGTTAAACCTTTATACAAAGCACTTTCGCAAACCCAAGAGGGTAAAGTAATGGCTCAAAAAGCCTTTTCTGAAGCTAAAGCTGGCTATCATCCATTAACTATTAAAGCCAATGAAGGTTTTGTTGAATAAGTTTTATTAGATATTTATATAACAAAAAGCCAGTCTATATGACTGGCTTTTTGTTAACAAACCTCTTTAAACAAAGATTCATCAATAATAATGTTGTCTATAATTGCTTGTGCCATTTGTACACATTTTCCGCACTGTGTGCCAGCACCCAACGTTTGTTTTAGTTGGCGCATATTACCCACGCCGTCTTCTAAGACTGCTTGTTTAATCGCTTTATCTGTGATGCCAAGGCATATACAAACGTACATAAAATATCTCAATAACTGCTATGCGAATAAGAATAATTGTTATTTGCATAAAGATCAAGTGTTTGATCTCAATATTGCTTTATTCATACTGTTATAAAAAATAAACTCCATAGCTTTTATGTACTTATCAATAAAAACTTTCTAAGTTAAGTTAAGTTAAGTTAAGTTAAGTTAAGTTTTATTTTATCCAAGTCCAATCAAATGTTTGATAACATTTATGGTACTACTCGGTTATAAAGACTTAATTATCAATGTGTGAACCGTTTAATCAAATAAAGAGAAGAATTTAATGAGTGTATTAGTTAGTCGTCTGGCCCTAGATTTTACTGCATCAGCCGTAATGGGTAGTGGTGAGATAGTTGACAGTTTTATCTTAAGCAAAGCAATTAAAGATAAAAAAGCTGTGTTCTTTTTCTATCTTTTGGATTTCACTTTTGTTTGCCCATTTGAGCTTATTGCTTTTGTTAAACGCTTCGAAGAATTTGTTAAGTGTGGTGTTGAAGTGCTTGCTGTTTCAATTGATTCCCCATTCACTCATAACGCTTGGCGTAATACCCCTATTAATGAGGGCGGTATTGGTCCAGTAAAATATACTATGGTTGCTGAAATTAAACATGACATCTGTCAAGCATACGACGTTGAACACCCAGAAAAAGGTGTTGCCTTGCGAGGCTCTTTCTTAATAGATTAAGCAGGCCTAGTGGGTCATCAAGTGGTGAGTGATTTACCTCTTGGTTGTAATATCGATGAAATGTTACATATGGTTGATGCATTTAATTCCCACGAACAGCATGGTGAAGTCTTTCCAGCCGGTTGGCAACAAGGTTTAAAAGGTATGGTAGATAGCCCTCAAAGTGCCGCAAATTATTTAGCTGATAACTTATAATCATTTAATTAAATTAAGCTAATTCAAATATACAAAAAACCGCTTCGGAGGGTTTTTGTATATTTTTATTTTTACTTATGACTTCAATTATGCGCTTCAAAACCGCCCAAACTTTGCCATCTGTTGAGAATATAGCAAAATAGTTCTGCAGTTTTTTCTGTATCATATAAGGCTGAGTGTGCTTCATTTTGATCAAAGCTAATGCCTGCCGCCATGCAGGCTTTTACTAATACAGTTTGTCCTAGGGCTAAGCCTGATAAGGTAGTAGTATCAAATGACACAAATGGATGAAAAGGACTGCGCTTAATATGACTGCGCTCTATAGCGGCGTTGACAAAACCCTGGTCAAAAGCTGCATTGTGAGCAACAATTACTGAACGTTGGCAATCTGCATCCTTTTGTTCTTTACGCACTTTTTTACAAAGATCTTTCATTACTTCTGCTTCGTCCAGAGCTCCTCTGAGTGCACAGTATGGATCAATGCCATTAAAGTCCAAAGCCGCCTTTTCTAAATTAGCGCCTTCAAATGGTTTGACGTGGTAATGAAAAGTTTTATCTGGGTAGAAAAACCCATTGTCGTCCATTCTAGTGGTGACCGCTGCAATTTCCAGTAGGGCATCGCTCTGTGAATTAAAACCTGCTGTTTCAACATCAACTACCACAGGGAAATATCCCCTAAAACGATTCTTTATTTCAAATGATTCTGACATGGAAACCTAATACTTTTTTATGAGTGGCGATTATGGCAAGGTTCTTTTTCAGTAGCCAGCCTAAAACGTCAAACCACAACAATTTTAATCAAACACAATTAGCTAAACGTTTACTGTATTTTGCCGATATAATGGGTGTAAGAAGGGGGACTCCTTATTCCATGATCAATAAAATGTTAAAATATATTATTTATGCCATCTTAGTGTCGCTGTCTTTAAATTCTTTTGGTGTGTTGCGTCAATACACTGCTAAAGTTGAGAATTCAGACTGGCAGCTCAAAGATGAAACTCGTTTGCAATGTACTTTAAGTCATAAAATTCCGAGTTATGGAGAGGCTATGTTCAGTAGTTTTGCCTCAAAACAGCTAAATATGGAATTCGAACTTGATATGTTTCGCTTGCCTAAATCTTATGGCGTTGCGGCTGTGTATTCTGTGCCACCCCGTTGGATGCCTGGCCAAGCCCATCGGACTATTGGCGACATGACGATACGTAAACAATACAACGGTGATATACCTGAACAAACCTCTTGGAATATGTTAACTGAGTTAGAAAAGGGCTTCTGGCCAACTATTTATTATCAAGATTGGCACAACCAATACGATAGAGTGGCAGTGGGATTAAATGCCAGTAATTTTGCAATACCGTATGCACAATTTGTTGAATGTGTAGCAAACTTATTACCTTATAGTTTTCAAGATATAGCTTATACTGTGCTCATATATCAATTCAATAACACTAAATTGACTAAATACTCACAAAAACGCCTAGCAATGATTGGCGAATACCTAAAAGAAGATACAGAGTTAGAACTGGTATTACTAGATGGATATACAGACAGTTTTGGTGGGCGTGCGACCAATAAACAAATTTCTATCCGCAGAGCTGTAGAGATAAAAGCGTTTTTCAGTTCAATGGGCGTAGCGCCACAAAGAATAGAAATCACTGGGCATGGCGAGAGGCGGCATGTATCACCTAATACCAATGAAACCACACGGGCTAATAACCGCCGAGTAGTGATCAGGATGTCAAAGCCCTAGATACTCGTTTAGTTAATCTGAATGACGTAAAGACCACTGAATTTTTGTAAGGTATTTGGTTGGTTTTTAGTAAGCCATGCATTTTAATCTAATAACTTCATTGCCTGCTTTACTTACCTAACGGGCTACTATTCTGGATATGGTGACTTAAATTTAGTTTTTAAATACATCAGGCTAATTATTGATAATGAGTACTACATGTGTCACTTCGTCCTGAGCCACTTCAACTTCTTCAGATTGCGAAAATAATCCGTTAAAATAATAAATTTCATCCATAAAAAAATTAAATTTAATCAATCTGTGCATATTTGAGGTATTAACTAAATTATTAATTAATGTAGGAAACACATTGAACAAAATTTCTCCCAAAAAATTATTAAACAGCAAATGGTCGGCAGTAGTGCCTCTAAATAAAGAAAAACACTTCATTATAATTGACGTTGAATATGATGAAGATGCAGCTGTTGTTTCATGTATTATTGAAGCTATTATGTCTAAACGTTCAGTCCAAATTCAGTGGAGAGACTTAAAAGACATAAAGCAATGGGTTCAAGGCTGGAAATAAACTTCGACACGTTTAGTCTAATTCAGTTCTCCTTTGGGAAGCAATAAAGTGAACTTTTTACTTTTATTTCCCTAGACACGTTTGGAATATAAGTTGAAAAAATATATTTTTGTTAGCCTGTCTGCAAACCCTTATGAGTAGGTTTGACTTAGACCTATAGCGAGGCATTAACGAATTTGTTTTCGATAGGCTTTATAACCGAGCCCTGAATACCTAACTTATCAGCTTACTTATTTAGATTGCACTATTTGTTGTGTAAACAGATTAACCGCACAATCGCACATTTCATCAATATGGCTTCGATCAGCGTAAATGCCGTCAATTAATAAGCGAGCTATACCGTGCATCGTACCCCATGTGACTTGCGACAAACGTAAAGTATCTTCACCACTTGGCATTAACCCTTGTTCTTGCCATTTTTTGGTCATATCTACCTGATGATTAAAACTCGGGAAAGCTACATCTCGGAGTTCATTAGTAGCACTATTTTGTTTCCAAATCGTGCGGCCAAACATCAAATCGTACAACTCTGGATTATCAGCTGCATAACTGATGTAACCATGAAAAAATTGGCGGTATTTCTCTTTAGGAGGTAACTCAACTTGATTAAAAATGAATTCAGCGTCTTGTTGCCAACGGACAAAACCTTGCTCGGCAATGGCGCACAATAGTTGGTTTTTATCTTTAAAATGATGATAAGGAGCAGTGCGAGACACGCCAACTTTATCGGCTAATTTACGTAAAGATAAGCCTTCAATGCCAGTTTCCTTTAAAAGTATATTAGCGGCTTTGAGCAAAGTGCTGCGCAAGTCACCATGATGATAACTGGGCTTATTCTGCTTAGATTTGTGTTCTGTTTGATAACTCATAACCGTCTATTAATAAATTTGATGTTTGATATCTTGACAGCGTCAACATATGCTTTTATCTTGACGCTGTCTAGTTAATATTTTGTTAACTGTTTAGAATTTTATTATGACATCCGCTAACAAAATCACTTTTTACCTAAGGAGAATAGCTGTGCCTGATATCGATTTATCTGCGTTAGAAACATTGTCGGTAAATATTGAAAATCATATTGCCCATATCCAATTGAGCCGCCCAGAAGCACTTAATAGTATGGTTCCTGCCTTTTGGCGCGAGCTTCCAGCGGTAGTCAGGAAAATTGATGCAAAGTGCCAAGCTCGGGTGATTGTTATTTCTTCTCAAGGTAAGCATTTTAGTGCGGGTATGGATTTGTCTGTTTTCACCAATATGGCCATAGACTTTCAAGGTGAGCCTGCAAGACGAGCCGAACGTTCCCGCCGCTGGATACTTGAATTACAAGATAGTTTTAATGCCCTAGAAGAAATACGTATACCAGTACTAGTAGCAATTCAGGGTGGTGCGATAGGAGGTGCTGTGGATATGATATGTGCTGCAGATAGCCGTTATTGTACTAAAGACGCATTTTTCACAATTAAAGAAACTGAGTTAGGTATGACTGCAGATGTGGGTACCCTGCAACGTTTACCTCATCTAATACCGCAAGGTTTGGTAAGAGAGTTAGCCTACACCGGACGTAATATGCCAAGTAATGAAGCCAAAGAATGTGGTTTTGTTAACAAAGTGTTTGCTGACCAAAAAAGTATGCTTGAAGGTGTAATGAAAATTGCAGCGAAAATTGCCATGCACTCCCCAATGGCTGTGACAGGGTGCAAAGAAATGCTTAACTACGCACGTGATCATAACGTATCAGACAGCTTAAATTATATGGCTACTTGGCAAAGTGGCATGTTGCAAATGCCTGACGTAAATGAAGCAATGGCCGCAGGACAAGAAAAACGTTTGCCTGTGTTCAGTGAATTACACAAAAAAACTTCTGGCATGTAAGTCAGCGTCCTCAAAGTATAACTAATTTGAACAATAGGAATAATATTTATATGACTGCAAATACTGCATTAGCTCAAGGCTTAGAAAAATACCCACATCTGCTTAAGCCTTTAGATTTGGGTTTCACCCAGCTCAAAAATAGAGTGTTAATGGGCTCTATGCACACAGGCCTAGAAGAGGCTCCTAATGGCCATGTTCGCATGGCTGCTTATTTCGCAGAAAGAGCTAAAGGTGGTGTGGGCCTCATCGTTACAGGCGGTATAGGGCCAAATGATGAGGGTGCCACACACAAAGACACCAATCTTTTAGACTCTGAAGAAGCCATTAGTCATCATAAAATGATCACAGATGCGGTGCATGAGCATGGTAGCAAAATCTGCATGCAAATATTGCACACAGGCCGATATGCCTATAATCCAGCCCTAGTTGCTCCATCTGCGGTACAAGCTCCAATCAATCCTTTTAAGCCCAAGGCTTTGGATGCAGCAGGCATAGAAAAACAGATCCAAGATTTTATTAATACATCGGTACAAGCGCAAAAGGCTGGTTACGATGGCGTAGAAATAATGGGCTCTGAAGGTTACTTCTTAAACCAGTTTATCGCAGCGCGAACCAACCATAGGGATGATGAATGGGGCGGTTCATATCAAAATCGTATTCGTTTACCGTTAGAAGTAGTACGTCGAGTTCGCGAAGCAGTGGGTGAGCAGTTTATTATCATCTACCGTTTGTCGATGTTGGACTTGGTTGAGGGCGGTTCGACATATGATGAAGTCGTTGAATTAGGTCAAGCTATTGAAAAAGCAGGCGCTACAATTATCAATACCGGTATTGGTTGGCACGAAGCACGTATCCCCACTATTATCACCAAAGTCCCACGTGCAGCCTTTACTTGGGTAACAGCCAAATTTAGAAAAGCATTGTCTATCCCTGTTATCACTTCAAACCGTATCAACACGCCAGAAGTGGCAGAAGAAGTATTAGCCCGCGGTGATGCTGATATGGTATCAATGGCAAGACCATTTTTGGCTGATCCTGAGTTTGTGATCAAGGCCATGGAAAATCGTTCAGATGAAATTAACACCTGCATCGGTTGTAATCAGGCTTGTTTAGACCATGTATTTGAAGGCAAAACCAGCAGCTGTTTGGTTAATCCTCGTGCTTGCCATGAAACAGAGTTGGTGATTGAGCCAACCACCAAGGTAAAAAATATAGCGGTAATAGGTGCTGGACCAGCTGGTTTAGCTGCAGCTACGACTGCGGCGAAACGTGGTCATAAGGTGACCATTTTTGATTCTGCTAGTGAGCTAGGTGGGCAATTCAATATCGCCAAACAAATTCCTGGTAAAGAAGAGTTTTTTGAAACCCTTCGTTATTACGCTCGTCAGATGGAATTGCATAATGTCACGATTAAACTCAACACTCGCGTGGATGCTAATACCCTCAACAGCAGTGAATTTGACGACGTCATCATTGCTACAGGCATCGCTCCGCGGACACCACCCATCGAAGGAATTGAACACAGTAAAGTGATGAGCTACGTTGATGTTATTGTTAATAAAAAGCCGGTTGGTAAAAAAGTCGCTATCATTGGAGCAGGTGGCATTGGTTTTGATGTCTCCGAATATTTGTCTCATGCAGGCGAATCTACTAGTCAAAATATTCCTGCTTTTATGAAAGAGTGGGGAATAGATATGACGTTTGGCTCTCGATCAGGTATTGAGGGTATGAAACCTTCTCCTACACCATCACCTAGAGAAATCTATTTGTTGCAGCGTAAATTAACAAGAGTCGGTAAAGGTTTAGGTAAAACAAGCGGCTGGGCACATAGAGCAGGTCTGCTTGGTAAAGGGGTAAGTATGCTGGCCGGTGTCGAGTATCTAAAAGTTGATGATGTTGGTTTGCATATTAAAGTAAATGATAAAGTACAAGTTTTGGAAGTTGATAACGTTATTATTTGTGCCGGTCAAGAGCCTCTCAGAGAATTGGTCGATGGCCTAACTAAACCTCATCATTTAATCGGTGGTGCGGATGTGGCAACAGAATTAGATGCTAAACGAGCGATAGATCAAGGAACGCGATTAGCCGCAGTGTTATAGATTAGCTATTTTAAAATAGGTACCTTAAAGCCGATTCATTGAATCGGCTTTTTATATTCTGTTAGTTTTTTTTATCTCTTTCATTCGTCGTTATTACAGTATAAATAAAGTGGTATAAAGTTTACCCAAATTAGCAGTGCAAACGTTGTTTTGATAAACAAAGTCAATTATTGTTAATAAGCATAAATCTAAGCCGCCACGTTTATGAAGTGGTTGCAACAATTATAAGGAAAAACGGATGTTCAATAGACCATTTTTTATTGGCGCAATAATGACTATTACTTTGATTGTGTCACCTTCGGCTTTTGCCAATGATAAGTTTAAAAAAGTGACTGAAGTTGAAGGAATAAGCGAATATAATCTCGATAACGGCTTACGTGTTTTGTTATTCCCTGACCAGACTAAAGAAACGGTGACCGTCAACGTCACTTATCATGTGGGTTCAAAACATGAAAATTATGGTGAAACCGGCATGGCTCACCTCTTGGAGCATTTGGTATTCAAAGGTAGTCCAAAACATAAAGATATCCCTGCTGAGTTAAGCTCCCATGGTGCTCGTCCCAATGGCACGACTTGGACTGACCGCACTAACTATTTCGAAACATTTTTAGCCAACGAGAAAAATATTCATTGGGCTTTGAGTATGGAATCAGATCGAATGGTCAATTCTTTTATTGCCAAAAAGGATCTCGATAGTGAAATGACGGTGGTTCGAAACGAATTTGAGCGAGGCGAAAATAGCCCATTTCGTATTACATTACAAAAAATG
>JAWUXU010000051.1:0-49743 GCA_034111145.1 Paraglaciecola sp.
TAGTGGGCGATCTTGATGGTTTAGGCCAAGGTGGTTCATGTATCGCAGGTATCCCTATTGGTGGTGCAGGCAATGTCACCCCTGACCCAGGCTTTCTTTCTCAAGTAGCTGGCGACCCTAACTGTTTCTCATTTATAAACACTATTCCAGGCGGTTTTGTACCTAGGTTTGGTGGTACCAATACAGATCAAGCTGTAGCTTTTGGTGTGCGTGGCGAAGTGGATTTAGGCACAGGTCTAAGTTACGATGTCAGTGCTCAACGCGGCTCTAACAAAACAAATTTCTTTATTCGCAATTCCATTAATGCTTCTATGGGACCTGACACGCCAAGAGATTTTGTACCTGGTGGTCAACAACAAACAGAAACTCAGTTTAAATTAGACTTTGTGTATGGAATAGATCTAGGTTTTGATTCTGATCTTAACATTGCATTTGGTGCAGAGTACCGAGAAGAGGAATTTGAAATGTTCGCCGGTGATGCCGCCTCTTTTGAACTAGGTGTGCTAGCCGATCAAGGTTTTTCATCAAGCTCTAACGGCTTTGGTGGTTTCCCTCAAGGTTTTTCCGCATCACAAGACAGTACGGCTTATTATGTAGATATCGAAGCTGACATAACGGAAAGTTTCACACTTGCTACAGCGATCCGAACTGAAGATTTTGGTGAAATTGGAAACACCACTGATTTTAAAGTGGCGGGTATTTTTCATGTCACTGATGACCTTCGAATTCGTGGAGCAGTTTCTACTGGTTTCCATGCCCCAACCGCGGGTCAAACCAGTATAACCAACGTAACCACGCAAAATATTGCAGGTGTACTTAGGGACCAAGGTACCTTACCGCTTTCCTCCGCAGCAGGGCAGTTAGGTGCTGACTTTATTGAGAGTCAAGGAAATGGTCGACCTCAACTTGGCACCGAGGAAGCTCAAAATTTCTCAGTTGGTGTTGGCTTTAATATCGCTGGTTCAACCTGGACGATTGATTATTACAATATTGAGATAACAGATCGTGTTGCCCTTGGTGGAAATGTAGACTTTTTATCTGCACTTAATTTTGCTGATCCAACTGGAGCTAATTTCGGAACAGTATCCGAGGCTCTCACTGGTTTGGACTCACAAGGTGTTATTGACCGTAATGACTATATTGGCTTAGATGACTTAGCTGAATTTAGATTTTTCTCTAACAGCTTTAGCACTACTACAACGGGTATAGATGTTGTTGGTAATATCGACTTCGATTTAATGGGAGGCGAGTCGGGTATTACGATTGCTGCTAACTATAATAAAACAGAAGTAGATAGTGTTGGTACGGTTAATCCTATTGGTGCTACACGAGTCAGAGCTCTAGAAGATTTGCTACCCAATTTCCGAGCCAATGTTTCTTGGAATCATACTTTTGGCAATTTCAGAACATTGTTACGTGCCAATTATTTTGGAGAATGGGATGATATTGGCAATGGTGTAGACAATATTGATGCAGAAGTATTAATTGATGCACAAGTGGCTTATCAATACAGCGACCAACTTGAGTTTATAGTCGGCGTAGATAACCTTTTAGATACTTATCCTCAAGAAAATCCAAGTGCCGGTTCTTTGGGTCAACAATTTTCAGAGGCAAGCCCATTTGGTTTTAATGGTGGTACTTGGTACGTAGAAGCTCGATACGTTTACTAAGTAACTAAGTAACTAACTAACTAAGCCACTCGCCTAAAAACGAGTGGTTTTTTTTAGTAGAACAATGTGAGTCTTACTAAGGTGATAGCTCATCCAGTACCTTTGCCGTTCACTCAAATGCTCTTGCCACAGGTGGCTTGAACACATTAGATGAATCATTCATTACTGTTGATTTTCAGGTAACTTACTTCGTCAATGAGTTGCAAATATATCTGCCAATGCCAATAACCTCTTTAAAAACCAAAAATACAAAAGTGTCATCACATTCAATTGGTGCAATGAGTTCTGCTTTTTATAAAAGTGGACCTTCTGATTATAATCAAGGCTTGTATTTCATAAAAGATAACTATAATTAATAAGTAGAAATAACTTATTAGAAAGCATTGTCTATCATCAAGGATTTTTTTCAAGATAATCAACATTTTACTCATGAGAGAATATAATTGTCAGATTTCACACAGGCCGACACACTTGTTAGAGAAGGCCGCTATGCTGAAGCAGAAAAACACTATATTAAGTTACTTCATCATGACCCTAACAATGGGCAAGCTTACCGGGGGCTTGGTAAGCTTGCCCTAATAGCAAATATGCCAGTTAGGGCCATTACTTTATTAAAAAAGGCCTGTCATTTATTACCCAATGAGTCCTTGCCGCTTATTTACTTAGCTAACGCTTTTAATGAAGCTGGCAGTGAGCAGGATGGGTTGACTGTATTGGAGTATGGTCAAAAAGTATTTCCAACCTTAGCCCCAATGCTTTATCAATTAGCCCAACAGCAGTTAATGTTCGGCGATTTTAAACAAGCTGAACAGACATTTCGCAAAGTAATTAAATTTGGGAAGGATTCCATAGTGTCTTATGCACTTCATGACATAACACGCTTAAAATTATTTACCCATAAAGATCAAGACTTTGCCTTAATACAATCTAGACTAGATAACAATGAACTTGATGATCAGCAGCAAATAATACTCAATTATGCTTTGGGTAAAATTTTAGATGATATGCAGGACTATGCAAAAGCTTGGCAATATTTTGAAAAAGCGAACAGGTTGCAATTGGCACAGTGTTCTTTCAAAACCTTTGAGTTAACTAACTTTTACCGTGACGTTAAATTAACAGCTACAACCTCACTGCTATCTAAAAAAAGAGATATGAGAAGTAGTGAAACTGTACCGATTTTTGTTATTGGCTTACCCAGATCAGGTTCTACTTTATTGGAACAGATATTGTCTAGGCATGCAGAAATATCTGGGGCAGGAGAATTACCTTATTTAAGTAGGGAAGTGAATGATTATTTGTTTAGTCAAACACAACATCATTATCCTAAGTCCATGCTCAACTTATCAAAAACACAATTGAATGATGCAGCTAAAATATATTTACAAAAACTAAACGCTCATGCTGAAGGGACACATTACGTTGTTGATAAATTACCTGCTAATTTTCAATCAATTGGTTTAATTTATAAATTGTTTCCTAACGCCAAAGTTATACATCTGCATCGACATTTACCAGATGTGGCTATCTCCTTGTATAAAAATTATTTTCAAGAAAATGAACCTTATTTTTGTTCTTTGGATGAATTTAAACAATATAATAAGTTTTATGTAGACTTAATGGCGCACTGGAGAGAACTACTCCCAGATTTTATCTATGACCTGACCTATGAACAACTTATTGACGATAAAGAAGCGACCATCAGATCTTTATTATATTTTTGTGACATTCAGTGGGATCAAGCTTGCTTAGATGAAACCAAATTAAACAATCCCATCAAAACATTAAGCAATGTTCAGGTCAGAAAGGCAATACATCAAAAGGTTGTCAGCCCTAGCCAACATTATTTGCAACACCTGCAACTCTTTACATCGGATAATATTTCAACCGATTAAGTTAATAAAACATTGTTGGTAAAATTCATACGCATTAATTGTAATGACAACAGCTATCTGTTTACAAACGGATTAAAGATTATATAACCATGTAATTGGATATATTTCTCAATAGTATTGAGTTGATGAGGTGTACTCAGAAAGGCTACGGCTACTTACTAGGATAAACCTCACCTTTATTAACTTTATTCAACAGTTTCATTCCATTTAACATATTCAATTAGCTTTAATTGGCAACGTCTTAACTTCAATACTCATCTAGCATTAACATCATGATCACAATTTATAAACAAACCTATTAATTTGGTTTGTTTTTGTCATAGGTTGATAAATGAAAGATAGAAACCATTTAGCTAATATAAGGCTCGTCCATCAGGTAAACATTATTGAAAATGGCCTGATTGATATTCCAATGCTACAAGTTTTAAAACCAGACGGCTCGCTGCACTCAAAAGTAGAATTGCCAAAAATCACTCAACAATCTTCCATTAAAATCCTACAAACAATGCAATATATCAGGGTGTTAGATGAAAGAATGGTAGCAGCACAACGCCAAGGTAGAATTAGTTTTTATCTAGCCTGTACCGGCGAAGAGGCGTCAACCGTTGCTAGTGCTGCAGCACTTGAACCACAAGATATGATCATGTCGCAATACCGAGAACAAGGTGCACTGGCTTATCGAGGCTTTTCAAGTAAAGAATTTATGGATCAAATGTTCAGTAATCAAAACGAGCTGAACAAAGGTAGGCAGATGCCTATTCATTATGGTTCTAAAGCCCTTAATTTTATGACTATCTCTTCCCCTTTAGGTACACAAATACCCCAAGCCAGTGGTTATGCCTACGGACAAAAAATGGCTGGCCTAGAAGCTGTGACCATTTGCTATTTTGGAGAAGGGGCAGCATCTGAAGGCGATTTTCACGCTGGACTTAACATGGCTGCAGTACTTAATTGTCCGGCTATTTTCTTTTGTCGCAATAATGGCTATGCCATTTCAACGCCTTCAGATGAACAGTTTAAAGGTGATGGCATTGCCTCAAGAGGTATAGGTTATGGAGTGAAAACAATACGAGTAGACGGTAATGATGTATTGGCCGTTTATACAGCGACTCAAAAAGCCAGAGAAATAGCATTGGAACATCAATGCCCGGTGCTTATAGAAGCGATGACATATAGATTAGCCGCGCACTCTACATCTGATGATCCTTCAAGTTACCGCTCAAAAGAAGAAGAACAACGTTGGGAGGCAAAAGATCCCATCGCTCGATTTAAAACATGGATGCAATCAAAAGACTGGTTAGATGAACCTCAAAACTTAGCATTTATTGAGCAAACAAGACAAGACGTTTTACAAGCCCTTAAAATTGCCGAACAAGTGCCGATATGTCCAATAGAACAAATTATTGAAGATGTTTACGACATTCCTCCATGGCATTTAAAGGCCCAATTAGCTGAATTAAAAACCCATATTGATATGTATCCACAAGCGTATCCTAAAACCTCAGGGAGGTCATAACATGGCGACTATGAATATGTTGCAGGCTGTTAATAATGCGCTGATAACCGCCATGAATGATGACGAAAAAGTGATGGTGTTTGGTGAAGACGTTGGTCAATTTGGCGGGGTGTTTAGAGCCACTAGTAACCTTCAGCAACAATTTGGCAAAGGCCGATGTTTTAATACACCTTTAACTGAACAAGGCATAATCGGTTTTGCCACTGGTCTTGCCTCTCAAGGCTCTGTGCCGGTTGCTGAAATTCAATTCGCTGATTATATTTTTCCCGCCTTTGATCAAATTGTGAATGAAACATCTAAGTTTCGTTATCGTTCTGGCGGTCAGTTTTCATGTGGCACATTGACTATAAGAACACCTTATGGCGGTGGCATAGCAGGTGGGCTTTATCATTCTCAGTCCCCTGAGGCATTTTTTGCGCATATACCCTGTATGAAAGTGGTTATCCCTCGTAATCCTTATCAGGCGAAAGGCCTATTACTTGAGTCAATTCGTGATGACAATCCAGTATTATTTATGGAACCAAAACGTTTATATCGTGCTTCAGTCGGCGAAGTGCCTGAAGAGGATTACCAGTTACCTCTTGGCAAAGCTGATATTGTTAAAGCAGGCTCTGATATCACATTATTAGCTTGGGGAGCGCAGGTTGAAATCATAGAAAAAGCCGCAGCTATGGCAGAAGAAAAAGGTATCTCTTGTGAGGTAATTGACTTGGCGAGCATATTACCTTGGGATATTGAGACAGTATGCAGTTCAGTTGAAAAAACAGGACGGCTGTTAATCAACCACGAAGCCCCCTTAACAGCTGGGTTTGCTAGTGAAATAGCAGCCAGTGTCCAAGAAAGATGTTTTCTTAACCTTGAGTCGCCTATTTGCCGCGTGTGCGGACTAGATACACCATACCCGTTGGCACATGAAAAAGAATATATGCCTGATCATCTAAAAACTTTTGAAGCAATAAAACGTAGCGTCAATTTCTAGATTTAATTTTTAGGTTAATTATTAACTCAACTTTTAGCTCAATTTAAGGAGCAAATTATGCAAGATTTTATTCTGCCTGATATTGGCGAAGGCATTGTAGAATGCGAAGTGGTCAAGTGGTTAGTCGCTGAAGGCCAAACTATTCTTGAAGACCAAGCCGTGGTCGAAGTAATGACAGACAAAGCACTAGTAGAAATCCCGTCCAAGTATAGTGGTGTGGTGTCTAAGTTGTATTATGCTGAAGGTAATATTGCAAAAGTGCATTCACCTTTGTTTGCTATGCAGGTTATTGAAGATGATGCTTCCCAGCAAGTGTCGCCAGCAACAACGACGGAAATAAGTGCAGAAACTATCACAGAAGTACAAAATCTTGAGGCGATCACAGCTAATAGCGGGTCAACGTCCAAGCAAACTGATACAGACTCTGATACAAAAGACATTGACTCTAAAGCCTCAGGCAAAGCTTTAGCCAGCCCAGCTGTAAGACGTTTAGCTAGAGAATTAGAAATTGACTTATCGCAGGTCGCTGGCAGTGGTGATAAAGGCCGAGTGTTAAAAGACGATCTTAGTGCGGCTTCGCCGCTAGCTGTTCAACCTGTTGCAATCACTCCAGTGTTAATAGGCGGAAAACGGGTAGAACCTATTCGCGGCATACAGGCAGCAATGGCAAAACATATGATACATTCAGTTTTTACTGTGCCACATTTTAGTGTGAGTGAAGAAATACAACTGGATAAATTAATTGACGCTAGATCTCAGTTAAAAGAGATATTTGAGGGAGAAGGGGTAAAACTCAGTTTTATGCCATTCTTTATCAAAGCGATGTCCCTAGCGTTAGAGCAATTCCCCATTATCAACAGTCAGGTTAATCAAGACTGTTCAGAAATTACTTATTTTGACGATCATAATATTGGTATAGCAGTGGATTCTAAAAATGGTCTAGTTGTGCCAAATATTAAGGGGGTTCAGAGGCTTTCATTATTTGAAATCGCTCAAAAAGCTAATGAGCTAGTCAGTCTTGCCCGCGAAGGAAAGTTGAAGAATACAGACTTAAAAGGCGGCACCATCAGCATTTCAAATATAGGTGTACTAGGAGGAACCGTTTCTACCCCTGTTATTAATGCTCCTGAATCAGCGATAGTGGCATTAGGTAAAATACAACGTTTACCTAGATTTGATGAAAACGATCAAGTAATAGCGGTTAATATTATGCAAGTCAGCTGGTCTGGTGATCATCGAATTATTGATGGGGCGACTATGGTGAGGTTTAATAACTTATGGAAAAGCTACTTAGAAAATCCACTGTATATGTTAGCCAAAATCAAATAATTTATTTTTTGGTGTTAAATGTTATTTAACACCATTTAATCGTAATCACGGGTGCAATTTAAGCAAAGTTGTGGGACTCTTTATTCAGAAAAATCACAGAATTTAGTGAATATGACAAGCCCTAAAGTTGTCCCAAATGATCGACTTATAGCTAACGTAATACCAGGCGTAAAAAAAGATGTAACTCAGTCAATTAGGCCCTGCAAAATAACCCGAGACTGGATGCATAATACGCCAGCTCGATATGCTTATCGTTGCATACTTCTTACTGCAGCAAACAGTGTGGGTTGGGAGGTATTAAATCCTGTTGATGCTGAAATTTCTTGGACAGGACTAGAGAATGGTGTTCAGCTGAATATAAAAACCCCTCATAAAGATCCATTAAATCCTATACTCCACTTTGGTTCTGGCAATGTGACTTGGTACATCCCATTTTTATTTCGTACCCCACCGGATTACGGCTTTCTAATTAGCGGACCTGGAAATCAAGATAAAAGTATTGCAGTGCTTTTAGATGCATTTATTCGCTCCGATTGGTTACCTTTTCCATTCATAATGAATTGGCTGCTGACCGAACCAAATAAAACCGTTAAATTTAAAGCCGGTGAACCTATATGCCGTATGATGCTTTATCCTCTAGCTTTGCTTAATGATATGCAACTGGAAATCCGTGATATGCAAGACGTTCCTAACTCTATGCAACAAGTCCAACAATGGCATAAACAAAAAGATGCAAATAACGAGAGTCAACGTAAGGCTGAACATAAATGGGCAGATGAGGGACGTAATCCTGACTTAAAAGAATTATGGAACTCTAATTATGCAAAATGGCAAGCTACCACAGCACCCAAAAACGCACATCAAAACTGGTTTAAATGTTCTGAGCCGATTGATAAATTACATTAGAATTAAACCTTAGAAGTAAAATATTCGAACTTTTCACATTATTCACATTATTCAAGGAACCTAAACTTGTTAAGTTATCGTCACAGTTTTCATGCAGGTAATCATGGGGATGTTTTAAAGCACCTTTGTCAGATGTTATTGATCGACAAGCTTAAAAGTAAAGATAAAGGTTTTTGTTATTTTGATACTCACAGTGGTGCAGGGGTGTATCAATTAAACTCAGAAGAGTCCCTTAAAACCAATGAGTTTAAGAACGGCATTGAACGTCTGACTGGTCATTCTGTGCAAAATGAAGCACTGAGCAATTATTTGTCTTTAGTGCATGCATATAAAGAATTTAACCAATATCCTGGTTCGCCAGAAATTGCTAAATCTATGTTGCGTCCTCAGGATAAATTGATATTGATGGAATGGCACAATCAGGAAATACTCAATTTAAAAAGTAATCTTGGTGGTAAAAATATCGTAATTCATCACAGAGATGGATATGAGGGGTTGTTAGGTTTAACACCACCTAGTATGCCTCGGGGTATGGTGCTTATCGACCCTTCTTATGAAGTGGCGGGTGAATATCAACAAGTAGTCGATACCGTAATAACCGCCTATAAAAAATGGAATTCGGCTATTTATGCGATTTGGTATCCGTTAATTAGTGATAGAAAGGCGTCGAACACAACCTTTGAAAGCAGCGGAAGTAAAAAAGGTAAAAGTGAAGCTATGTTGGAAAACTTAGCGCAACATTCTTTTAAAAATATACTTAAAGTTGAGCTATGCGTAACTGGCAGTGGTGAAGCTGGGGGCATGTATGGCTCTGGTATGCTTATCATTAATGCCCCTTGGCAACTTGATAAGCAAATTATAGAAAACTTGCAAGAGCTAACACCGTTAATGGCTCAAAATGATAGCGCCTCGTTCTCAGTTGATTGGCTAATTGAGGAATAATAGGTAAAAACGAGATGTTGACACCCGCAAACATAAAACACTTTTATATCCCTGATGAACAGTCTATTTATTTGCTGTCTCACAAGGATGCTAAAAAACTAAAAGATTGGTTTAAGTTGTGCACTGATCAGCTGCAGTTACTTGGTTATAAAGACATTGAATTGATAGGCAAAGGTGCTTTTGGTTTTGCTTTTGCGGGAACCTCTTCAGGAGCCGTCTCTAAAAGCATTTCTAAAAATGATCTAAGGTCAAAGGATCCTGAAATCATTGAAAAGCCTCAACAACAGGTGTTTAAGTTTTCTCGGATAAATTTACCGCAACACGTTCAAGACAGATTTGAAGAAGAAGCTTATATGCTGAGCTTGGTTAATCATCCTCGGGTGCCAAAGCTTATCGAATATCAGCGCATCCAAAAACAATCTGTTTTGGTTATGGAAAGAGCTAAAGGCGAAGACTTCGAAAAAATCTCCCTTAAATACGGTCCATTGTCAGTGCGTTTGGTTATTAATATAGCGGCCCAACTGGCTGATATTTTATTGTATTTACGTGAGCATAAACAACAAGGCCAAACTAAACCTATAGTTCATGGCGATATTAAACCTTCAAATATTGTGTTTGATGAAGCCAGCGAAACAGTGGGTCTAATAGACTGGGGCTCTTCTGTTTTTGCTCAAATCGATCAACAAGGGCAGTTTGTTGGTAATAATGTGATGGACTTAATGTCAAGTGATATGCAGCAAACCAACGCGCGCTTAGGAGATGTGTATTTTATCGGTGAAGATCAACTCAATGGTGGTTTGTCTTCAGTGCGTTTTGATGAACAAGGTTTGGCCAGTACTTTGTACGCATTGGCTTCAGGTCAATCGAGCCGTTTTGGGCATAACGTTATTAGCCCAAATTCCCTTGGCTTGCCTTATCAACTTGCTAAAACATTAACCGCGATGATGAGCGATTCGCCAACGATACGTCGTCAAGGTGGTGACTATTTCATTAATAACATGCAATTTATGAAAAATTTGGTGTTGAATAAAAATATACATCCTCAGCATATTTCGCTGATACCCACTAGGTTAAGCCCTTACAACAAAGAAATCGACTCTGTGGTTTATAGCTCACGCAAGTCATTTTTACGAATAGAAGCCTTAGGAGAGCAAGAACTTAAATACATCGATGATGCTCAATTTGATCGTTATTATAAAAACTATATGCAAGGTATGGGCGATACAGAAAAAGCCTTTGTAGCTGCAGTCAGCCGCTTAGGTAAGTATCCTGTTGTAGGTGGATTAGCAGTAAGGTGGGAAGAAACCGGTGTATTTATAGATTCTAGCCTGAATTTGTATGATGCAACTTTAAAAAAGTCTTTTGAAGCGTCTCTTAATAATGTCGTACATTTTGCTAGAGCCATCAAACGGATAGGTGTTTTTAAGTGTTGTATGTTCAACGCCCGAGATACTTTGCACTTAGAACGAAGTGACGAAACCAGTGCATTTAAACCTGTCAAAGCCATGCAAATTCCCTATGAATTGAGTGCAGTATCACTCACTGAGCACGACAGCCGTATGCATTCGTATTTTGAAGACGGTGATGACCCAGACGAATTATTAATCCTGCCTCATCAATTAATGGCTGTAATCAGGCAATTAAATAGTATTCACCATACGGGCTGTATCATTTTTGAATCATTACCTACACACCTCAAAATACACAGTGATTACAAGCTGCTAAATCATGGTTTTGAATTGGAGTTTAAAAGCTTATTAAAAGATGTCATTGATCTTATACCTACAATTGCAGGGCTTGGAATATCAGGTTTTATGAAGTTGCCATTTAAAGATACGCGATTTTTTACCCTTCAAGGTCAATTACCTGATAAATTTTACCCTAGGGATCCGTATCAACACACTATAAGGTAATTACCATAGTGTGATAGATGAAAGAATAAAGTGATGAAAGAAAAAAAGAGAGCTTATGTCAGAAGTCAAATTAGTAGAGCTGTTAACTTTAGATAAACTTGAAGAAGGTTTATTCCGTGGACAGAGTTGGGATTTAGGTTACCGGGCACTATTTGGAGGGCAGGTATTAGGTCAGGGGCTTGCCGCCGCGCAGCTCACTTTGCCAGAAGAGCGGATTACCCATTCATTCCATAGTTATTTTTTGCTACCCGGTGATGCAAATAAACCTGTGATATTTGATGTGGAAAATGTGCGCGATGGTCGCAGTTTCTCAACCAGAAGAGTGAAAGCCATTCAAAACGGTAGAAACATTTTTTCCATGACTGCATCTTTTCAAACACCTGAAAATGGCTTCAGCCACCAATATGCTGACATGCCTAATGTATCGCCACCGGAAGATATTGAGTCAGATATCAAAGTGTTTGGTAACACTAAGGATATGCCTGATCGTATGTGCGAAAGTATCGGTTACCACAAACCCATTGATATGCGCACCGTTGACTTTGTTGATCCTGCTAAAGCAATAGTACGAGAGCCAAAACGCTATATTTGGATGAAGGCTCAAGAGGTACTGTCTGGTAATATCAATCTTAATCAAGTGATGCTGGCATACGCATCTGACTATCATTTCTTATCTACCGCACTTCACCCCCACGGTGTGACAAATAGAGATAGAAATCTTCGTATGGCAACTATTGATCATTCTATGTGGTTTCATCATCCTTTCGATTTCGATGAGTGGTTATTGTATTGTGCTGAAAGTCCTTTTTCCGGTGGTGCCAGAGGATTAGTTAGAGGCCAATTTTTTAATCGTGAAGGTAAGTTAGTTGCTTCAACCATGCAAGAGGGTTTATTGCGTCAAATAGGAGATAAAAAATGATTTATTCTTTGGGAGATGATCATGTTTATGTTGCAGACGGTGTATTTATAGCGCCAAGTGCTGATGTAATTGGTAAAGTTGTGTTACAAAAAAACACCAGTGTTTGGTTTAATGCAGTGGTGCGCGGTGACTGTGATGTCATCACAATTGGTGAAAACAGCAACGTCCAAGATGGTTCAGTATTGCACACTGATGTTGGTGTACCTTTAACGATTGGAAAAGGTGTCACTATTGGTCATAAAGTGATGTTGCATGGTTGTGAGATAGGGGATTACAGCTTAATTGGGATCAATACTGTGGTGTTAAACGGCGCAAAAATTGGTCGGTATTGTGTCATAGGTGCTAACAGCTTAATTACCGAGAACATGCAGATACCTGATGGTTCATTAGTGATGGGGTCGCCTGCTAAAATAATTAAAGCTATTCCTGAACATCAGCAAAAAATGCTTGAACAATCGGCTCAGCATTATGTTGATAATGCTAAAAGATTTTCAACACAATTAAAGTCATGTTGAACCTCAACATAAAAAACCAAAACTATCACTAGTTTGGGCTCAGGGGAATGGCTCTTTGCCAGAGCCGTGCGTTAAACGAAACATCCTCCTTAATATTAAATTCATTAAACTTGGTGATTAACAACAGAACAGATTTGTGTGAAAAATAAACAACTTTAAACGTTATTTTTTTTCGCCGGAAAATAATATCTTAATAGTTAACTCTTTATTCAACACAGAAATGTGTAGATAAATGAGTATTTTTGTTGTTTATGCTCGCTATGCTTGTCTTGTAGGGAAGTGTTAATACTGTAAAGATTAATAAGTCAGTTTATTTTAGTATGGAATACATATGTCTCAATTATTATCATCATTTTCTTCTTTTATACCCCCTTCACGTGTACTCATGGGACCCGGCCCTTCAGACGTATACCCACAAATTCTTGAAGCGTTGGCTAGGCCTACTATTGGCCATTTAGATCCAAAGTTTGTTGATTTAATGGATGAAGTAAAACAGTTATTACAGTTCGCATTTCAAACTAATAACACCTTAACTATGCCAATTTCGGCGCCGGGTTCTGCGGGCATGGAGTCTGTTTTTGTTAACCTAGTTGAGCCGGGCGATAAAGTTATTGTGTGCCAAAATGGGGTGTTTGGTGGTCGTATGCAGCAAAATGTCCAGCGCTGTGGTGGACATGCGATTATGGTGCAAGATAGATGGGGTGAACCCACAGATTTGAATAAAGTGAGAGAAACACTGCAAGCTAATCCTGATGTTAAGGCCTTAGCCTTTGTCCATGCAGAAACCTCAACAGGTGTGTTAAATGATGCCAAGGCATTGTGCCAACTAGCTAAAGAGTTTGACTGTCTTAGCATTGTTGATGCTGTGACATCCTTAGGAGGTAGTGAATTAAAAGTAGATGATTGGCAGATCGATGCTATCTATTCAGGCACACAAAAATGCCTGTCTTGTGTTCCAGGCTTATCCCCTGTCTCTTTCAGTGACAGGGCCATCAAAGTTATTAAACAGCGTAAAAATCCGGTGCAAAGCTGGTTTTTAGATATGGACTTGGTGATGGGTTACTGGGGAAGGGGGGGAAGCCAGGAAAAAGATGCCAAGCGGGCTTATCATCATACCGCACCTGTCAATAGTATCTATGCCTTGCATGAATCCCTGCTAATTTTGTATAAAGAAGGACTGCAAAATACCCATGCAAGACACGATCAAAACCATCTTAGTTTAAAATCCGGATTGGAAAAGCTCGGGTTAGTGTTTGTTGTTGAAAAAGACTATCGTTTACCACAATTGAATATGGTACGAATTCCTAGTGGCGTTAATGATACAGAGGTGCGTAATAGGTTGCTAAATGATTTTAATCTGGAAATTGGCGCTGGTTTAGGCGAATTGGCTGGCAAAGTCTGGCGAATTGGTTTGATGGGCTGTAGTTCAAGTCAAAAGAATGTTGATTATTGTGTTTCTAGTTTAAAAGCAGTACTCGAATAAAGTAATGGATTTTACGATAACGGGCAATTGTCGACAGTTGAATCTTGTTATTTTATATAAAAGCTATAAGATAAGTGCATGTTAATTTATTGTCGACAATTTTCAATTGCAAATATTAAATAATTTACCCACTAGTATCACTCGGGCTGATGCAGTATTTACTGATCTGCGCCAGCGTATTGTTGAGGGTGATATATCAACCGGCTCTAAGTTAAGCGAACCAGAACTTGCCAAATATTACGAAATTAGCCGAAGTACATTACGCGATGCGTTATCACGTTTAGAAGGCTGCGGCCTGCTTGAGCGTAAAGCTAATATTGGTTATCGCGTGGTGACATTGTCAACTGAGCAGTTACTTGAAATTTTTCGAGTCAGAGAATCTTTAGAAGGTATGGCGTGCCGATTAGCTGCACAAAATATGACGTCACAACAAATTCAAGATTTAAAACACCTACTCGAAGTACACAATCAGTACAAGTCATTGCAGCAAGGGCAGGCCTACATTCAAGAAGAGGGTGACTTAGATTTTCATTTTTGCATTGTCATGGGTAGCGGTAACAAATTACTGATACGCCTGCTATGTGAAGAATTGTACTATCTGGTGCGCATGTATCGTTATCAATTTGGTATGGCCAGTCCCCGAGCTAAAAGAGCATTTTCTGAACATCATCACATTATTCAAGCCATCGAAGATAAAGATGGCGAATTAGCTGAAATACTTATGCGTCGGCATATTTCAGCATCACGTAAAAACGTCGAAAAAAGGATGAATACTCTATGAAAACTCCCGGACAACGATTTCGTCAAGCCCTTAAAGACAATCACCCTTTACAAATTGTTGGCACTATTAACGCGTATACAGCGATGATGGCTAAACAAATTGGTCATCAGGCTATCTATTTATCAGGTGGCGGTGTGGCGAATGCGTCCTATGGCTTACCTGATTTAGGTTTGACCTCTTTGAACGATGTTTTAGTGGATGTGCAGCGTATCACTGCAGCTTGTGACCTACCTTTATTAATCGATATCGATACAGGGTGGGGTGGGGCTTTTAATATCGCTAAAACTATTCGTGATATGGAAAAAGCCGGTGCTGCAGCGGTGCATATGGAAGACCAAGTGGCGCAAAAGCGCTGTGGGCATCGCCCAAATAAAGAAATTGTCTCCACTGAAGAGATGGTTGACCGGATCAAGGCTGCCGTTGATGCTCGTATCGATCCTGATTTTTTCATTATGGCTCGAACTGATTCTTTTGCTCAAGAAGGCTTAGAAGCTTCTATTAAAAGAGCTAAGGCCTACGCAGCAGCTGGAGCTGACGGTATTTTTGCTGAAGCGGTTAAAACAGAAGCACACTACCGTGCATTTTCTGACGCGTTAGATGTGCCAATTTTGGCTAATATTACAGAATTTGGTCAAACTGAACTATGGAATAAGTCAGAGTTAGGCGAGTGGGGCGCAGATATGGTGCTTTATCCACTCAGTGCATTTAGAGCGATGAATAAAGCAGCTGAAAATGTTTATCAATCTATTTTGACCAATGGTGATCAAAAAGCGGTAGTTGACAGCATGCAAACACGCATGGAATTGTATGACTATTTAGGCTATCACGCATATGAACAGAAACTTGACTCGCTATTTTCTGAAGGTAAAAACAAGTAATTGCATGCACTTTTATATGCATCTTACATTTAGGAATAATTATAAACTCTAAAACCCTTAAATGTTACAAGAGCAAGGGTTTACATTATATAAGTTGGAATAAATTATGGCTGAAAAAAAACTTAGTGGTGCCGGTCTGCGGGGCCAAAGTGCTGGTCAAACTAAACTGTGTACAGTAGGAAAATCAGGTTCGGGCCTTACCTATTGTGGTTATGATGTGTCAGATTTAGCGGATAACGCAACCTTTGAAGAAGTGGCTTATTTATTATTTAACGGCGAACTGCCCAATCAAGCAGAATTAAATAGCTATAAATCAGAATTAATGTCCCAGCGTGACTTGCCTCAAGCATTAAAAGAAGTATTAAAAATGATACCAGCAGACGCTCATCCAATGGATGTAATGCGAACTGGTTGTTCATTTTTAGGCAACCTTGAATCTGAAGTTGACTTTAGTGAGCAAAACAAAGCCTCAAATAGGTTGCTTGCCACTTTTCCAGCCATCATGTGTTATTGGTACAAATATAGTCATGATGGTGTAGAAATTGATTGTGTCACTGATGAGGATTCGATTGGTGGTCATTTCTTAAAGCTTTTAACCGGTGACACGCCCTCTAAACTGCATAGAAAAGTGATGGATGTATCACTTATTTTATATGCTGAGCATGAATTTAATGCTTCAACTTTCACTGCCCGAGTATGCGCCTCTACTTTATCGGATATGTACTCTTGTGTAACCGGTGCGATTGGTTCACTTCGCGGCCCGCTGCATGGGGGAGCAAACGAAGCGGCAATGGATATGATCCAGAAGTTTAGCTCACCTGCTGATGCAAAAGTGCAGATGGCCGCAATGTTAGCTCGTAAAGACAAAATAATGGGATTTGGCCACGCTATCTACAGTGATTCAGATCCTCGCAACGTGATAATTAAAGCTTGGTCTGAAAAACTCGGACAAGAGTTTGGTGATAGTTCACTCTATGATATTTCAGTGGCCTGTGAAGAATTTATGTGGGATACAAAGAAATTATTCTGTAATGCTGACTTTTTCCATGCCTCGGCTTATCACTTTATGGGTATTCCGACTAAATTATTCACACCTATCTTTGTTTGTTCGCGTTTAACAGGTTGGGCTGCCCACATTATGGAGCAGCGTTTAAACAACCGTATCATTCGCCCAAGTGCTGATTATATAGGTGCTGAGCCAAGAAAAGTAACGGCCATTAGCCAACGCTAAAAGCCTCCTAATTACAGGCCGATAGCAATCGGCCTGACTCTTCTTATCTATTCTGTGGACCTAAACATGAATTACGAATATCGCAAACCCCTTCCCGGTTACACAATAGCTGGAACCAATATTGATTATTTTGATACACGCGCTGCAGTTGAAGCTATTCACCAAGGTGCTTATGCTAAATTACCTTATACGTCTCGTGTTTTAGCAGAACAACTGGTGCGTAAATGCGCACCAGATATACTCATTGATTGCCTAAAACAGATTATCTATCGTAAACAAGAGTTGGATTTTCCTTGGTATCCAGCACGTGTTGTTTGTCATGATATTTTAGGGCAAACCGCTCTTGTCGATTTGGCAGGCTTACGCGATGCGATAGCCGAGCAGGGGGGTGACCCGTCGAAAGTTAACCCAGTAGTGCCGACCCAATTAATTGTCGATCACTCATTGGCTGTCGAACATGATGGAGATGATCCCAGCGCTTTTGATAAAAACAGAGCGATAGAAGACAGACGCAACGAGGACCGCTTTCATTTTATTGAATGGACCAAAACAGCGTTTAAAAATGTGGATGTTATCCCCGCTGGCAACGGTATCATGCATCAAATAAACCTTGAAAAAATGTCACCGGTTATCCAATTAAGAGATGGCGTAGCGTTCCCTGATACCTGTGTAGGTACAGACAGCCATACTCCCCATGTTGATGCTTTAGGTGTTATTGCTATCGGTGTGGGAGGCTTAGAAGCAGAAACGGTTATGCTTGGTCGGCCCTCCATGATGCGCTTACCTGATATTGTTGGCGTTAGGTTAAACGGAAAACGCCAGCCTGGTATTACGGCAACCGATATTGTGTTGGCCATCACTGAATTTTTGCGGAACGCTAAAGTTGTTTCAGCATATCTTGAATTTTATGGCGAAGGCGCAGCTAATTTAACCATTGGCGACCGTGCTACTATTTCAAATATGACACCTGAATACGGTGCGTCTGCGGGCATGTTTTATATCGATAAACAAACTATTGATTATTTAAAAATCACTGGCCGAGAGCCAGAGCAAGTAGCATTAGTTGAAACCTATGCTAAACATACTGGCCTTTGGGCAGATGACTTAATAGATGCTGAATATGAACGTGTATTAGAGTTCGATTTATCATCTGTAGGCCGCAATATGGCTGGTCCCTCTAGCCCACATCGTCGCCTTGCTACAGCCGACTTAGCTTCAAAAGGTATTGCCTATGCTGTGGAGCAAAAAGAAGGTCAAATGCCTGATGGTGCAGTTATTATTGCTGCTATTACCAGTTGTACTAACACCAGTAATCCACGCAACGTTGTAGCAGCAGGTTTAATTGCTAAAAAAGCCAATGAATTAGGTCTATTAAGAAAACCTTGGGTGAAATCGTCATTTGCACCGGGCTCAAAAGTAGCCAAGTACTATCTAGAAGAGTCAGGTTTATTACCTGAAATGGAAAAGTTAGGTTTCGGTATTGTTGGATACGCATGTACCACCTGCAACGGCATGAGTGGTGCGCTTGATCCTGATATTCAAAAAGAAGCATTGGACCGTGACTTATATACCACTGCGGTTTTATCGGGTAACCGAAATTTTGATGGGCGTATCCATCCATACGCCAAGCAGGCATTTTTAGCGTCGCCACCGTTAGTTGTCGCTTATGCTATCGCCGGCACGATGCGTTTTGATATTGAAAAAGACGCCCTAGGTTATGATAAAAATGGTCATGCTATTACCTTAAAAGATATCTGGCCAAGTGACGAACAAATTGATGCCATCGTATCTGAGTTTGTTAAGCCTGAGCAATTTAAAAAAGTATACGCTCCTATGTTTGATTTAGGTTCGTTCGAACCTGCTGAGAGTCCTTTATACGATTGGCGTTCTCAGAGCACCTATATCCGAAGGCCACCATACTGGGAAGGTGCTCTTGCTGGAGAGCGCACCATGAAAGGAATGAGGCCTTTAGCGGTTTTAGGTGACAATATTACTACCGACCATTTATCACCGTCTAATGCCATTATGTTAGACAGTGCTGCCGGAGAGTACTTACATAAGATGGGTTTGCCTGAAGTAGATTTTAACTCCTACGCCACGCACAGGGGCGATCACCTCACGGCTCAAAGAGCAACCTTTGCTAATCCCAAATTGTTAAATGAAATGGTATTGGAAAATGGTGAAACAAAACCAGGTTCGTTTGCCAGACTAGAGCCTGAAGGCAAGGTTATGCGTATGTGGGAAACTATCGAAACCTATATGCAGCGCAAACAACCGCTGATCATTGTGGCGGGTGCTGATTATGGTCAAGGCTCTTCTAGAGATTGGGCCGCAAAAGGGGTGCGTTTAGCGGGAGTTGAAGTTATAGCCGCGGAAAGTTTTGAGCGTATTCACCGCACTAACCTAGTCGGTATGGGGGTATTACCTCTTGAATTTAAATCTGGAACCACACGTCATACTTTAGGCATCGACGGTACTGAAACCTACGATGTATTAGGTAACTATGGCGTGAGTGCCACCATAGCCCTAAATATTGTCCGAACAAATGGTGAGCAAATCCAAGTCCCAATGACATGTCGCTTAGATACAGCAGAGGAAGTACGAATTTATGAAGCTGGCGGTGTACTGCAACGTTTTGCACAAGACTTTCTTGAGTCTACAGTGGCATAAAGAGTATTAACTAAAAAGGACATAAATTAATGAACCATAAACCACAAATAAGTGTTGCTGCTACATATATGCGCGGCGGTACCAGCAAAGGTGTCTTTTTTAAAATGACTGATTTACCCGCATCTGCGCAGATATCTGGTGAAGCCAGAGATAATTTATTACTTAGAATGATTGGCAGCCCTGATCCCTATGGTAAACAAACAGATGGAATGGGCGGGGCGACTTCAAGCACCAGTAAAACTGTCATACTGTCTAAAAGTACTCAAGCTGATCACGATGTAGATTATCTATTTGGTCAAGTGTCTATTGATAAGCCCTTTGTAGACTGGAGTGGAAATTGTGGGAATTTAACCGCCGCCGTTGGTTCGTTTGCAATAAGTAATGCATTGGTTGATGCCAGTCGTATTCCTGAGAATGGCATATGTATTGTGCGTATTTGGCAAGCTAACATTAATAAAACTATTATTGCTCATGTGACTATTACTGATGGTCAAGTACAAGAAACTGGCGACTTTGAACTGGATGGTGTTACTTTTCCAGCAGCCGAAATAAAAGTCGAATTTGTTGCCCCCGTTGACGGGAATGAAGCTATGTTTCCTACTGGCAACCTAGTTGATGATTTGCATGTTCCCAATGTTGGTGATTTTAAAGTCACTATGATCAATGCAGGTATTCCCACTATTTTCCTAAACGCCGAGGCGCTAGGGTATTTAGGTACTGAGTTACAGGGATCTATAAACGGTGATGTAAAAGCATTAAACAAATTTGAAACTATCCGTGCTTATGGCGCGGTGAAAATGGGCTTAATTGATCATATTGATGAAGCGGTTAACCGCCAGCATACTCCCAAGATAGCCTTTGTAGCTAAGCCGATAGATTATACTACTTCTAGTGGTAAAACTGTTGACTGTCAAAATATTGATTTGACAGTCAGAGCACTTTCAATGGGTAAATTACATCATGCCATGATGGGCACCGCTGCCGTTGCTATTGGCACCGCTGCCGCTATTCCCGGAACATTAGTTAATTTATCCTCAGGTGGTGGTTCTATTAATTCAGTTACATTTGGTCACCCATCAGGCACTCTCAAAGTTGGTGCTAAAACTCAATTCAAGGACGGATTTTGGACAGTAAACAAAGTATCGATGAGTCGGAGCGCCCGAATATTGATGAAAGGTTTAATATATATCCCCTCTGATTGCTTCTAATGCTCTGTTCATTCTTTTCTCATAACCGTGAATGCAAGATAAATGTAATTGATTTAACACTTTTTGTTTAATACGAAAAATAAAAAGTCAGTTTGAAACTTTAATACAATATTAAGACTCTATAGACAAGTTATGAGATATGGGGATGCGTAATATTAATTAATGTAGTTTACTAAAAGCCAAACTAATGAAAATTATCAAGTGGCATTCAAATAGAATCTGTTAAATGGCAATTAATGCATAACCGATATGCCTAATATTTTAGACTTGAAATTAACCGGTGTTATATCCATATAAGGAAACGCTGTAGTACAAGCCTCATCAATGGAAATACAAACGCGACAATTCTAAAAGTCGGAAAGCTAGCAACTCGGAGAAATGTCTATACAAGCAAAATTAATGGTTATCTTTACTCTGCAAGACGGTTCATAAATAGATACATTTAATTAGGTTTATATCAATGGTAAAAAACAAACAGCAACACTTTGCCCAACTGGCTCAACAGATAAAAGCCATAGTTGCTGGAGAACAAGACTTCATCGCTAATATGGCAAATATTAGTGCAATACTTTATTGGGCATTGGACAATGTTAATTGGGTAGGTTTTTATTTGGTAAAAGAAGGACAATTAGTTTTAGGTCCATTTCACGGACAACCAGCTTGTATTCGCATTCCAATCGGTAAAGGAGTGTGTGGAACAGCAGTATCTGAAAATACGATTCAATTGATTAACGATGTACATCAATTTTCTGGTCATATTGCTTGTGATACAGCCTCTAATTCAGAAATAGTGTTACCTATTCGCCAAAATAATCAAATTATTGCGGTATTAGACATAGATAGCCCTGATATTTCACGTTTTGACCTTGACGATAAATCGGGTTTAAGCCAAATTGTAGAAATATTGCAAACAACGTTATGTCATTCAGACGAAGTTGAAGTTAGGAGTGTTGTGCAGTGAAACATACGATAGATATTCAAGTTGTACTCGCAACCGTTGAAGATATGGATTTCTGGGACGATAGAGCTGATGAAGCAACGGATAAGATGAATACTATTCTTCATATGCTTTACGATAAGGCAGATGAGGATATAAACTCTACCTCTTTAGAGAATATGATCCAGTATATTTGGGAAAATTGGCGAGAAGATGCACATTTACTTGATATAGATGAAGATGATTTGTATGACTGGGTTGACCAGCTTCTATCAACTTGGGATGATGAGCGCCAAGAACCCCGCTAACGAACTAACTAGAAGACAGAATGGACAATCAACAAAAATTTTCGAACAGCAAAGAAGTCATTGGCTTTTTAGTTGAACAATTTCCCGCTTGTTTTAGTAATGAAGGTAATGCTAAACCTTTAAAAATAGGTATTTTTCAAGATTTAGCAGAACGTTTAGAAAATGAAGAGAGAGTCAGCAAAACATTACTTCGCTCTTCTTTAAGACACTACACAAATAGTTGGCGTTATTTACACAGCATCAGAAAGGGTGCTCAACGTATCAATTTAGATGGTAAGGATGTAGCCGCCATTGAAGTTGAACACATAGAGCATGCTAAAAAGCAGCTTGATGAAAGTAAGGCTAAAGTGGCAGAAAAGCGTAAAGAACAAAAACTAGTTTCGGATGAAAACAATACACACAAAAAGAAAGAAGTACCTAAGTTTAAACCTACTTCAAAAGTAGTTAAAACTGAGAAAATGAAAGTTAAACAACCTCTTGCTGAGCGTTTAGAACAAGAACATATTGTAGCTGGAACCGCCGTAACAGTGAAGATTGGCAAGAGTCCAATGCCTGCGACTATAACTGACGTTAGTAAAGATGGTATTCAGGTGCAACTTGATACAGGAATGGTAGTCAAAGTTCAGTTGGAAAATTTAAGGTTGGCTCGTTCTAAAAGGTAAATAAATAAATGATTAAATCAATTCGTATGTCTGTGTTATCAGCATTAATGCTGATGAGCTACGGCTCTATAGCAATAGAAAGCAGTTTGGGTGTGAAAGACTTACCCAAATTGACTCAAGAGTCACAACACGTAGCATCAGCTAAAAGAGTGACATCGCAGTTTTTGCGTGCTCACTATAAACAAATTGATTTAGACGATGAATTATCGGTCAAGATATTTGACCGTTTCATCCGTTCTTTAGATTATAACCGTAACGTTTTTAGCATTGAAGATATTAAAAGTTTCGCTGCTTATAAAACTAAATTTGATGACGCTATTGAGCGAGGCAATTTGAGTCTTGCTTATGAAATCTATCAACTTAATATGCAACGACGTACTGAGCGATATCGATTTGCACTGGGTTTGCTTGATAAAGAGTTTAATTTTGAGCTGCCTAATGACCAATTTATTTATGACCGAGAAGATGCGGCTTGGGCTAAAAATAATGAAGAGTTAAATGAATTATGGCGTCAGAGAGTAAAGTATGACGCACTTAATTTAAAATTAGCGGGTAAAGATTGGCCTAAAATTCAGGAACTACTGACAAAACGCTACGAACGAGCAATTAAACGTTTGACACAAACTTCTAGTGAAGATGTTTTTCAGATGGTCATGAATTCTTTTGCAAGGAGTATTGAAGCGCATACCAGTTATTTGTCACCTCGAAATGCTGAACGTTTTCAAATGGAAATGAATTTGTCATTCGAAGGTATCGGAGCCGTTTTACTCAGTGAGGATGATTTTACTACTATTCGAAGTGTAGTGCCTGGAGGCCCAGCAGATTTATCAAACAACATTAAACCTGAAGATAAAATTGTCGGTGTTGCCCAAGATAAAGAAGAATTCGTGGATATTATCGGTTGGCGTTTAGACGAAGTGGTAGAACTTATTAAGGGGCCCAAAGGCAGTATTGTAAAACTCCAAGTGGTAAAAGGGTCGTCTGAATCATTAGTACCGGTTGTTGTGACTCTGACTCGAGACAAAATAAAACTAGAAGACAGAGCTGCAAAATCTGAAGTTTATATTCCTAATGATGGAGCCAATAAAGGTCAAAAGCTAGGTGTTATCTCAATACCTTCTTTCTACAACAACTTGCACCAAGACGTTAAAAAAGAAATTGAAAGTTTAACCAAACAAAGCGTGCAAGGAATTATTGTAGACCTGCGAGGAAATGGTGGCGGTTCTCTAACCGAATCCACCTTACTTTCAGGTTTATTTATTGAAAAAGGCCCTGTGGTGCAAATTCGTGATGGTGCCGGTCGTATTCGCCTTGAGAAGGATGTAGATGGCAAGGTATTTTACGATGGTCCATTAACCGTTTTAGTCGACCGTTACAGTGCTTCTGCTTCTGAAATATTTGCAGCAGCCATGCAAGATTACAATCGAGCCTTGATTCTTGGTGAACAAACCTTTGGTAAAGGAACTGTTCAGCAGCACCGTCCGCTGGGCAGAATTTATGATTTGTACGAAAATCCATTAGGCAGTGTGCAGTTTACCATCGCTAAGTTTTATCGAATAGACGGTGGCAGCACTCAACACAAAGGTGTGATACCAGACATTTTGTTTCCTTCTGTAATAAACCATGATGAATGGGGTGAAAGCCAACAAGAAAATGCCTTGCCATGGGATAGTATTGCTAGAGCTAACTACACTACATATGGTGAAAACAAAAATACAGTCAAAGGCTTAACTGATTTACATAACCAAAGAATTAAGAAAGAATTTAACTATATTTATGAGGATATAGAACGTTACAAACTTAAAAAAGAAGATAAGACTATCTCTTTAATCGAATCTGAGCGGTTAAAAGAAAAAACTGAAATTGAACAACGTAATCTTATGCGCATTAATGAACGTCTAGTTCGCCTTGGCCTAGAAAAAGTTGAAAACTTAGACGACTTACCAGAAGAACTTGAAGCGGTTGACCCATTTTTAGAAGAGGCTGCGAATATTACTTACGATGTATTAAGCATGGGAAAATACGCTATAAATAGCAAAAAAACTTAAATAAGGGCTGCATTATGCAGCCTTTTTAGCGTTAAGAAAAATAATAATAATAAGGGTAATACATGGCTGCTCGTGGGGAGTTTTCATCTCGTATGGGATTTGTGCTTGCTGCTGCTGGTTCGGCGGTAGGATTAGGGAATATTTGGGGGTTTCCAACTCAAGTCGCTAGTAATGGCGGTGCAGCCTTTGTTCTGGTTTATATTGTTTTAGCTTTCCTTTTAGCTTACCCAGTTTTAATGGCAGAATTAATCATTGGGCGTTCTACTCGTTCAAACATGGTCGATGCTTTAGGGAAAATATCAGGAAGCAACATAGGTCGTGCAACAGGTATCTGGGGACTTGTTACCGCCACCCTCATTCTGTCTTTTTATGCACTCGTTGCTGGTTGGATGTTGTCACATGTATTACAAAGCATCTCTGATTTATTTGGTCAAGATACTATTTCTGTTTGGTTAGTCACATCATCAGTTGCTAGAGATATTGTATTTTGTGGTTTATTTTTATCTTTGACTGCCAGCATAGTCATCGGAGGTGTTAGTCAAGGCATTGAAAGATGGTCTGTTCGATTGATGCCAGCCCTGTTTGTGATTATCGTGCTACTGATTATTTACGTCTCCACATTAGAAGGTGCAAGTGACGGCTGGAAAGCTTATCTATTACCAAATTTTAGTTTGATTCTGAATCCTGAAATATTAATTAGTGCTATGGGACAAGCTTTCTTCTCCATGTCATTAGGAGTCGGTACTATGTTGGTATACGGTTCTTATGTGAGTAAGAAAGAAAATTTACCAATACTTGGTGCCTCAGTTGCGTTAGTTGATATCGGTGTAGCCATCCTGGCTGGAATGCTCATTATCCCTGCAATGTATGTTGCTCTAAACAACGGTGTAGAAATATTTTCTGCAAGTGGAGAACTGATCAACGAAGATAGTTTGATATTTATAGTACTACCTGCTTTATTTGACACAATGGGAACCATTGGTTTATACATCGCTTGTGTGTTTTTTGCATTGATGCTAATTGCAGCTTTAACATCTTCAATATCTATGCTGGAAGTACCTGTTTCATATGTTATTGAAAGTAAAGGTTTAACAAGAAAACGTGCGGTTTGGGCTATAACCCTAATAGTTTTTGCTATCAGTTCAACAATTGCTTTTAACATGGCTTCATTATTTGGTTTTGTCATTATTCTAACAACAAAATATAGTCAGCCCTTACTGGGACTTGTGTTATGTATTTTTGCTGGATGGGTATGGAAACGTGATCAAATTTTAGCCGAATTAAAACATGGTGATGAACAGGCTGAAAAGAGTCTATTCTGGAAAATCTGGCCTTGGTATGTGCGTTTTGTATGTCCAGTGGTAATTGCCATTATGTTTTACCGTTCAATAGCGGGTTAATGCTACTATTCGACACGAACATTAACTTGAACCCATTTTACTTTTCAGGATTGTAAAGCTTTATGACAATTGAAAAACCAAAAGTAAAAGCATCGTTATCCGATGCACTTATTCCTATTATAATATTGGTCATATTGTTAGGTGGGTCGGTTTATTTATTTGAAGATAACTCCTCTTTTGGTCCTAATCAAATAGCCTTATTGGTCGCCATGGGTATTGCGGCCATAATAGGTTTAAAAAATGGTTACAGCTGGGATGATATTGAGCAAGGTATAGTTAAAGGCATATCCCGTTCGTTAGGTGCCATTCTCATCTTGCTTGCGGTTGGTTCACTCATTGGTACTTGGATGTTAGCGGGTACAGTTCCAACCCTTATTTATTACGGTTTAGATTTGTTAAACCCATCAATGTTTTACGCTGCCAGCTGTCTTATCTGTGCCATAGTAGCTATGAGCATCGGCAGTTCATGGACAACAGCTGCAACAGTTGGTGTGGCACTTATGGGTGTGTCTATTGGTATGGGCATGTCAGAAGCAATAACTGCGGGTGCTATTATTTCAGGTGCATATTTTGGTGATAAAATATCACCTCTTTCAGAAACAACAAACTTAGCACCGGCCATAGCGGGTACCAATTTATTTGAACATATTCAATACATGTTATGGACAACTGTTCCCAGTATTATCATAACCCTTGTTCTATTCGTAGTCATTGGTTTAGGTGCTGATTTACCTGACTCAGCCAGTAGTATCGAAGAGATGCAAAGCTTGTTACAACAAGAATTTAATTTGGGCTTACATATGCTGATACCATTATTAGTACTGTTAATTATGGCGATTAAAAAAGTCCCCGCATTTCCTGCTGTAGCTATCGGCGCATTGTTAGGGGGTATATGGGCTGCGTTGTTCCAACCTGAAGTCATTGCGAACTTAGCGGGTGAGGGTGTTAGCGCACTTCGAGGTTCTATTGTTGTGGTATGGACGGCACTTTTTGATGGTGTGTCCTTTTCAACTTCTAGTGATACATTAAATGATCTACTAAGCCGCGGTGGTATGTCGAGCATGCTCAATACCATTTGGTTAATTATGTGTGCCATGACTTTTGGTGCAGTATTAGAAACAATAGGTCTGCTTAAAAGAGTGGTGAGTGCCTTTTTAAAAGGCGCTACGACGGCAGGCGATATGATCACTCGCACTATTTTGACCTGCATCGGAACTAATGTTATCACTGCGGACCAATATATGGCGATAGTGATGCCAGGTAGAATGTACAAAGATGAATTTGAAAAACGTGGCTTACATCAACTAAATTTATCCCGTAGCTTAGAAGATGGTGGAACGTTAACGTCGCCACTCATTCCATGGAATACCTGCGGTGTTTACATGCATGGCGTATTAGCAGTGAACCCGTTAGATTATATTTTCTATACGTTTTTTAATCTGATTAATCCTGTTTTAGCCATTATCTATGCTTATTTAGGTATTAAAATTTTGCGAATACCTATTCCTGATATTGAATCTGAACAAGAACAGGATCTTATCACTACAAAAGTCTAATATGCTGATTTGCTGGACCGCCAGCAAGTTTCGTATGTCCCGTTAAATCTTATTCATTTTGAGGATATAATGTCCACTACTATTCCTACTGTAAAAAAACGTTCCGACTACCGTCAACCTGACTTCTTGATTAATCACGTAGAACTAGAATTCACTTTAATTGAGAAGAGCACGAAAGTATTATGTATTTCGCAAGTCACCAGAAACACTCCCCATAACAGACCTCTTATTTTGGATGGCGAAGGCATAGAATTATCTTCTGTGCGCATAAACGGCAAAGACGTATCTGATTATCAACAAACAGACACGTCTCTTTCAATCAATACAGATCTTGATGTTTTTGAATTACGTATCGAAAACATTATTAACCCCAAAGATAACTCTAGTTTAGAGGGTTTATACCTCCAAGCCGGAGCATATTGTACTCAGTGCGAGGCTGAGGGCTTTAGGAAAATCACTTACTTTCTCGATAGACCTGATGTTCTGGCAACTTATGATGTTAAAATTATTGCCGACAAAGAACAGTTTCCTTTCTTACTTTCCAATGGTAACAAGGTCGACTCCGGTAACTTAGCCGATGGTAAACATTGGGTGAAGTGGTCAGATCCTTTTAAAAAGCCTTGCTATTTATTTGCTTTAGTAGCAGGTGATTTCGATCTTTTGAAAGACACTTTCGCTACCCAGTCCGGTAGAACAATCGCTTTAGAGCTTTTTGTTGATAAAGGCATGCTTGGCCGAGGGAAACATGCCCTTGATTCATTAAAAAAAGCGATGCGGTGGGACGAAACTGAATTTGGCCTTGAGTATGACCTCGATATTTACATGATAGTGGCCGTCGACTTTTTCAATATGGGGGCCATGGAGAATAAAGGCCTTAATGTATTTAATAGCAAATTTGTGTTGGCTGATGCACAAACCGCTACAGATGAGGACTATTTTAATATAGAAGCCGTTATTGCCCACGAATATTTTCATAATTGGACGGGTAATAGGGTAACTTGTCGTGATTGGTTTCAATTAAGTTTGAAAGAAGGCTTAACTGTTTTTCGTGATCAGCAATTTAGTGCAGACATGTCTTCCTCTATTGTTCATCGTATTCATAACGTTAAAGTTATTAGAGAACGGCAATTCGCTGAAGATGCGAGTGCTATGTCCCATCCTATAAGGCCTAATGAAGTGATTGAAATGAATAATTTCTATACCGTCACAGTATATGACAAGGGCTCAGAAGTGATTAGAATGTTGTTTACTCTATTAGGTAAAACAGGATTTTTAGCGGGTATTAAATTATATTTTGGGCGATTTGATGGGCAAGCCGTAACATGTGACGATTTTGTGCAAGCTATGCAAGACGCTAACGATAAAGATTTAACACAATTTAAGCGTTGGTATAGTCAATCGGGTACACCTCAACTTTTGGTAACAGACTATTACGACTCAAAGTCAAAAACATATAAGATTACATTTGAACAAAAACACCCTACTACTTTTGATCAGAGCGATAAACAGAATTTGGTCATACCCATTCAATTCAGTCTACTTAACGATAATCTTGAATCTTTAATCTTAGATGACACCAACAAAAAACAGATCACCCTAGAATTAAATGAGACTCAGCAAAGCCTGGAGTTTAAAAATATTGATTCAAAACCCATACCTTCATTACTCCATGGTTTTACTGCACCTGTTAAGTTAGATTATGCATATAGTCTAGATGGATTGGCCAAGGTTATGTTGGGTGCCCCTGATGAATTTGCTCGTTGGGACGCTGGACAAAAGTTATTTAGTGATTGTATTCATAATTTAGCGAATAAAACTAAACAGCAGCAATTATCCTTAATTAACCAAACAGTCGCAGTGTTTGAGCCTATCATTCAGTCAACTGACATTTCATTAGCATTAAAATCAGAAATATTGACTTTGCCAAGTTTTGAAACTTTGTTCCAACAAACTGACTCAGTCGATATCGATGTTTTATATCAGTCACGAAAACAATTATTAGACACATTAGCGCAGACATTTCGTGCAGATTGGTTGAGTCATTATAATGCATTTGAAAAACAACCATACGCCTACCATTCAAATCAAGTTGATCAAAGAAAAATGCGGAATCTGGCGTTAAAGTATTTAACCCTTTCGGGGCAGCCTGATGTTGAACAAATATTAATTGAACAGTTTAGCCATGCAGATAACATGACTGATTATTTGGGTGTACTGAGTGCAGCGCAATTAGGTGACTTGAACTTATTTGAAAAACTGATGTCCATGTTTGAACAAAAATGGCACGCAGACCCTCTAGTATTAGATAAGTGGTTTGCATTACACGCTAATACTGAGCGCTCAGATATTCTAGCTCGTATAAGTATGCTGACTGGACATACTCAATTCACCATCAACAATCCTAATAGAGTGAGAGCATTAATAGGCACTTTTAGTTTTTTTAATGTGCCTGGGTTCCACAATATAGACGGCACGGGTTATAAGTTTGTAGCGGACTATTTAATTAAATTAAATGGGGTTAATCCCCAAGTTGCAGCTAGGATCATTACACCATTAATTCAATGGCAAAAAGTAGATAGTACTAGGCAACAACTTATGCAACATCAGCTTATGCGCATAGCTGATACTAAAGATTTGAGTGCGGACTTATTTGAAAAAATATCCAAAAGTTTGCCTTAGGGGTTATTGAACACAGATTAAGAAAAACAAAATGCAGACTTTTTATTTCACGCTGTCTGTCAAATATAATTCATGTGAGCGGTTTTATATTCCAGGCAACACTAGCGTCATTTTGACTTCTGATTCTGGTAAGAGAATTCAGCTACCCGTTAAGAATTTGCGACCGCACGTTAGCCCAATTGGTATTAATGGAAGGTTTAGGTTAATGGTTGACAATGATAACAAAATTAAGAGTTTTGAGAGAATTGCTTAAACATATTCTATTATTGATGTTTTTTTTGTATAGAGAATGCATAAATAATTGCATAAATAGGTGCATAAATATTTAGTTATATTCTGGTTAAAAGGGCCTTCTGGTCCTTTTTTATGCTATGAATTTGCATAGCTATGAAATTGGTTAAAATTAAGTAAATATATCTCTTTTATTGCGCCATAATTTTAGCGAGAATAAACTTATATCTACAAAAAACTGCATATATCTCAGTCTTTTGTCTAATCTTGTATGGTTAACATTAAAAGTTAGCCTGCTCGGTAAAAAATAAATTTTCTACCATTAACAATCTACAAAAGAATGGGTAAACACATGACGGTTGCAGATAATCAACATTCAGTTCTACTTGAAAATGTCTATAAGTTGATTAATAAAAAAGTTTCTCCTGGGCAGGTTGAGCAGATTACAAGTTTTTCAAAAATACTCTTTAAAAATATTTCCTGGGATGATTTAGATAATCGAAGTGACGATAATCTTTACGGTGCAACATTGAGTTTGTGGAATCAATTTTTTGATTATCAAGGAGATGCCCCCTTTATTCGTGCGTTTAACCCTGAAATTAGTAAACATGGGTGGCAATCAAATCATACCATTGTTGAAATTATTGTAACTGATATGCCATTTTTAGTTAACTCAGTGCGAATGGCGCTGAACAAAATGGGCATAACAGCACACCTGTTGCTACATTGTCCTATTGGCCTTAAACGTGATGAAGAACATAAGTTTGTTTCTTTCGAAGATAGAAGCAACAAAACAGAGGATGTCATCAGAGAGACTATATTCCTAGTTGAGGTTGATAGACAAACATCAAAACTTGCTATAGAAAAACTGACTAATGAGCTGATGTCAGTAGTCAATGATGTGTCGATTGCGGTACAAGATTGGCAGCCAATGCGTACCCGATTAAGAGGTATTATTGAGGAGTTTAAAACCAGAAAATGTCCCATGTCAGCAAAACAGAAAAACAAAACTGAAAATTTTTTGGTGTGGTTAAATGACCATAACTTCACATTTATGGGATACCGTTCATATAGTGCCATGGGCATAAAAGGTGACTATCGTTGGGTAGCAGATAATGACTCCAGTTTAGGCTTGATGAAAAACTCCAAGACTAATCGTGAAAGAGTCTTGTCGAATATTCCGGCTTCAGCTAGGGATGCAGCATTGAGTAACAATCCATTAATGCTGACGAAAACCAATTCACGTTCTAGGGTTCATCGCCCTGCGTATTTGGACTACGTTGGCATTAAACGTTTTGATGATGCAGGTATGGTGATTGGTGAAGACAGATTTATCGGCTTATATTCAGCTTCTTTTTATAACAGCAGTGCAACGCAGCTGCCAGTGTTGCAGGATAAAATCAACGCTATTTCTAAATTGTCTGGTTTTGATCCTGATTCTCATGGACATAAAGCTGTTCTGAATATTATTGAGACCTATCCTCGAGATGAATTACTACAGGGCAGCGTGAAAGAACTCGCACAAATTGTATCGGGCATCTTTCAAATGCAAGAGCGAGGTATCTCTAGACTGTTTGCACGGAAAGATGTGTTTGGTCGGTTTATTTCGTGCATGGTGTTCGTACCCAAAGAACTTTACAACACTCAGCTGCGAAAAGACACCCAGATACTTTTAAAAAAATCTTTTGCCAGTGAACAAGAAGTTGAATTTACTACTTATTTTTCAGAGTCTGTCTATGCGAGAACGCATTATATTGCCAGAGTGAAAAACAATAACGCGGAATATAATGTGAAGGATATTGAGAAAAACATCATCGAACTAAATAAGAGCTGGGATGACAGACTAGCCAGAACCATCCGTTCTAATCATGGTGAGGCTAAAGGAAAAAAACTCGAGCAGAAATACGTATATGCTTTCCCTAGTAGCTACAAAGAGTACAACCTACCCAGTGCTGCCTTGGTTGATATCGATAAACTTGAGTTGCTTAATTCCGAACATACTTTAGATATGTTGTTTTATCGCCCACAAGAAGAAGGACCAGAGAGTAAAGCGGTTAGGTTAAAGCTATTCCATAAGAATGAGCTTATCCATTTATCTGCTGTTTTACCTATGCTGGAAAACTTTGGTTTGCGTGTCATAGATGAAAGTCCATTCAAGGTGAGTCCAACACAAGGTGATATGAATTGGATTATGGATTTTTCCATGTTGCATAATACAAGTAATGATATGGATATGGAGCAGGCACAGACATTATTCCAGACTGCATTTTCTGAGGTTTGGTATAATGCTTTAGAAGATGACCCATTTAATCGCTTAGTATTAGGTGCTGGTTTAACTGGGCGAAATGTGACCATTTTACGATCTTATGCAAAATACATGCGCCAAATAGGCAGTTCGTTTAGCCGAGATTATATTGCTAACACCTTGGCAAACTATCCACATATTGCCACATTACTGGTCCAATTATTCCAACAAAAATTTGACCCTAAAGCTAAACGTAGTAGTAAAGTTGAAGAAGCTACGCTTAACACCATCAAAGAACAATTAGAGAATGTGTCTAATTTAGATGACGATAGAATTATCCGCCGTTATCTGGATTTGATTTTGGCTACATTACGCACCAACTTTTATCAAAAGGATGAACTGGGTAACCAAAAACCATATGTTTCTTATAAAATGCTGCCTGAACTTATACCAAAGATGCCATTACCTAGGCCTAAATTTGAAATATTTGTCTATTCGCCTCGTATTGAAGGTGTTCATTTAAGAGGCGGAAAAGTAGCAAGAGGCGGCTTGCGTTGGTCTGATAGACAAGAAGATTTTAGAACAGAAATATTAGGATTAGTTAAAGCCCAGCAAGTGAAAAACACCGTTATTGTACCCGTAGGGGCTAAGGGTGGATTTGTCTGTAAAAACTTGCCTGTTGATTTGGGCCGTGAAGCCATTCAAAAAGAAGGCCAAGAATGTTATAAAATTTTCATCCGTAGCTTATTGGATATTACCGACAATATAGTAGAAGGTAAGGTTGTACATCCAAAAGAGGTTGTCAGGCTAGATGACGATGATGCCTATTTGGTGGTTGCTGCAGATAAAGGTACAGCGACTTTTTCTGATATAGCCAATGGTATTTCAGATGAGTTTAACTTTTGGTTAGGTGATGCATTTGCATCGGGCGGTAGCATCGGTTATGACCATAAAAAAATGGGTATTACTGCAAAAGGCGCTTGGGAGTCAGTTAAACGCCATTTCCGAGAAATGGGTAAAGACTGCCAGACCAATGATTTTACATGTGTTGCAGTAGGCGATATGGCAGGAGATGTATTTGGTAACGGTATGTTGTTATCTACCCATACTAAATTAATTTGTGCTTTTAACCACTTACATATTTTCTTTGACCCTAGTCCAAATATTGAAACCACTTATAAAGAAAGAAAACGGTTATTTGAAAACCCTTCCCTTAGTTGGGACGATTATGACAGAAAGCTCATTTCTAAAGGAGGGGACATATTCAGTCGCGCTGCCAAGTCAATTAAACTGACTACAGAGATGAAAAAGTGGTTGGGCACAAAACAACAAAACATGACACCAAACGAACTTATTCATAATGTATTAAAGATGCCGGTTGATCTTCTTTGGAATGGTGGAATTGGTACTTACGTTAAAAGCAGTAAAGAAAGCCATGACCAAGTAGGTGACCGAGCTAATGATGATGTTCGAGTCAACGGCAACCAGTTGCAAGCTAAAATAATTGGTGAAGGTGGAAATTTAGGAGCCACTCAACTCGGACGAATAGAGTTTGCGAAGAATGGAGGAAAGGTCAACACTGATTTCATTGATAATGTAGGTGGAGTCGATTGTTCAGATAATGAAGTTAATATTAAAATATTACTCAATTCTTTAGTGAATGCTGGTGATTTAACCATTAAGCAGCGTAATAATATATTGTATGAGATGACCGACGAAGTGGGCGATTTAGTTATTCAAGATTGTTACCGTCAAACAGAGTCGATATCTATATCTGCGCTAGGTGGCGTTGGTCAGCTAAGGGAACAATTACGCTTTATTCATGGTCTAGAACGAGAAGGTTACTTAAACCGGGAATTAGAATTTATTCCCGCTGATGACGAAATTTCTGACCGACTAGCAAATTCATCTGGATTAACACGGCCTGAGTTATCAGTCTTGATTGCTTATGGAAAAATGGTCATGAAAGAACAATTTAACATTGCATCCATTACTGATAACCCATATCACGGGAAGTTATTGATCCAAGCATTTCCAAAAAAACTACAAGAAAATTTTTCAGCTCAAATGCAACAACATCCCCTTAGGAGCGAAATTATCGCTACTAAATTAACTAATAACATTATCAATGATATGGGCATGAATTATGTCTTTAGGATCCAGGAAGAAACAGGGGCTGGTGTTGATGAGATAGCCACCGCTTATTCTGTAGTAAATGGCATTTTTGGAATGCAAAACTTATGGTCTGAAGTTGAGGACTTAGATAATAAAGTGTCCTCAGAGGTACAATTACGTATGCTCGACAGCATGCGCAGAACTATGCGTCGCGCGTCGCGATGGTATTTACGTCACGGAAATAAAACGTTAAGTATTCAAGATTCCATTGACAGTTTTCGTTCTCCTTTTGATGGTTTATTTGCCAATATCCAAGATTATTTAGTAGAAAGCGAATATGAGCAACTTGAAAGTGCCAGTCTTGCGTTAACTAAAGCTGGTGTGCCAGACTCAATTGCATACAAAGTCTCTTCGCTGAGTAATATGTTTCCTTGTATGGATCTAGCTCAAATCGCTGAAACAGAGAAACGAGATATAAAATTGGTATCTAATTTGTACTTTAAGCTGGGTGCTAAGCTTGAATTGCATTGGTTTTTAGCACAAATAGATAACCAAACGGTAAATAATCATTGGCAAGCACTAGCGAGGGCTTCTTATCGCGAAGAGTTAGACTGGCAACAAAGATCGATTACCACAGTGTTGTTAGCCTCTGATATTAATAGCAATGACGCAGAATCAATTTTAAATAATTGGATGCACAATAACCAAGTTTTACTCGAACGCTGGTATCATATGATGTCTGAATTTAAAACTAGTAGTACACATGAGTTTGCTAAGTTTTCAGTTGCTCTTCGGGAGTTAATGCTGTTAAGCATTAACGCCAATAGTTAATAGTAGGGCTTGTTATCTGAGCCCTTTATGTTCAACAGAGCCCTGGTTTTCGCTGACACGTGCCAGGGTTTTTTATGTTTAAAGAGAAATTATGTACTCACTTATCCAAAAAATTTTGTTCACCCTAGATGCCGAGTGGAGTCATGACTTTACAATTAACTGGCTTAAGCGTACTCAGAACACCTTCTTAAACCGTGTATATAAACAAAATTTAAATGACAAACCTGTACAAGCTTTTGGTTTAACGTTTAAAAATCCAGTGGGTTTAGCTGCAGGTTTAGATAAAAACGGTGAATGTATTGATGCTTTTGCAGCTATGGGTTTTGGGTTTATCGAGATTGGAACCGTCACACCTAAACCGCAATCAGGCAATGAAAAACCTAGAATGTTTCGCCTACCAGCAGGGCAGGCTTTTATTAACCGTATGGGGTTTAATAATAAGGGTGTGGATAATCTAATTGAAAACGTTAAGCGGACTAGATACACAGGTATTTTGGGTATCAATATTGGTAAAAATAAAAATACACCAGAAGATGAAGCCCTGAATGATTACTTAATTTGTCTGCGTAAAGTGTATAACTATGCGAGTTATATTACTGTCAATATTTCTTCACCCAACACACCAGGATTACGAAATCTGCAACATGGTAAAACGTTAGATAAGCTGTTGATTGGTCTCAAGAACGAACAAAAATTATTAGAAACCCAATATGCTAAATACGTGCCGATCCTTGTTAAGATCGCGCCTGATCTTTCAGACCAAGAAATTGTCGACATGTCAAATTCCTTGATCAAAGCTGGGATCGATGGGGTAATTGCAACCAACACAACCTTGGATAGAACAGAAGTCCTTGGGCAGCAACATGCACACGAAGCTGGAGGCCTAAGTGGTGCCGTATTAACCGCTAAAAGCCAGGTGATTACTGAGAAGCTTATTAAAGAGATTGCCGGCAGAATGACGGTTGTAGGGGTAGGGGGAATTCACTCCGCTGGGACAGCGAAATCAAGGATCGAAGCTGGATCAGATTTGATCCAGTTGTATTCTTCATTGATCTACAAGGGTCCGGAAGTGATCAGAGAGATCGTGGATTCCATATAATGATCTTTATTTGATCCAGCGCTTTTATATTAAATAAATACGTAATAAATCACCCATAGGATAAAAAAATATGCTACTTTTTAAGACTGTTTTACACAGAGTTTGATCCCTTTTATGCTTCAACCCAGCTCAGATTGGTATTGGTTTTCTGAAAATAGTCGACTTATTTTGTCTATGGGAGCAGAGTGGCAGTGCACAACTGCGTATGGACAAAAACAGATTTTAGATTTACCAAAGTCCCATCAGTTTTTTAATCTATCTGATACTGAATGTTATTTGTCATTAGCTGAGCATCTAATGGCAAGTAGCGGAGAATTTTCAGATGCTCAGCTTTCACATATTTTAATTAACGCTACTGCAGCAATGATGTTTCATAAACCAGTGACACCAAAAAGTTGGTTTTTTGATGAGGTTGAATCTTTTGGTTTTCATCATAGATTAGCCAGAGTCGCAAATAAATTTAACTCAGGAGTGGTATTGGTGCTAATTGATGAGCAGTCACTGGCAACTTGCATGCTTATTTCGTCAAAGCTACAACTTAATGAATATAAAGATTTAAGACAGTTCGATTTAATAAAGCTCGCAAAAACACGACTCGAGCCTTTATTGTCTAAAGCCATCTCACAACTTACTGCATAACTTACCAAGGTCGTTATTTTAAGAAAGCGCTTACCTGAAATTTAATCAACAGATACATCTGATTTCAATAAAACAAGTTTAACAATTCTTTTATGCATAACTGCAAATAACGCATTGGTTTTAAATTTCGATTAAACATGCGCTTAGTTGACATTTACCGTACAATCATGCCCGTTTTAAACTGTGAGCATCTTGAGTCCCGCTATGAGCCAACCTTTGTCGTCCGAAACTACCTTCGAATTTTTAATCACCACCTCTAAGGGTTTAGACGGTCTGCTATTAGATGAAATAGCAGGAATATGCCCAGATGTGGCACTAAAATCCAAACCCGGACAAGTATTGTTTAGTGGCGATCTTGCTGACGCCTATAAAGTGTGTATTTGGTCACGTTTGGCAAATAGAGTATTAGTGAAACTTGCTGAAGGAGAGGTCAACACTGCAGACGATGTATACAAAGTAACGGACCAAGCTAACTGGCCTACTCACTTTGGTGTAGACGATACATTCATGGTGGATTTTACTGGTACCAACCAAAGTATCAATAATACACAGTTTGGTGGGCTTAGAGTGAAAGATGCCATAGTCGACCAATTTATGACTTTTTTCGATGTTCGCCCATCGGTCAGTAAGATATCACCTAACATTAGAATTCAAGCCCGTATGTGGCGAAGCATTTTGGGTGTTTATATTGATTTAACGGGTCAAAGTTTACATCAAAGGCATTACCGCTCTAAAACTGGCATAGCCCCGGTTAAAGAACATTTAGCCAGTGCGATGCTTATTAGAAGCGGTTGGCCGAAGGATATGCAATCGCCATTATTAGACCCCATGTGTGGCTCTGGCACCATCGCTATTGAAGCGGCTATGATGGCAACAAATTTAGCACCGGGCCTAAAACGAGAGTCTTGGGGATTTGATGCTTGGAAACAACATGACAAATCTAGTTGGGACAGTTTGATTGAAGAAGCAGAGCAAGCCAGACAGCCACACAATGGCGTTATTTGGGCGAATGATATTGAAGCCTCTATAATATCTGTTGCCAGAGAAAATGCAGAATCAGCAGGTTTGGCAGGCCTAATCAAGTTTACCCAACAAGACGCATGTCTCCTCCCATCATCAGATTTACCTAGCGGGTACATAGTCAGTAATCCGCCTTATGGTGAAAGATTGAGTGAAACGACCCAACTTATTCCAATCTTCCAGAAATGGGGGAGTTGGTTAAAACAAGAATTTAAGACTTGGCATTTGTCGTTATTAACTTCTGACCGTGATTTGTTACGCCAGATGAAATTAGCGGCTAAAAAAGATTACAAATTAATGAACGGCAATTTGGAATGTTTATTAGTTAACTATGAATTAGATGAGAAAAACTGCCAAGTTCGAGAAAATAAAACAGTTAATAATGACTTTGCAAACCGCATAGGTAAAAACTTGGTGAAAACCAACAAGTGGTTAAAAAGCCAAAATACAAATTGTTATCGTATCTATGACGCAGACCTGCCTGAATATAATGTAGCAGTGGATAGATATGCTGACTATTTAGTGGTGCAAGAATATTCGGCACCTAAAGATGTGCCTCAACATAAGGCTAAAAGACGAGTACAGGAAGTGATGACATCTTTGCCTCAGGTTACAGGTGTGGATCCAAATAAGATTATTCTGAAGGTCAGAGAGCAACAAAAAGGTAAAAACCAATACCAAAAAGTTTCTCAACGTAAAGAAACAATTGAAGTCTTTGAAAACGGTGCGAAGTTTCAGGTCAACTTATATGACTATTTAGACACAGGTTTATTTTTAGACCATAGAATGACACGTCTATTCTTTCAACAAAAGTCCAAAGCTAAGGACGTGCTAAACTTATTTGCTTACACCGGAAGCGTATCTGTGCATGCCGCTTTAGGTGGCGCTAGGTCAGTGACCACAGTGGACATGTCAAATACTTATATTGATTGGGCCAAAGAAAACTTTAAGATTAATAATCTAACTGGCGCTTATGAATTTATTCAAGCCGACTGTCTGACATGGTTAAACCGTCATAATGGTAAATATGATTTGATGTTTATCGATCCACCTTCTTTCTCAAACTCAAAACGAATGGAAGGCACTTGGGATGTGCAAAGAGATCACATTGCGCTGATTACAGATGCATTGACCTGTCTTAATCCCGGTGGTGAAATTTTATTTTCGAACAACTTACGTCAATTTAAGTTAGATGAGAGTGCACTGGCTGAGTTAGGGCTGAGTATTGAAGATATATCTAAGCAAACGTTGCCAGAAGATTTTCAGCGCAATCCAAAAATCCATCATTGTTGGTCTCTGGTTAAACAATCGATAGTGTAAAATATTGCAGGTATTAAATAGTATGGGTTTAATTTTATACACAGGTCAGGGGTGTTGTTTGTGTGAACAAGCCGAGGCCTTAATTGAAGATGTAGACAAGAGCGCATTTGCGATGCTAAAAAAAGTGGATGTGCGTGCTAAGATAGATGTGTACCATTTGTACGGTGCACGAATTCCGGTGTTGTACCGCGAAGATTTAAAAAGTGAATTGCCTTGGCCGTTCGATTCTTTTCAATTATGTGAGTTTTTACGTTGAGTTTATTGCAGTTAAAAAATGCCAGTATCATCCTTGGACATCCTCCTTTATTAAACGGTATAGAATTAGTCATTCATCCCGGTGAGAGGTTATGTTTAGTCGGTCGCAATGGTTGCGGAAAATCCACATTGCTAAAAGTCATTGAAGCCGATATCAAGCTAGACGACGGACAACGCTTAGTCAATAAAGAGGTGAAAATCTCACGATTACCACAAGACCCTCCTGCAAGTGTGCAATGTAGCTTGTTTGATTATGTAGCAGAAGGTCTGGCTGAAGTAGGGGAATATCTTAAAGGATATTTTCATACGGCTGATCTGGTCGCTGAAGATCCCTCTGATGCCAATATGGCGAAATTAGAGTTTTTTCAACAACAACTTGATCATCACAACGGCTGGCAGTTTGAACAACGAATTCAACAAGTACTCACTAAGCTTCAGCTTGACCCCAATCAACAACTGAGTAATCTGTCGGGTGGCTGGAGAAGAAAAGCCGCTCTAGCTAAAGCTATGGCAAGCGAGCCAGATATTCTTTTACTAGATGAGCCTACCAACCATCTTGATATCGATATGATCAAGTGGCTTGAAGACGCCATAATTGGTTATGCTGGAGCTGTGGTGTTTGTAAGTCATGACAGAGCATTTATCCGTAAAGTCGCCAGCCGTATTATCGATTTAGACCGAGGGAATTTGGTTAGTTATCCCGGTAATTATCAGACTTACCTTGATCAAAAAGCGCATGATTTAGAAGTTGAAGAAACTCAAAATGCGCTGTTCGATAAAAAGTTAAGTATAGAAGAGACATGGATTAGACAGGGTGTAAAAGCTCGTAGAACCAGAAACGAAGGACGTGTGCGGGCACTTAAAGCGTTAAGAACAGAACGTTCTCAAAGAGCCAATAAGCTAGGTACTGCTAAGGTTAGTGTTAGTGAGTCTAAGAGTTCAGGAAAAATTGTTTTTGAAACAGAAAATCTACATTTCATCATTGCTAATAAACTTATTATTGAGTCTCTAACGACCACTGTTATAAGAGGTGAAAAATTAGCCTTAATTGGTCCCAATGGTTGCGGTAAAAGCACTTTAATTAAACTCTTGCTAGGTCAGTTATTACCTACATCTGGAGTGGTGAAGTCAGGTTCAAAACTTGAGGTGGCATATTTTGATCAGCATCGTGACCAGTTAGATGGTGAGCTTAAAGTTATTGACGCAATAGCTGATGGAAGACGTGAAGTAACGATAAATGGCAACACTAAGCATGTGATGAGTTATTTACAAGATTATTTGTTTACGCCTGATAGAGTCAATTCTCCAGTAAAGTCCTTATCAGGAGGAGAAAAAAATCGATTGTTGTTGGCAAAATTAATGTTAAGGCCAAGTAATATTCTGATTCTGGATGAACCAACTAATGACCTAGATGTAGAAACACTAGAGCTGTTAGAAGATACAATATGCAATTATCCTGGTACGGTTATTTTAGTTAGTCATGATAGAGAATTTGTTGATAACGTAGTGACATCCAGTTACTTTTTTGAAGGCAATGGGATGGTAAGAGAATTTGTAGGGGGGTGCACCGATATTAGTAATTGGTATTCTCAGCAGTCAACCCAAAAAGCGACAAAAATTGACACTAAATCAAAAGTTTCTAAGACTAATTCGCCAGTAGTAAAAAGTAAAAAGTTATCATATAAGTTGCAACTTGAATTAGAGTCGTTACCTTTAAAAATTGAAACACTTGAAATTCAAGTTGTGAGTTTGCAAAAATTAGTGAACAAACCAGAATTTTTTACACAAGACACGTCAAAATCAGACCCAATACTTGCAGATTTAGCTAACGCCGAACAAACCCTAAAGAAAACGTATGAAAGATGGGATGAGATTGACGGGTAGTTCGAATAACAGATTACGAAAACAGTTGACGTTACAATTTAACATATTAGTGGTAAGCAGGATTATTTATACATGACTAAAACAAGGCTGGCAGTTACATTATCTTTAGCCCTTCTGGTGGTACCTTTTTGCCAAGCAGCAAAGTACAGAGTAGTTGAATTACCTCTCGTTGCTGAAGGGCAAAGTAGTTTCCCTAGCGCCATCAATGAAGATGGAAATATTACGGTAAATGTTAGCTTTCCATATAATATTCCGATTGATCTAGATTTATTAGATTTCGAATCAGAAGTCTTAATTAATTTATTGACTGACATTGATTCCGCCCGCAACGGAGACTTCAATAGTGTTGACTATGAAATACTACTGGCATTAATAAGATCTGCTGATGGACAGGAAAACGCACAACAAATCGCAAATACGATTAGTTTTTTAGCATCGGAAAATGAAATTAATTATATTCCTGGTTTCGATCAACTTTCTGAAATTAACAACGAATTTAATCTTAATACAACTAATAATGTTAGGGATTTGAACAACTCAGGTTTTGCTGTAGGCAGTGGCGAAGGGTTTTATAAAAAGATTGATTATACTTTTGAAAATGAAGAAAACGAAATATTTGTCGTTCATGAATTCGGTACGCGAGGATTTATTAGTCTTGGAAATACCGTTGTGGGCTTGCCAGCACCAATGGCTGTTGCAGGTGGTTTTAGTGAAGCTTTTAAGATTAATGAAAATAATCAAGTTGTAGGTTATGGCACAACCTTATCATTATCAGACGAGCCAGAAACATCCGTAATTAACTGTGAGAATGAAGAGTTAATTGATGATGAAGATCCAGAAACAAAAGACTTTCCATTAAGAGGAGATATTCCAGTTGAAGCTTGTCTCAATAAGGTTGTTAATGCATTCACTACATCGATCACTAACCCTACTGCCACCAATATTGCTCAATTGAGAGGGCTTATATGGCAATTGGATCAACAGGGTAACCTGTTAGATACCAAAGTATTGGGTATACTTTTTGAGCCTGAAATAGACGACATTGCAAATTATAGTAGTCAAGCCCTAGACATCAACGATAACGGTATTGCAGTGGGAGTTTCTAACGGACAATACACTGCAAATTCTATCACTGTTACCCGAAACTTTGCCGTAATATTTGACGGGGATGAAGTTATCAATCTCACTCCAGACCCCGATAGTAATGTAGTTCGCACTTCAAATTCTATCAGTTCTGCTACAGGTATTAATAACAATAATCTAGTGGTGGGTCACAAGGTTAAATCTGTCAATGGCACGAACAGAACAAAGTTTTTTGTTTATGATATGAACTTGGACGAGTTAACTTTTCCAAATGACTTTTTCTTAGGTTCTTCAAGCATTGCAACCGATATTAATAACAATGGTTTAGTAGTAGGTTATGGAGAAGTCGACGCTTCACTAACTGGGCGTCGAAGTGAAGGCTTTTTGTATAATCATGAGAACGGAGAATTTTATGGTGTGCGTGACCTAATCAGATGTGATTCACCTTATACAATAGTTCAAGCCAACAGTATTAATGATAAAGATGAAATAGTCGCCACTGCTTTGTATCAAGGCCCATTAAGAGACTCAAAGGGAGAAATAATACTCGATTCAACAGGTAATGAAACTATTGTCGATTTAGTTATTGCCGTCAAACTCGAGCCAATTTTAGTCGGTGACGTTGAAGACTGTGATGCGCCCGCTGATGAAATAAATAGAGACAGACAAGGAGCTGCTTTAACCTATATGTTATTTTTTGGATGTGTGATTCTAGGTTGGAGACGTTTTAAATTTTAGTGCTAATCTGATTTAAGTTATTTTTACTAACCCGCCTTTAGGCGGGTTTTTTGTGTTAACTGTAAATATTATTCTTTTATTACAAATAGACATAAAGCAGCTAGTGTATATAAAAATTTAGTTTATAGAAAAAAATACTAAAAATTCAAGTAGTTAAACAATGTCAAATAATATAAGTATTCATTGCTATTGAACCAAATTATTACATCAACTATCTGTAATCTGTGCACATCTAGTTTTAAAAGATGGTCAACAACATACATCGGTGATTTATCATTCAAAAGAGGAAACTCAATGAAGAGACAAAAGAGAGATAAGCTTTCAAGGGCGCATTCGAAAGGTTACCAAGCAGGCATTATAGGACGTTCAAAAGAGAATTGTCCATTTCAGACATCAGGTGCACGTTATCAATGGTTAGGAGGTTGGAGAGAGGCCATCGGAGACAGAAGCATAGGATTAATCAGTCGATAAAAAATAAGCCCCTTAGGGGCTTTTAATTATTTTTAATTGAAATCAAAAACTGCTGGTGTCTTGGAACAAACCTACCTTTAAATCTTTAGCTTCATAAATTATCCTACCATCAACTTCAACCGTTCCATCACCTAAGCCCATAAACAATTTACGTTTGATCACGCGTTTTAAATCAATACGATAAGTAACCTTTTTTGCTGTAGGCAATACTTGGCCTTTAAATTTAACTTCACCCACACCCAGCGCTCTACCTTTGCCAGGTCCACCAGACCAACCTAAGAAAAACCCAACTAATTGCCACATAGCGTCTAAACCTAGACAACCAGGCATAACAGGGTCTCCTGGAAAATGACATGCGAAGAACCAAAGATCGGGTGTGATATCAAGCTCTGCCACTATATAACCCTTACCATAAACACCTCCGGTTTCATAAACCTCTACAATTCGATCCATCATCAACATATTTGGAGCTGGAAGTTGACTATTTCCCGGCCCGAATAACTCACCCGTACTGCAAGACAAAAGTTCTTCTTTTGTGAAACTATTTTGTTGATCTGTCATTCTATATACTGCCTAAATAAACTGAGGTGGGTAATTTAGCGAACAGTTGTGCGCTAAACAACTCTGAACAGTGATATATTTTACCTTTTGACTAATTTAAACCTCAATAAATGATTATTAAAACAATATGAGCATACTTAACCGCAGTACAAATACTGAGAATAAACGCAGTGCTAACGCTGAAAAACAAAAACGCTTCCGAGATAAACAAAAAGACAAGGGTAAAAAACAAGTAAGGGGATATGTTACTCCCCAAGCTATGGATTGTTACAAAGAGTTATCTGACAAAACAAAATGGACCGACAGTGAATTATTGTCCAATGCGTTACGCATAACTTATGCAGCCTATAAGTGTGGCCAAATTAAGCTTTTAAATGAGTGGCTTAAGGATCACGAAAAATAATATGAGACATTCTTTAAATGATAGTATCAGCAGAATTTATGAGATTGATTTACTCAGAGGTTTAGCAATTTTATTAATGGTTATTTTCCACTTTGGTTATGACTTAACCATTTTTGGTTGGGCGGATTTTAGTACCAGTAAAGATATCGAGTGGAGAATATTCAGGACAATTATAGTGAGTAGCTTTTTGTTAGCTGTGGGTATGAGTAGTTATTTGGCATATGAAAAATCAATCAACAAAAGGAAACTGGCTAATGCTGTAGCTAAACTTTTCGCCGTTTCCCTGTTTATTACCATTGGTAGCTTTTTTATGCACCCCAGCACTTGGGTATACTTTGGTATCATACATTTTATTACCGTTGCGTTGCCAATATCAGTATTATTTGTTCGCATTCCTTACATTGCCTTAGTGATTGGTACAGCATGTATAGTAGGGTATTGGATGGATATTTTAAATTTATTCCCTATTTGGAAGTGGAGTGTGTTGCATTTAGGTATACCAACACAAACAGTAGACTTAGTAAGTTTTTTTCCTTGGATTGGAGTAGTGTTGATTGGTGTGTTTGTGATGCATAACGGACTTTTTCAGATCAAAATAAAATCCACCCCTATTTTTAATAAACTGGTTTTTTTAGGTCAACATTCGTTGATTATTTATTTGATACATCAGCCAATTTTATATGGTTTATTTGGTCTGACAAATATACTTTTAGCACGTTAATCATTCACTTTATAATAAAGTGAATGATTGAGTTAATGAATCGAGAAAATAGGCATTTTCAATCACACCTGGTGTGCCAAAATCGTTACTCACACTTCCGATCGCTAACACCAGATAATTGCGTTGATTTGTTCGTTATCGGCCTTGTCTTTTTCGAAATAGGTCAGAATAATTAAATTTCAGGATAATTAATTGTGGATGCAACACATATGGTTAGAATTTTATAAATGCTTTTAAATAAAATGTTAAGGCTGTTTTATCACATTCAATATTTGTTCAATTAGGACATTTTCATTAAAAGGTTTTTCAATAAAATCGATAGCTTCAGCTTGCATAGCATGAACTGCTTCGGATACATCGCTGCCTGATGATAAAACGATTGTGGGTAACCTAACACCTAGGTTATTAATATGTTCAAGTAACTCAATACCGTCCATCTTAGGTAAATTTACTTCAATTATTAGACATGCGGCCCTAGTTTTTAATTTTGTCCTAAGAAAATCTTCAGCTGATACAAACACCTCAACCACCACATCATTCAGACGCAGTAGTCTCGAAAGTGATTTTAATAATTTATGATCAGCGTCTATTATGTATACGATTGGTTTTTCAATTGGTTTTTCAATAGCTGTCATTTTGCATACCTAGATAATACTATTTTATAATTTGATTATTTATTTAAGCGATTATCCATGTCATTGCATACATGACACAATAGGGATTTATACGTAAATTAGCCCACTAATCGGTAGGTGAAGCATCCAACACAACTTTAACAAGTTCAGCAAGAGATCTCACTCCCATTTTTTCCATCACATGTGCACGATGTATTTCTACTGTTCTCTGACTAAGGTGAATTTCAAAAGCAATAAGTTTATTGGCTTTGCCCAATAATACCGCCTCAAGAATTTGAGTTTCTCGGTTAGTTAATGATGCCAGTTTAGCTTGGGTCTGTTGTACTTTTTTGAGTCGTATTTGATCCTTAAGATTAATTTGAAGTGCTTTTTGAATTGCATCTATTACTACCTGCTCCCGGAAAGGTTTTTGAATAAATTCCGCAGCGCCTTTTTTCATCGCTTCAACCGCTGTCGGAACATCTCCATGACCGGTCAAAAAAATGATAGGTATACGACAGCCCATGCTTTCAAGTCTATGTTGACATTCTATACCGCTAATAAAGGGCATTCGAATATCTAACAAAATACAGCCATTATGTTTATCAAACTCTGCTTCATTGTAAGTGTCTAAAAATACTTGGGCATTACTGTAGCAGGTGTTTTTCAATCCTATACTGTTTAGTAACATGCCTACTGAGTCTAAAACAGCATCATCATCGTCAACCACATGAACCATGGGTGTTAGAGATAGACTTGTAACATTATCCTTTTGCATATAACTCCTCTATTTCTTCTTGATAATAGACGCAGGTAAACTAAATGAAAATATACAACCTGTTGGCTGACCGGCGACATAATAAATTCTTCCACCATGGGCATTAATAATAGTTTGACTAACTGGCAAGCCCATTCCCATACCTGACTCTTTATTCGTTATAAACGGGGTGAATATCCCATTGTTAATTTCTTCATCCATACCATGACCGCAATCAACAACCGACACCTCAACCAACCCGTCTGTTAACCATTTGCACTGGATACGAAGTGGTGCGCCCTTAACATGCTCCATTGCCTCTATGCCATTACGGATCAAACTTAGTAACACCTGTTGAATTTGCAGTGGGTCAGCTAACAATCTTGGCTGTGTTTCTAGGTTTAACTCAACAATAACCTCAAAGTCAAGAATGCGTGTGTCTACTTTTGCCAAATTGACGGTCTCTAGTATTAGCTCGTTAAGATCGACCGATTGACGATTTGACACGCGTTTTTTTACAAATGATCTGAGTCGATTGATCACTTCACTAGCACGAATAGCTTGGTCACAAATTTTATCCAGTGTTGCTGCAACCTTCTCCTCGTTAATTTGTGTCCTTGAAAGTAAAAGACGTTTGGATGCTTGTGAATAACTGGAAATAGCAGATAGCGGTTGATTTAATTCATGGGCGATACCTGCGGCTAACTCTCCCATAGAGCTTAATCTGGAAGCATGAGACAAACGTTCTCTGCTTTCTTGGGCTTCTACCCTGTCTCGCTCTTGTTCCGATATATTTCTAATAATACAGACAAATTGAACATGGCTGGAACCTTTTACTTCTCCAACACTAATAAATATTGGGAATTCATCACCATTAGATTTTTTGCCTGTAACTTTTCTGCCTTCGCTAATTACTTTTGTATCACAAGAGTTTTGATAAGATGGAAGATATTTGTCACGTTTATCATCATAAAGCTTAGGCATTAGCAGTTTAATATTTTTATCCAAAACCTCTTGGTTAGAATATAAGAACATCTTCTGGGCTGCACTATTAAAAAGTTGAATATTACCTTTTTTATCAATAATGATTAAACCGTCTAATACTGCGTCAAATAAAGCATTCAAGCTGGCATTAACATCTTTGTTGGACTTTTTATTGTCATCAGAATCCGACAACATTCGGTTCAAAATTGATTTTCCAGTTTTAGGCATTAACAACGTCCTAGTTTACAAAATGTATTAGTATTTTCCGAGGTGATTTTCGGGACAATACGGATAGAAAAAACAGTTTACGGTATATGATTTAATCAGAAAGTGGAAGTAGCCGCTCGACAATTAACCAATATGTCAGTTGATAGACCTTGAGCGAGAAGACATTTTATAGAGGTTTGCACTTAAGCGGAGTTAGTTCCCTCAGATATTGCAGAAAAAAATAACATCCCAACCAAACAGATATATTTACCCATTGACAATGTGGCTGAGGAAATACTTACCTTAGCAAATGAAATTAATACAGATCTCATTGTAATAGGCAACTTATGCTAATGGTTGACAACAATGTTGCTTTTTAAGCGGAATTGAATCACTCCCTAACATCTCAAAACGTATACTTTGTTAAATCAAAACTAATTAAAGATGATCGCAAAAAAACAGAGCAACTGCTCAAAAATCTACCGGGCATGGCCTACGAGGCTTTTAATAAAACTGACTGGCCAATGATATTTGTCAATGAGGGATGTTCACTTTTGACAGGAAACGCAAAAAAGCAATTTGAGGGTCAGAGCATACTGTGGGGCAAAATGTGGGGCAAACTGATACATCCCGATGACTACGATCGAGTATACCAAACTATAAATCAACCATTAAAAGCAAAGCGTATTTTTGAACTTGAATATCGCATTATAACAAAAAAATCATTGTTTTTTGAAAGAAGAAACTTCATTGAATACTTTTACATGCCTTTTTAGGCCTAACTTTAATGCTAGTCTTGGTGCTAGCAGGGATATTTCTACTATTTTGCAGACTTTAATTTAGAGTGCCACTGAGAAAAAAGTTATAAAGAAATCTAAGGCTCTGTATTGACTGAAAACATAACCATGTTAATTTTGTAAGAGTAAAAATTTTCCGATGTTAAGTGTGAATCAAAATCATGTCTGAATAATCAGGTTCGCCCTCAATTAATTGAAAATTAAGTCAATTTTTTTAACACTTATTATCATAAGATTTATTTTTTCACGTTCTACTAATCTGTAAAGTAATATATTAAATAATTGTTTGGCATTATCAACGCCGTATATGGAGATCAGCATTTATGTCTAGCAACCTTTGTCC
>JAWUXU010000052.1:0-12188 GCA_034111145.1 Paraglaciecola sp.
TGTATTTCAGATAGACTCGTGGTTCATATGAGCAATCCATGCTCGCCCTGAACTCCGGGCACACGATACCAGGTATCACCTAATTGCCCTCGACTCCTCCTGATTTGACTACAATACTTTTGGCCGAATTTATCACACCAATTTCTGATAGTCTCGTCACTGACGATAATGCCTCTTGCTGACAACAATTCTTCGATGTCACACAAGCTAAGTGTAAATCTGTGATAAAGCCACACAGCGTGCCTGATTATTTGGGGTGGATAGCGATATCCGGCATGAATATTGGTGTTTTGCATGCCCTGATTAATGCAGGTTTCTGAGTCTGCTCGTTAACTTGACAGTACCATCACAAGAAGTCATCAAGCCAGAGCCACTAAAGAAACATAACAAGAGTAATACCCGATTGATGGATCTGTTACGACAAGCGGTTGAGATTGTTGCTGCTATCAGCTTAATGGAAATGTAAAATACTAATGGTTATGCAATCTGGGTAAGAGACAAAAAGCTGGCTAAAATAAGATGGATAATTTTAACTTTGGTCACAATCTGGTCACAAACTAAATTAAGTTAGTAATCACTACGGCTTTAATCCTTTAAATGAGGGTCCACCCGGCGCGATGCGACCGCGCGACCCTCGGCTTCGGAGGCCGATACTCTATCCAACTGAGCTACGGGTGCTTTTTATTATAAGCTTTATTAAGCGAGGGGTGATTCTAATGAAATCCCTTAGTTTTTCCACTACTATTTGGCTTTATTCGCGGCCATAGGCCTCATAGCTATAAAACAATACGCTGACCTTGTTTGGCAATGACAAAATTAAAACCTAATTGGTTGGCTTCTTCTAATTGCTGTTTAATTTTCACTTTAGGGTCAACGGTGTTTTTTAAGGTGTATTTGATATGACTGATGATGATTTGCATATCTTTGAGTTGTGGCTTGTTAACGACTAATGAATAAAAGTAGGTCAGTTCTGACATCAGCCACTTAGGTGTGAGGTGTCCAAATAGTAAGTTGTCAGGTCTTTGGTTATCGAACGACACTTCTATCCCTAACCCTCTCAATTTTTTCGTTTGCATTTGCTCAGCTAAGTAGCGCCAGACAGCAGCAAGCTTTCCTTGTTTCTCGACTTTGTCTGGACCAGTGTCGCCAAAGTAGACAAACAAGTTATCTTTATATTCAATCACAAACGCTGTGGACTCCAGAGGATGACTTAGACTAAAAGCGGTAACTTTGAGTTGAGTATCTTTGAGATTAATAACTCGCTGTGGCACGAGATCTATTACTTGGTATTTGTTTAAAAGTGGCGGTAAACCTCTGTCGGTGAAATTTGCCCAAGCTTGCCAGTTGAAATAGGTATCACTCATAGTTTGGTTGACTGACTTGAGTGCATAAATGGGTTTATTATTGTCCTCTGGTGACGCAATCAATAAACCAGCCACATGGTCGAGGTGACCATGGCTGATCAAATAACCTTTTATGTGATGATGTAAAATGTTGCCCGTTGCAGATAAGGTGTTATCTGTTTTGACGGCTAAGTTGGCAAAGGCGTTTTTAGACAGGGCAACGTTGATACCATTGACTAAGGTGCCCGCATCTAGGGCAATATAATGAGGTTCTGATAACGCCCGCAATAAAAAGGCGCTGAGATTACCATCTTGAATACCACCGCTGTCACCTAAGGTGACTAGTTCAAATATGACTGACTTTTCAGGATTGATTGGCAGTGGAGATTGTACCGAGTGTGATCGCCACGATAAAATTAGTAAAAATGCAATTAAGCATATTTGATTCAGTCGTAACATAACTAATGCCTATTTATTTAGCAGCAATCATTTACCTTATGGTTGCTGTAACTGGGTTCCCATACTCTGCTTATAAAGCTGTAGCGCTTGTTTTTGATCATCTTGAGATTCTTTTATGCTTGCCATAAGGATTAGGTCTTCTTGACGGTTACCCAACTTAATCGCCTTACCGAGTGCTTTTTCGGCTAATACTTTATCGTTAGCACTGTTGGCGATGTGACCTAAGACTGATAACAATTCCACATTCATATCGTCTTTCTTCAACCATCCTTCAAGTTTTTTAATTGCCCCTGCAGGGTTTGGCAGTTTAATCTGTTTAAATAAAGGCACAAGCAATGGGTGAGGTACTGACGACTGATATTCGACTAGTGCATGTTCTGCATCGGCATGCATGCCTTGGTCAATAAGTTGTTGAATATAAGCGGCTTGTTGCGCGGGATCTTTGCGATCGGCTCGCGGTAACGACTGCCAATTTTGTTTGAGCTGACTGGCGCCTTGTTTACTAGCAATTTCGGCAAAGCTACCTTTTGATGCTTGTTGCATTAAAAGCTCGTAATCATGACCTAACGCTTTTTTCCAACCTTGTAGTTTGACTTTTAACTCTTGCCACTTACCTGCTTGCCCTAATGCTTGTGCCCAAAGCTTTAAAACAGGTGTTTGAGCTTGCTGTTTCACACTTAAGCTTTGAATAAGTGTGATCGCTTCATCTACTTGATGGTGTTGCAAGGCATCACGGATCAAACATAAATTAGCGGCTAAAGATGATTTTTCGTAGGTTGCGGCCATGTGCCAATAATTTTTGGCTTGTTGTGGCTGGCCTAATTGTATTTCGGCTTCGGCTGCGGCTAGCAAATTAATCCCGTCGAAATCTTCATTTTCAATTTTAATGAAGTTTTCTCTGGCAATAAGATAATTAGTTTCAGCCAGGGCAATTAAACCTGCAGTAAAGGCTTTTTGTTTTTTGCGGCTGCCCCAGCTACCTAACCAGTTTTTCGATCCAGAGGCGGCAGCGAGAGACGTTTTAACGAATAAGTTGATTAACATCAGGCCAATAAAAATAGCGATCAAGGATAAACTAAGAGACCAGACATTCATCTCAACCACCCAGCCGTTAAATTCGACCATCACATAACCATTATCGTCAAAAACCATTGCTGCAATAACCACAGCAATCAGTAAAATAATCAATACCAGAAAAACTCTAATTAGTGGGATCATAATTAATTGTTACCATTCACAAAACGGCTATTTAAGCGTTGTTCGATAATATTTTGAAGTAGAGGAGCGACATTAAACTGCTGAGGATAGGTGCGTTCAAAATCAGTCATTTGCAAGTTACTTAGGCTATCAGTGAACTGCACAACCATGGCTTTTTCAGTATCGAAAGACTCAATTAACAAACCAAAGGCCGTTTGTAACGATTGTTGATAAAGTGTTGAATTTTCTTGCATGACAGAGACTTGCGCTTGCAGCAAGGCAAACTTGAGTTGTTCTTTAACTAACCATTGTTGTTGCTGCGACATAAAGGGTTTAATTTCGGCAGTGATTTTTTTAAAGCTGAAAAAGTTTTTGGTGGCCTTTCGCCAATTACGAGCCAAGTTTGAGCGCCAATCATCAATAGACCCTGTGACGATTTCATCAATCGTTTCAGCTTCGGGCTTTTTAAAGAAGGTTAAAGGTAAATTCTCTACTTGTTTTAGCATCGCACTTAAGGCCAATGCGATAGAGCTGATTGAAACTTGATTAACTTGCTGCAGAGCTTGTAGATCCTCTGCTAGCTTTGCGCGCAGAGGCAATAAACTGGGGTCGTCCAAATCTTGGATTCGGCTATCGGCAGACTGCAACATCATGATAGCTGTTTTTACATCATTTTCTAACCACAGCTTACGTCCTGCTATACGTACCAGATAATCAGCTTCAGCCAGCAACCAGTCTGCCGGCCTACGACCCGATACATCGGCTAGATTGTTCTGATTGGTTTGCACTTGTGCACTGGTTAATTGGAACTGTTCAATTAGGCTCTGGATACTGATTTGTAGGGCTTGATTTTGTTGTTCCAAATCACCTTTTGCCAGCTGGTTAGAGGCAATAGATTGAGTTACGTTTTTTTGTTGCTGTTCAAGATGACTTTGCTGTTGATCCAAACTAGTTTGCTGGGCAGCTAAGACTTTAGTTTGTTGCTGGTTTTGTGATTGCCACTGCAACCATGCCCAATAACCTGCAGCAATGATGACAATCAGCATCAACAAATTAATCATGGTGAAAAACCACAGTACGCCAGCTTTACCTTTGGACTCAGAAGCTGGTTTGCGTGGTGTCGAAGGAGAAGTACTTTTGCTACTTTTATAATCAGTTTCTTTTATTGCTTTATCGACCGATTTTGTCACCTGCTTTTCTATACTTTTATTCCCTATCGATGAAGTCTGCTCTTTGTTAGCTGAAGCACTAAGCGTCTTTTCTTTAGCTAATTGTTTTTCCAGCTCTGCCAGTTTTGCTGCATCTGACGGGGTTAACTTGTCCTTGCTATCTGCCATTTAATACTCCGTAGAATGTCTTGCGCGGGTAACCAAATATTGTGCGCATTGAATAAGTGCCTGATCACTAGCATCGAGGCTAATATCTATCTTGGTTACACCCAGCTTGGATGCTATTTCTGCGGTTCGCTGACTGACCACTATCCAGTTTAACGACTTAAGCCAACTCGCTTCGAAATATTCAAAGGCGGCTTGAATGACCTCACCGCTAGTAGCAATAATGCAACGAATTTGCGCTGGGTGCCAGTCTTGTGTTGAAACAGGGGAGTTTAGTTTGACTCGTTTGTACACCTCCCACTGCGCTACTTCAGCACCACGGGAGACCAATGTGTCGTGCAGTAGTTCCCTACCACCAAACCCTTTCATAATAATAATACTCTGATTATCAACGTGATTAAGTTGAGTAAGGTTAAGTAGCCCTTCAGTTCTGGCTTCTTGTGGCACAACAACCGCCAGTCCTGCCTTTTGTAAAATATGCCCAGTACTGGCACCCACTGCAAAAAAAGTGATACTTGCAGGCCATTGATTTTTCATCAGCACACATTGCTCGGCAGCCACCGTGCTGGTGACTATAACGTAAACATGCTTCACATCATGACTAAGCAATTTTGCTACTTTTTCGGGTAGTTGGCTAATGGCATCGTTATCTATAACAGTATCAATTAAACCACAAGCAACGGCAGATATATTCCCCTGTTTGAATGCTTCCGCGCTGGCTTGGCATTTTGCTTGAGGCCTAAGGAGTAAAAATGTCACTGGCTAAGTCACTGACTAAATAGCTTGCAAAGCACTTAGAATTTCCCCCGCCCCTTGGGCAAGCAATAATTCTGCGACACGTTCGCCCAACTGTTCAGCATTTTCTATAACGTCAGATTGTTCGGCATACAACATGACTTTACCGTCTACCGAACCCACCAAACCTCTTAGTGTAATATGCTGCCCATCTAACTCGGCAAAACTACCAATAGGCACTTGGCAACCGCCATTTAACTTGGCATTCATGGACCGTTCTGCTCTTACCCGTATATATGTTTCAAGGTGATTCAAAGGCGCTAACAAAGCAATCAAAGCTGCATCATCATTACGACATTCGATGCCTACCGCGCCCTGCCCTACTGCTGGTAGTGATAATTCTGCGGGCATTTCGGTTCGAATACGCTTTTTCATACCTAATCGGATCAGGCCTGCCGCGGCTAACACTATGGCGTCGTATTCGCCCGCGTCTAACTTGGCCAAACGGGTATTCACATTTCCACGTAAATCTTTAATCACCAAATCAGGCCTGACTTTACGTAATTGGCACTGACGCCTCAGACTAGATGTACCTACCACAGCATTTTGCGGCAATTCTTCGAGTGTATTGAAGTGATTAGACACAAAAGCATCGAACGGATTTTCACGCTCACAAATGGCATGCAGGCCAAATCCATCAGGAAAAGCCACAGGCACGTCTTTCATAGAATGTACTGCAATATCCGCCCTTCCTTCAGTCATCGCGACTTCTAGCTCTTTAATAAACAACCCTTTGCCGCCAATTTTAGCTAATGGGGTGTCGAGAATTTTATCACCTTGAGTACTCATAGGTACAAGTTCAACGTGTAGATGATTATGGGCCCTAAGTAATGCTGCTTTTACGTATTCGGCTTGCCATAACGCTAAGGCACTTTTGCGTGTGGCGATACGGATAATGCGTGTTGACATGACGTTTCCTGAACAAAAGGTATGTGCTAGATATTATCAGAGTCATGCCATCTCACCTAAAGACAAATTTCGAGTAAATACAAAAAAAGCCCATATTAATGGGCTTCTATAATAAACATGCACCATTAATGACTTAAAAATTTACTTACATCAGTAATCTCAGGATAATTTTTATCTGCAGAAACAATGTCTGCTTGTTTGGTATTGAGCCATTCTTTTTTCACTTTTTTGTTGTAGTTCAAATACAACTTTCCATCTTCGATATGCCATTGGTCAGGATCAATACTAGCGGTTTTTCCATCCGCCATGGCCCATGCGCAGTATCCACCGTATTGTGCGGCATACATTTCAGGATTTTGTTTGAACAAGTCCAAATTTTCTTGGCTAGCAAAAAGCCAGTTAGCATCACGCCATGAATACTCAAATTTTTCATCACCTTGTACTGGTTTACCTTGGGTAAAATAAGCAACAGTGTCGTAACCATCAATTGCCGTATCATTGAAGATGCCAGTACTCACAGCATCATCAAGGGCAAAAGCAGGTAGAGTGAAAAGTGTAAAAAGTGTGAAAACAACCACAGTTAAGTATGTCATCCATTTATTCATTAATTTTTCCGTTTAACAATAATTATAATCTTGCTGAATTAAACCGGATGAGGCTGAATATTCTTTCATCTGTTTTTTATTACCAATAACAGAACCTATGTCTTATTTAAGTTTATGCTGCAGCCAACTTGAAATATCATTTAATTGCTGCGTGCACACATTGTGTTGCATCGGGTATTCGTGCCAGGTCGCTTGATAACCGTTACTTTCTAACACTTTAAACGCGGTGTTGCCCATAAAGATAGGCACTACCTCATCATGAGTACCATGGGCCACAAAAATGGGAGTGTTTTTGTTTGCAGAATGCGCTTCCACTGTAAGTTTTTCTGGCTCACTCATATAGCTAGACATAGACATGATACCTCCTAAGGATTTTTCAAAACGTATACCCAAATTCAGTGCAATCACGCCGCCTTGGGAAAAACCCGCCAAGACAATTTTATTTGCCGGAATACCTCGGGCAATTTCTTGCTCAATTAATGCAGCCACTAAATCGGATGATTCTTTTACACCTTGGCTGTCTGCTCTATTATTAAAATCTAGACTGGTAATGTCGTACCAAGCACGCATTGACATGCCATTGTTGATGGTGACTGGGCGTGTGGGTGCATGGGGGAAAACAAAACGAATACCCAGTTCATCGGGTAATTTTAAGTCAGGCACAATCGGGGCAAAACCGTTACCAGAATCTCCTAAGCCATGTAGCCATATAACAGTAGCTTTTATTTTATTTTCAGGATTGACTTCAACAAAGGGTAAAGCGTCATCGCTCATAGACATTTCTCACTGGGTTAAAAAGCTTATTTTTAAGCGTTATGGTTTGTTCGGCTTGCTTAGAAACGGCATTATCCAAAAACGACCAAAACACTACACTGGTTTTTTACATCTATCCATTGGTCGTTCTGAAAATTAAAATGATGGCCATTAAACTTAGTGGCTATCATGCATGCTGTTTACACTCGTTTTATTTTTTAATAGCATAAATCAACAACTGTTTTGTCCATGCTGTACTGCGGCATATTCCATTTAATAAGATTATGCTAACATTGCCTTGCATTCGCGACACAATAATTAATCATTAAAAGATAAAAACATGTCTCAAACTCTTGGAAATTTATTTATTCTGGCGGCACCATCAGGAGCCGGTAAATCCAGCTTGATCAAAGCTTTATTAGAAAAACATCTTTCAACAGATGCACATAATAATGCAATGCAAGTATCAGTCTCGCATACTACCCGAGCACCCCGAACGGGTGAAATTGACGGTGTGCATTATCATTTTGTTACGCGCACAGAATTTGAGTCACTGATAAAAGAAGGTGCCTTTTTTGAACATGCAGAAGTATTTGGTCATTATTACGGTACGTCCAAGGTAGTCATAGAACAAACTCTGCAGAAAGGCATTGATGTGTTTCTGGATATCGACTGGCAAGGTGCACGACAAGTCAAAGCACAAATCCCCGATACTGCGACCATTTTTGTTGCTCCGCCTTCAAAAGAAGAACTGAAAAGACGGCTAACTGAACGCGGACAAGATTCAGCCGAGATTATTGAGCAACGTATGCTCAAAGCAGTCTCTGAAATTTCCCATTATCATGAATTCGATTTTGTTGTTGTTAACGATAACTTTACTGCTGCATTATATGAGTTGGATGCCATAGTAACCACTCGACGTTTACGCAAAGAAAAACAGATTATTCATCACCAACAGCTGTTTGAAAATTTATTAGGATCATAATTGCTGTTTGCATGATCATTTTAGTTCAAATAGCTTTTAAACTGGCACATAAGCCAGTATACTATGCGCCCTTTTTTTAATATTACCACCCGACGGAGATCATCATGGCCCGCGTAACAGTTGAAGATGCTGTAGATAAAATTGGCAACCGATTTGATTTGGTTTTAGTGGCCGCTCGTCGTGCTCGCCAAATTGCTATCGAAGGCAAAGAACCTTTAGTAGAACGTGGCACTGATAAGCCTACCGTAATTGCTTTGCGAGAAATAGAATTAGGTTTAGTCACCGCTGATACGTTAGAAGCTGATAATGTTCGTGATCAACAAGTACAAGACCAAGCTGAATTTGCTTCTGTAGCGAACATTCTGAAAGAGCAATAAATCCTTCTCTTTTTAGCTCAGTTTAGCTAAATTTTAGCGAATATTTTAACGGCTTTTCATCAATCTGATGTTTAGCCGTTGGCTTCCCGCCAAATTCCCCGTATTCTAGACACATCAATAATTTTATAAGCGTTTAGTGTGTATCTTTTTGAGGGTTTAAAACAAAAACTTGAAGCCTATTTACCGCCCGATAAGGTTGCGGATACTCAGCGAGCCTTTATTGTAGCCAGAGATGCTCACAGCGGACAAATGCGTTCCAGCGGTGACCCCTACATTACACACCCTGTAGCAGTTGCCGGCATTTTAGCCAATATGCGCCTTGATCATGAAACCTTAATGGCAGCCTTATTACATGATGTGATAGAGGATACTCATCACAGCAAAGAAGACTTAAGCGAACAATTCGGCGAAACAGTGGGTGAGTTGGTTGAAGGGGTCAGTAAACTAGAAAAAATTCACTTCAGTAGCTCTCAAGAAGCCCAAGCAGAAAATTTTAGAAAGATGATGATGGCCATGGTTCAAGATATCCGTGTCATTCTAATTAAATTGGCTGATCGCACGCATAACATGCGTACTTTGGGTTCGTTACGCCCAGATAAACGTCGTCGTATCGCCCGCGAAACGCTGGAAATATATGCACCCATTGCCCACCGCTTAGGTATTCACGAAATTAAAAATGAGCTCGAAGAATTGGGCTTTCAGGCTATGTATCCGATGCGCTATAAAGCACTAGGTAACGCAGTAAGACAGGCCCGTGGTAACCGCAAAGAAGTCATAGAAAACACCCGCAAAGAAGTTGAAACACGTTTAGCTGCAGTTGAAATAAACGCCACCGTTACTGGCCGTGAAAAACATCTGTACTCGATTTATCGTAAAATGAAAAACAAAGAATTAATGTTCAATGAAGTCATGGATATTTATGCTTTTAGGGTAGTTGTAGACACGGTCGATCATTGTTATCGAGCTTTGGGCGCCATGCATGGTTTGTATAAACCTATCGAAAACCGCTTCAAAGATTACGTAGCGATACCACGCACTAATGGCTATCAATCGTTGCATACTTCCCTTATTGGTCCTCATGGTATTCCCGTTGAAATTCAAATTCGCACCAACGAAATGGATCAAATGGCAGACAAGGGTGTCGCTGCCCATTGGCTATATAAGGATGCAAAAGAAAATAACGACACAACGACAGCACAAGTTAGAGCGCGTAAATGGATGCAATCACTCATAGAGTTGCAACAAAGCGCCAGTTCATCTTTCGAGTTTGTTGAAAATGTGAAGACTGATTTATTCCCTGATGAAATTTACGTGTTTACCCCAAATGGTCGTATCATTGAATTACCTCTCGGTGCTACTGCAGTTGACTTTGCCTATGCAGTGCATACTGATGTAGGCAATTCTTGTGTGGGTGTAAAAGTAGAACGACGGACTTTTTCACTGAGTAAACCATTAGAAAATGGACAAACAATTGAGATTATTACGTCACCAAGAGCCAAGCCCAATGCTAACTGGCTTAATTTTGTGGTCAGTGCCAAGGCCCGCTCACATATTCGTCATTATTTGAAAAATCAACGCTCTGAGGAAGCGATTACTATGGGTAATCGCTTACTTAGGCATGCCTTAGGCAGCCGCAAACTTGATGAAGTCCCACAGGAAGATATTGATCGTGTGGTAATGGAAACTAAACATAATAATTTTTCAGAATTATTAGCGAACATAGGTTTAGGTAACGAACTTAGCGCCATCGTCGCTAGGCGCTTGTTGGGTGAAAATACTGACTTGTCTGATAAACAAAGTAAGGTTGCGATCCGCGGTACTGAAGGTTTATTGGTGTCCTTTTCACGCTGCTGCCACCCTATTCCTGATGACGAAATTGTTGCAGTGTTAAGTCCAGGTCGTGGCATGGTTATCCATCAAACGGGTTGTAGTAACATTCGCAAATTAAGCAAAGAAGAGCCACACCGAGTGTTAGTTATGCTGTGGGCTGGTGATGTACTCGGTACTTTTCACGCCGCATTACGCATTGAGTTAATTAATCATCAAGGCACCTTAGCGACATTGACCAACACTGTTGCGAGTTGTGATTCAGACATTGTAGTATTACAAACCGAAGAAAAAGAAAGTAACATTTATTATATTGATATTGAGCTGACCATTAAAAACCGTCTGCAACTAGCTAATGTTATGCGTAAAATACGTACCATGCCAGAAGTACAGCGAGTATCTAGGCATAGTCAAGCCAAAAAAAATCAGGGTATTCGCTAATTCACTCACACAACACGAATATAAAAGGGAATTATTATGTCTAAGTCCGCTATCCATACTGACAAAGCGCCACAAGCTATTGGTACTTATAGCCAAGCCATTAAGAGCGGCACCACAGTGTACCTTTCTGGGCAAATCCCATTGGTACCAGAAACCATGCAAGTCATATCTGAAGATTTTTCCGAACAAGCACATCAAGTATTTAAAAATGTGCAAGGGGTGTGTGAAGCGGCTGGCGGTTCTACCCATCATTTAGTCAAGGTAAATATTTTTCTTATTGATTTAGCCAACTTTGCTACGGTGAATGAAATCATGAGTCAGTACTTCAATCAACCTTACCCCGCCAGAGCAGCCGTTCAGGTCAGCGCTTTACCCAAGGGTGTGCAAATCGAAATAGACGGCGTGATGGAACTCCCTGAATAACGAATAATTCAGGGATTATATAGAGCCCATTATGCCTGCAGAAATCTTTATGTCTCCTGAGCGTTATGCCCGTATCCGGCATTTTCTTAGCCTGCGTCAACCTAACTTAACATTGTGTTTAGAGCAGTTGCACAAGCCGCACAATGTCTCTGCTATTGTGCGCACCTGTGATGCTGTTGGTGTATACGAAGTGCATGCCGTTTGGGATGAAAAACCGCAAATCCGAAAAAGCACCGCTATGGGCAGCGAAAACTGGGTGTATACCAGAGAACATTTATGTATCGAGGACGCGGTAGGCCATTTAAAAAAACAAAACATGCAGGTACTGGTCACAAACTTGTCTGATAATGCGGTGGACTTTCGTGACATTGATTACACCCAGCCTACCGCTATTGTTTTGGGCCAAGAAAAACATGGCGCAACCAAAGAAGCTGTCATGGCGGCCGACCAAGATATTATTATTCCTATGGTGGGCATGGTGCAATCACTCAATGTATCTGTTGCAGCAGCGCTTATTTTGTACGAAGCCCAGCGGCAAAGACAACTGGCTGGTATGTATAATACCCAGCAGTTAACCGAGCAAGCCTGTCAAAAAATATTGTTTGAAGGTGGCTTCCCTAAACTTCGAGAAATATGTGACCGCAAAGGATTGCCCTATCCGTATATCGATAACAAAGGTCATATTGATGCAGATGAACAATGGTGGAAGAAAATGCACTGTTGAAGTCGCTTTTAAAGTC
>JAWUXU010000053.1:0-21891 GCA_034111145.1 Paraglaciecola sp.
CAAAGGCAGTATTTCAGCGTTAAGGCTAAGCAAGCTTATTGAAGTGAACTGGAAGACTGCTCGGCTTATGTTAACGAAAGTGAGAACGGCTATGGAACAAAGGGATAGTCTTTACCGATTGTCGGGCACAATAGTCGGGCACAATAGAGTTAGATGATGCCTTTGTTGGCGGTAAGCACAAAGGCAAGCGTGGTCGTGGAGCAGAAGGGGAAAAAACCGTTATCATTGCATATGAAAACAAGCATAAAAAGACAGGGTTTATCGCGATGAAAGCGGTTAAAAATGTGAATTTTAAAACAGTAAAAGAATGTGTATCACATCACCTTTTAGCAAATCAACATGTCAGAACGGACGCTTATCCTGGGTTAAATATAATAGATACAACACAGCAATATGAGCCAAGAGTCACGCCAAGTGAAAAGGTAGACGAATGGTTGCCTTGGGTTCATATCGCGATAGGTAATTTGAAAACGTTTTTGTTGGGCACTTTTCATGGTGTTACGGGTAACTACTTACAAGAATACTTGAATGAGTTTTGTTATCGGTATAATCGCCGTTTTGTGGAAAAACAAATACCTAACCGATTGTTAAACTTGGCAATTATTCATACTCCTTTAAAATCAACCTGAGTTAAATGGAGAAACATGTTCTATTATTAAATTAAATAATCAAAAGTCGATTTTTTGGTGTGAAATATTGGTTTACCATAAACCATACGTTACATTTAAAATAATAGTAAATTGTGAAAATAATAAATCACTTTAAATAAAAGGTGCTGACATGCATTTTGAAAAAATAAAAGAAATTAACAATATACTTCCTAAATATGAAATATTGTCGCCACTTTCAGAAGTAGATTATTATGGTTTCTCTTCGTCAATAGCAAGTAATATTGGAGTAAAAGACTTATGCTATATTAAAGTCAATTGGAAACATGCATGGATTTATACAGACCTCCAATATACTGAACAACTAATAGTTAATAGCAAGGCTAAAATTAATGTCGTAGCTAACTTAGAGCAAAAAGCGTTTTTAAAAAAACATAGTATAGATGCATTAGTGCTAGGCTCACCATTTGCTTATGTCCATGACTACGACCAAGAAAAGATAAAAAGAATTCCAAAATCATTATTAGTGATGCCACCACACTCCTTACCGTACACAAATCATAGTTTTGATGAAAATAGATATGTAAAAGAAATTATAGAATTAAAAGAAGATTTCGATTTTATTGCGGTATGTATTCATCGTTCATGCGTTAATAAAGACCTCTGGGTTAAATCATTCAAAAAGCAAGGTATTTCAATTATTGTAGGGGCAGATACTTTAGATAAGAATGGTTTTCTTAGGATGAGTAGAATTTTTAGTTCATTTGAGTACATGACAACAAATACAATTGGCTCACATATTTTATACGCATCATACTCAGGATGTAAAGTATCTATCTATGGCACTTATATAGAGTATTCAAAACTCGATTTTGTCGATGACCCTTTTTATAATAAACGCCCGTATATGTTGGACTATAATTTAGAACAGTCTAGTCATCAGAAAATAAGAGAAAAGTATCAGTTTTTTTTCATAAGCCCAATTAAGTCTAGACAAAATATTGAATGGGCAAATAATGAAATAGGTAAAGAAAATATGGTCACATCTTTTGATATTGCTAAATTATTCGGCATTATAGGATATAAAAAATATTTTTATATCTTGAAATTTAAAACTTATAATATTGTTAGAAATTCGTTTTTGTATGGTTTTTTAAAAAGCATATATACTAGCTTGAAGGCATAAAAATAATTTTAATAAAAAGATTTTGAGAGATATTTTGAAAAAATCTGATTACTACAGCGCGTCAACTGTCTTTACCGGTCGGCGGCAATTATCTTGACCGGTTGCCTAATGTTAATCGCCATCTGTAATACTCATTCAACTAAATCAACTGTCATATATTTCGACAAAGACCAACCAAAAGCTTTAACTTACACATGATGCTACAAATGTGGTGACGCCCTACGCCCGTTAAAACCCTCATCCTTTAACTTTTGGCATAACTGACGAGAGCCTAAACTTATAGTGGCCGGGCTAATTAACCGCTACTTTGCAGGGCAACCATGGCATTGGTTGTACTTTTGCTGCTAGCAGCCAAGTAAATGTAAACCTTAAAAACTGAGCTATTGCAAAAGCCTGTGCAACACCCACAAGGCCATTATATTCAATTAACAATAGCATTAAGACTACATTTATTACGCCAGAAATAATCGTCACAAGAGATAAGAATTTTGTTTTTTTCGAAAAGAATATGTAGGTGGTCACCATCAAGTACATGCCACCAAAAATTTGCCCCATACATAGGTAACCAATTATGCTGCTAGCCTGAGCATATTTTTCACCCGCAACCAAAACCACAACAGGCGGTCCGATAACAAAAGATAAGATTGCCACTATCACTAAAAAAGCCATGTATAAATATGTACCCTTTATAACTCTTAACTTTTCTTCTTTTACATCTTTTTTAAGCAAAGCAAAGAGCCACGGTGTATATGCTTTGCTAATAGCATCAAATACGATAGCCAACGCGGAGCTTAATTGGTAAGAGACCATATAAATAGCGGCACTTTCAAGACCAAATTTACTATTTATTATGTAACGATCAACACTCGACAATAGAAAAACACCAATTATGTGGGGCATTAAAGGTAGCCCGAAGTTGAGAGCTTCTTTTATATACATGGGCTTGAAGGTAAAAAAGTTTACTAATTTATCTAGTTTTAAGTAGTACAAAGAGAACAAGCTTATGATTAAGACTGCAATTAACTGCGCATCAACTCGCCCAGCAGGACCTAGGTTTAAAGATACGACTAATAGTAGTGAAAACAGAACATTAATAAGACTGTTTGCAATCTGTAACATCCCATATTGTTTAGCTTGACCTCGAACTTGCCATTGGATTAATCTTATTTGGATAATAAACCCTAAACTTGCAATTGCTAGTGAGATAAATATCCACTCAGCAGGTATAGTTAATATGCCCGATAATTCTTTATAAAAAAACAGGAAAAATGGAGTTATGACAATAATTGATATGCATAAAATTTGAAAGCAAGCGCCATTAAAGTCTTTTAATTCATCCAGAGAGATATCTTGATCGTAAAATTTTCTTGCTGAGGCACCCACAACACCAACACCAGCCAAGGCAGTTAGAGCGGTTACCAACAATTGAAACATTGCTATTTGACCGTATTCAGCCTGGGTTAAGAGCCTAGTGAAGATAGGTAAAAGCATAAAAGGGATCGCGGCATTGACTATGTTGCTAATCAAATAAATCGAACCTGTTTTTAAAAAACTCATATTATTTATAGTCTCTGGTAAAATACATGTTCATGTTCATATTCATTTACATTACTTCGGTAATTACCACTGACAGGATAAGATTGCGCTCTCCTCGCCCTATAAGGACCCCAGATAGGTAGCTGTTATTTCTACTAGCCTTAGTTTTTTTGAAAAATGTAAACTCACTATTCTAGTGAAATCCACTACCATCATGAAAAGATTTGAATTTTTTAATTTGTATTTGAAAATATAATTTCGAATGAAAATTAGCAAAATCAGTTCCTAATCGACTTGCCTCAATATCAAACTTGATTTTCTGATCATAGTGAAAATCCATCATCAACAACGATATTTTGCCCGGTTACAAACTTAGACTGTTCAGATAGCAAAAATATAATAGAACCCATCACCTCTTCTACATCTAACATACCTTCTCCATGAGTATTCTTTTGATAGGCTTTAAGAAACGCTTCAGGCTGATGGTCAAATATCCCGCCAGGGCTAACAGCGTTAATGCGAAAACGGCTATCATTTACATATGCTGCCACATACTTATTTAAATGAAGTGTAGCGGACTTGATAGCGGCATACTCAACAGGCATTGTCATAGGCGTGTTCTCGTATATTTCAAACTTAGGCGCAACCACACCATAAACAGAAGAAATATTAACCAATGAAAATGGAAATTTCTGCGCTTTAAAATAAGCAGCACATTGCTGAGTGAATAGAAAACAACTTCCTAAATGAAGAGTGATATTTTCATTAAAGCTTGCCATAGACACATCGAAAAAATGGGCCCCATAAGACAAGTTCCTTGGGTAAGTTGTATTCACAGCCCCAGTTAAACCTTGCTGATTTTTAAAAAATAACCGTACAGCAGTTTCATCGGTAATATCGAGTTCTTGAAGAAATAATCGTTGATCATCTAGATCCACCCCTGATAGAGCCAAACGAGATTCAAGTTTCTTTAAGTCAAGATCAACCGCAATAACTTCAGCGCCTTGCGTTAATAACCTCGCAACTAAATTTGCTCCTAATAGGCCAGCAGATCCGGCAACAACAATTTTTTTATTATCCAATAAACTATTCATAGTTAACGATTACCTTACTCTGTGTTTTCTTTGCTTGCCTACCTGCAATTAAAATCGAAATGGAACGATTTAAGCTCTGCCAATCTAAAGCCGGTTTCTTTGTCTTTATTTGTTCAACAAATAACGCTAACGTTCTTTTAAAAGAAGTGAAATTATCTCTAATTTCAAACTTTTGGCACTGCTTAGTACCAAAAACCTCGTAAGAAAATGCAACTACATCGGGTCCAAGTGTGTCAATTTGAACTGACAGATCATTTTCAAACTCAAGTAAGTAACTATCGTAATTATTTTTAGATATACACTGAATACTATGGGCATTTTGATCCCAAATACCTAACGTGGCATCTAGCATGTGAATACCGTATTTTTCCCAATCATTAATCACAGCAGCTCTGACTAATCTCACATCGCCATATAAGTCTAATGAATTCCTGACTGGATCTAATTCTTGGCAATGACGAAGACCAGAGCAAGACATAATCAAGCCTTTCTCGTAATAAGATTTGTACCAATTCAACTCTTGTCGGTCTAACGTTAGCGGCTTATCAATAAAGACAGGAATACCTGCTTCCAGAAAACTTTGAGCTAGTTCTTTGTGCAATTCATAATCATCTCGAGCAATAATAATACCGTCAACACATCCAATCATATTGAGATAATCTTCCACGATATTCTCAATGTAGCAGCAATCTGCAATTTGCTGAGATAAAGCAGGAAACTGCGTCCAAATATGGGTGATTTTAGCATCTAACTCAGCAATCTCAGATGGCGATCTTTTCTCTAAGTAGTTGAGAATACCTACCCATTCAGTTTTCAGAAAGGCATCACGGTTATAACCATTGATGATGGCAGAAAATGAATAAGGATGACCATTCGCTGAGCTAAATCCCAATACTCCGAGTTTTACCATATAGTCCAACCACCATCGACACAGATATTTTGCCCTGTCATATAAGAAGATGCATCACTACATAAAAATGCTGCTGCTCCTTTAATTTCATGTGGTATCCCTAAGCGTCCCATAGGGTTTTTATCACATAATCGCTGTTTAAATTCTGGATACTCATCAATGACATGTTCTAATGGAAATGGACCAGGGCTAATACAGTTCACCCTAATTTTGTCTTGGGCTAAAAAACTGCCTAAATATTTAGTCAATTGAATAACGCCAGCTTTCGCGGCACCATAACTTGGTGGATTTGCTTGAGGTACACCTTCATAAAGTCGATAATCAGGAGCAACATGCCCATACATTGAGCCAATATTTAAAACGACACCTTGAGAACGTTTCAACGCCGCCGTTGAAGCTTTTATTAGTCGATAAACTCCATTTAAGCAAACTTCAATATCATGATTCCAATCTTCGTCATTAATCGTGTCCCAGCTATTTTTCTTTCCTGACCATGCACACGTTACTAAGATATCTAACTGACCAAAAGCTGCTTCGGAATTATTCACGCATTCAGTAATACTTTCTGAATCAGTAAGATCCATAGAGAAATGCCTAACGTGTATATTTGGAAAATCTTTCTTCAATTGTTCACATTTTTTACTACATGAATCTACATTACGACTGGCTATGATAATATTTGCACCTTGCTCCGCAAGTGCATCTGCAATTTCACCACCCAATAAGCCAGCACCACCCGTCACTAACGCTGTTTTTCCTGTTAAATCAAATAAACCTTTCAAACTAACCATTAATTCCACCTTTCATTATTTCTTCTGCAACTGCAAAATGTATTAGATTGTCAATGTCCACAGATCGTTCTGGGGGCATCATCACTGCCGCAATATTTCCAGATAAAGCGGGACTACCTTCAATAGCAATTTTATCTATATGAAAGCCATACACTGCACCATTTAATTGGTAAGCTTCTGGTTGTTTTTGCCGCGGTAGCCATGGAATTGCACCATCTATGAATGGAACAACCATATTGCCTTCAATCTTCCATGCTCTATGTGGATTTAGTTCAGCCTCCATAAAAGTCGCCACTGAGTCATGAGTAAGTAACTTTTCTATTACCAAATCAATATCTTCTACACTTCTCAAAGGTGACGTTGGCTCTAATAATACTAAATAAGCTGCTTCTTCATTTTCTTTTTTTAAACGTCGAATCAAATCCCTTACACAATCAATAACCAACGATTCATCTTGAGCTAAATTTTTTGGCCTTAGATAAACCTCTGCACCATATTGTTCGGCAACTGATTTTATTAATTCCCCATCCGTTGAAACAATAATTCGATCTATATATTTTGACTTTTTAGCACTATCAATAGGCCACGCAACTAAAGGTTTACCAGCTAATAATTTGATATTTTTATTTATAATAGATTTACTTCCCGCTCTTGCGGGGATCACTGCGATAACCCTTTTATCATTTATCATTATAAAACCCCGAATGCTTTAATATCAGTTTGAGCACGATGATAGTCATCCATACGTCCAATATCTAACCAGTATTCATGAATTTGAAACATCATTACTTTATTTTGATTTGCAATTTTTGACTCAAGTAATGTGGGCATATCAATAACTGTATTTTTAGACACTTTTTTAATAACAAGAGGATTAATAACGTAAATCCCTGCGTTAATATGAAAGTATTGAATAGGTTTTTCTACCATGCTAATAATTTGGCCATGCTCACCTTGTACAACACCATAGGGTATTTGATACTCGTATTCACGAACACACATGGTTGCATCTGCACTCTCATTATTATGAAAATCCAGTAAGTTATGAAAATTAGTTTTGGTTAATATATCCCCATTCATCATTATTAATGGCAACTGAGGAATGTCATCAGGTAACAGACCTAAAGCACCACCTGTCCCTAAAGGAGACTCCTCATAGACATAGGTAATATTAACCCCCCACTTTGAGCCGTCTCCAAAGTGCGCTTGAATCATTTCTGGCATGTAATGGGTAGAGATATAAAAATTAATAAATCCATGCTTAATAAAATTTAATAGGGTTATTTCGAGTATCGGTTTATCACCCACTTTTAATAATGGTTTGGGGCAATTATTAGTCAGCGGTCTTAAGCGCGTACCAAAGCCACCTGCCATTAAAAATACTGGATTATCGAGTTTTGGCTTAGACAAAAATTCATGTAATGTATGTAAAGCTACAACAATGCCATTTTCAACAATCGGTATCGATAATAGTTCTTTCGCTTCCATTAATTCAACAAGTTGTTCTCGTGTTGTATCTCGCGTAGCAATTGTTGGGGAAGTATTCATCACTGCTGATACTTTATCGTCTAAGGTCACTCCAGAAAGCAAGCCTCGTCGGATATCTCCATCGCTGACTAGCCCAAGTAACTTTCTATTTTCATCAACAACAATGGCTCCACGTAGAGCCTCTTTATCAATCGCAGCAAGCGCATCTCTTAATGAGCTGTCTGGAAAAATTAGTGTATTTTGCCAAATATGGCTCATAATTTGCCTTTTGTATCTTGAATATGGGGTCTAGCACCAAAAACTGTTTTTCCGCTTTCGACGTATTTCGTAATAATCGCCCCCGCTGCAATAACAACCTCATTCCCGATCGAAACACCTTGAATAACAGTTGCACCAGAACCAATATGAACATTATCTCCAGTACTAACTTGCCCGCTTAAAGTAGTACCTGGCGCGACATGATTGTGCTTGCCAATAATACAATCGTGTTCAATAATCGCCCCCGTATTAATGATAGTATTATCACCAATCACTGCACCGGGCTGTATAATTGCACCGGGCATAACCTGAACACCTTGACCTAGTGTTGCAAAATCAGAAATGAAAGAGTGTTTAGAAATAACCTGCTGAAAAGAATATCCTTGCTCGGTGAACTTATTAAATAATTTTGTTCTTAAATTCGATCCAGGTAATGAACCTACACCATTAATGATACTTACCGTATTGCACTGATATTCAAAAATTTCGTCTTCATTTTCAAATATTGGAATACCGAATAATACCGCTCTTGCAAAATCAATGTCGGGACAAAAAAGCCCTGATATTATCAATTTATTTTGCTTTAAAATATCGGCTAAAACGCTTGCATGTCCTCCAGCACCTAATAAAAAAAAACGTTTATCCAAGGATCACCTCACCTTCTCGATAAGATTTGCTTGATTGCGTATTTAATAGATCCCAATACCGATATGGACTAACGCCACTTCCGGGCCGTTTTATTTCTAGGTTTTCCCTATCAAATAACTCACCCGCAGCAATATCTTTGGCTGCGACTAAACTTTTTCTGCCAACTTCTTTATTCTTTATTTCAGATAGCCTAGGACCTTTAACACCATCACCAATTGCCAACTCAATATCGCGTATTCCCGCGACCATAGCAGCTAACTCGCCAGGCTCTAAAGAAGCTTTATGATCAGGACCATGCATGTTTTTATCTCATGTGAAATGTTTTTCGATGATCCTAGCACCTCTTGCCACTGCTGCAATTGGTACGCTAATACCAGCACTATGATCTGAGTAACCTACTTCTAATTTAAACGCTGCAGCAAGTGTATCCATAGCCTTTAAGTTAATATCTTTCATTGGCGCAGGATATTCGGTTGTACAATGAAGTAGTGTTACTTTAGTTTTCAATAGAGCTTGGCCTTCTGCTGAAAAGTAGGCTGCTTGAAAAGCATCGAGGGAAGGTGCAATATCATTTTTGGCTAAGTAACCAAAAGCAATAACACCTAATGCGGACTCCACTTCCGCTAATGTAGCCATACCTGTCGAAACAATTAAATCAGCACCTGTTTGTGCATGCTGCAAAACTAAAGGCGCGTTGGTTAATTCCCCTGACGGGATTTTTAAGGTTTTCAGCCCTAGCTCATTCACTAAAAAATCTAAACTTTCAAAATCAAATGCGGTTGACAGAAATTCAATACCAAGCTTGTTACAATAAGAAACTAAGTCGTGATGAAATTCATAACTAAGCTCTAAACGGCTTAACATCGCTAATTGTGACTCTTCTTTCTGGGTGTTTTCTATTTGATAATCGGCTTGCTTAGCTGTTACTGTAACGAGTTTTTTAGCTTTAAAGGTTTGAAATTTTACAATATCAACACCCGCATTATAAGCTGCATCAACTAATTCTAATGCTAGCTTTTCGCTGCCATTATGATTGACACCTGCTTCTGCAATAATCAATGTACTCATTGAACTTCCTTAAGTAACATAAAAGCTTCAGCGGCATTACAATTAGCTTGTACACCACGCACGCACGCCAAAGATTCCAGCGCCTTTCGACTTCGAGGAAATGGGAACTCTCCAATTTCTGATTTAAATTGTTCTAAAATATCCAATTTTTTATCTAAGTGTCCAGTAATGTCGACAAAAACATTGGGTCTAAAACCTCCATCTTCAGGTTTCATACCAAAGTCAGTTTCAGACATCGTTTCATACGCTAACACCCTCTTGATAAAGGGATAACGGAAAGACTTGCTCGCAGACATCACGGCATCATATACAATCTCATGATCACTATGGGCATCATTGCGAAAAACTGTATATATATCACTCGGCTTTAACTTGTTGACAATGGATATTATTGCACCGATTATCTCTCCTTTAGGAAGCGTTTCTAACATCGCCGGTGCAAGCATTAACTCGTGAGTTGAAGTGAAGCCATACATCGTTGAAACTTTATCAATTTCATTCCTTCTTGTATCGATCTGCTCTTGGCTAAACCCAGACTCTTTACTCATTCCTGTTACCAATAACCAATGCACATTGTGCCCTTCATTAATCGCTCGTAATATTGTGCCTCCGCAGCCTAATGTTTCATCATCCGCATGAGGAGCAACAATTAAAATGTTTTTAGTAATCATGAGTTAGGGGATCCTCTTTTTTCAATAGCAACGACTTGAAGTCAATTGTTTTAATTAAGTTATAGGCACGTTCAGAAGCTTTACCGTCGCCGTATGGATTTACAACTAATTTTAATGTTTCTTCAAACTGCTGCTCTTGTACCTTTTTAATACCAGTAACTACAGATTTTTTATCAACATCTACAAAAATAACATTGTCCGAACAATAACGGCCTTTTTGTCTTTCTCCGATATTGATACAGGGTATAGGAATGCTTGCCGCTTCTAAGAGTCCTGCAGATGAATTGCCGACAATCAGTTTGCAAGCCTTAAATAATTGGACGAAGGGCTCTCTAGAGAGGTTACCATAGACACTAATGTGCTTTGTTTGCTTTTCAATTTTTTCGATCGATGTACGAATATCTGTATTTCCATAATCGCTATTGGGTTTACCAACAAAAACGTGAAAGCCTTCTTCAATTAGGGCTGAAATTGAATCACTAACAATCTTAGCTGCAATATTTATTTCACTTTCAACAGGATGAAAAATAAATAGCGCAGCAGGTCTGGCAAGCTCTTTTCCCGCAACTGCATTCACCCTTTTTTCGCTAAACTCAATATCTGAAAACTTATCTAACGCTACACTACCAATATGATGAATTCTATTAATTGGCTCACCTAAAGCTTTTAATCTCAGCACATGCTCTTGTGTACTAACAAAATGACAAGTAGATAATTTAGAAACAGCATGGCGTAAAGGGTTGTCAATATGGCCGTCCAAGGAATGATCTCCACCAAAAAAATGCAAGGTCGGGATAGAAAGGTAGCCCCCCAATAGAGCACCAACCATTACATCCTCGCGATCACCTGCATATATAATTAAATCCGGTGAAAATTGTTTTACGATATCAACTGCTGACAATAATAAAATTGACGCACTTTTCAAACGAGATGACTTTGAGTCTGCATCCAATAAGCTTTCAATATTGATAAGTATATTAAAACCGTCCAGCTCAATATCTTTTTTAGTCAGGCCAAATGATGGTGAATTGTGAGCACCACCAACCATAAGCTGCAAATCAATTTCAGGATCATTGTTAAGTTTAAAGAATAACGAACTCAATAGATCATATTCAGAACGAATTGAGGTTAAGGCTAAAATTTTCATCAAAACACATCCGACATACACATTTGAACAAAAAATTGGGGGTTGTTAATATGTCCACAGTTAAACAGGCGGTACCCAAAGCGGTAAGGAAATGCTACATGCATATTAGAAAAATCAGGCGATTCGCCTATGGGTAAAATCACATTCACTTTATTGCTAATTTCAATACTTGAAATCAAAGAAGGGTGAGCCAAGTACATTAAGTCGCTTCCACTATCAAAAACTTTTAACCCAACACCTTCATTAATAACCCATTCTTGAGACGGTTTATTTACTCGCCAGTTTTTTAATGCTTGCTCATTAAGATTTAGTGTAAATAAGCTACTGAAATTCTGCATTTTTAGTAAAGCAGCACATTGCTTTTGCGTTGCTTTGGTTAACTCTACTATTTTATATTCTTCAGATATTGTCCAACCTAATCGTTTTCTAAAGCCCGGAGCAGAATTGTCATTAGGAAATCCAAACACCGCAGAGGGTCTATTTGTGGCATTAACCCGCTCTAAAACACGCTCTCCCAATACTTGAAATAATCGATAACGTCTATAAGCAGCAGAAACCATGATGGTCATGGTTAGGTAACCATCAATTTTTTCAGTCGAATTTTCAACGGGCATTGGTATAGAAGCATAATGGCCAACTACTTTTCCACCAGAAATGGCAAGTGACACGAAAGCTGAACCACTTGGATTTTTTTGATAAGCCCAATCCCATAACTGACGATTTAATTTCTTACCAAAACACTCATTAAATAGTTCTGCAATCATGTCAAAATACGGTAGTAAATCACATGCAACATCAATATCGATATATTCAACTTTATCGTTAGTTGACATAAAAACCTCTACCGATTATTTTTCCACTTCCAAGTACACATACTTTCATATTAAATCCTGATTACTGCAATAACATCGAGGGAGAACTTGGCAAGTTAATTAAATGCGCTTCAATCCACTCTGATACTGTTAAATCTCCCTTTAGTGCATTTTTAAACATCGGTAATCGGTGCATCAATTGCCAAATAGGTCTTGTCATTACACCTTGCTCATTGGTCTCTTTCAACAATGCATTCCGACTTTCTGTATCAGGGCAGATAATGGCATTCAACCAATAGTTTGATTGTGCATATTCAGGCTCAACAACATACTGAAAATTCGAGCCTGAGAATAAAGTCTCGTATTGCTCTGCAAGTACTCTTTTTTGCTTTAAGAATGTTGGCAATACTTCCATTTGAGCACAACCTAATGCTGCATTTAGATTAGGTAGTCGATAATTAAAGCCTGGCTCATCATGATAAAATTCATATGGGTGGGGTACTTTCGCTGTCGTTGTTACATGTCGAGTATGATTGCCGGCTTCTAAATTACGGCAAAGGACCATACCACCACCGCCAGTGGTTATTATTTTATTACCATTAAAGCTAATAGCAGAAAAATCACCGATAGTTCCGGTATGTTTTCCTTTATAAAATGAGCCCAAACTCTCAGCAGCATCTTCAACCAAAATAAGCTTCCATTTCAGACAAAGAGCCAATAACTCATCAAGCTCAACAGGATGACCAAAGGTGTGCATTGGTACAAGCGCTTTAATTCTTTGGCCTGTACTTTTATGAATGCATTCTCCGTCTGAATTGAGCGTTGCATTTGTCTCAAGGTACGCTTCAGTTGCGACAGGACATAAACCTAAACTGACTTTTGATACATCAACAAAAATAGGATGTGCGCCCATATGATAGAGCGCGTTGCAGGTAGCCACAAAAGTGAGTGCTTGAGTAATAACAAGATCACCTGGTTCAACCCCCGCCATATGCATTGCTGTATGTAATGCAGCCGTACCGTTAACTGTCGCAACTGCTTTAGTTGTGCCGGTATAAGCTTCTATATGTTGTTCGAAATCTTCTACATATTTACCAACGCTCGATACAAACGTGCTATCGAGCGTATCTGTAACATAGGCTTTTTCATTACCAGAAAATGTCGGTGCATGTAACGGAATAAAATCATTGGTCTGATATATTTCCCGGACAAAACTGATCAATTTTTTATTCATAACTATTGCCTTACATTTTGCTGTCTAGGTACTTTCCGGTTTCTTTATGTCCAAAATCTGGGATCATCTTATAAAACAATGCAACAATTTGTTCTTTATCCCATTCTTTATCATGCTTCATTTGACCAATTTCTTGTTCAAATAATAAGACTAATTCAGCATCAAATAGCGCCTCACTTTTAATAACACCTAAATTTTCAAAGCGTTGCATATCTAATGTTTCTCTTTCGGTGAAGAACTCTTCGAAATCTTTTTCACCCGTCGTATCGCTATCTGTAAATAAGCAAGGCCATTTGCCTTGTTCCGGCAATGTTTGAGCCAATTTCCTTGCCTCATCTTCTGAATCACAAAGATGTGGCTCATACCCTAATTGTTTTAGATACCTTACAGCAATATCTGCAAATGAAATCAGATGCAGCGCTTCGCTTAACTTTGGAAAGAAAATATCTCTATTTTCACCGAAAATGCATGACATGAGGCAAAGTTCACCGGACTCCTGAGGTGTTACGAAATAACGCTTAATATCTTTAGGTGCAACAATGGGTTGGCGTTTTTGAATACGTTGATTAAAGCCATGAAGCAAGGAGCCATCAGAAAATGCTACATTAGCAAAACGTGCGGTAGATATTTTAATGTCAGCACTGCGGCGCATTAAAAACATTTCCATAATACGCTTTGAAGCCCCCATCATATTGACAGGATTAGCCGCTTTATCCGTTGATACACAAAAATACTTTTTAGTACTTTTGGCTATAGATTGTAATAAAGTTTTTTCCGTATTAAAGATATTTACATCAATCATACGCATTAATGTGAATGGATCTTTTTCACTGCGAACGTGTTTAAGGGCGGAAAGATTCAAAACATAATCGTATTGACCATCAGCTTTAATGAACGCATCGTACTCAACCGAGCCAATATCCAAAGCAAAGGTTTGAAAATCCCCTTCAATATAACCAAATGAACTGCGGATATCTCGAACCAGCTCAACCATGTTATTTTCACTAATATCAACAGCATGTAATTTTAACGGATTTCTTTTGAAAATTTCTTTAGTGACAGCCTGACCAATTGATCCCGCCGCTCCAACAACGAGAAAACGATTATTTGAAACAATGTCTGACAACTCTTTTTCGTGAATTTTAATGTCATTGGAAAACAATTCTTTTTCGCGACCAATAAGCGATAGGATTGAGCTCATTACTATATTACCTTTATAAATACAGATGGGGTCACTATAAATAACCAACCCCGAAATTTAACTTGGTTTTCTAAAAACCACTGACAAGCCATAGCTAAACCCCCTCTAACGTCACTGAACAAATTCCAGCCTAATGATTTAAGTCTACTTACATTCATTAGTTTACCTGGCGCACCCTCTAGTTTAGCAGCATCAAATTTCATTTCACCTTGAAAACCGTCCTCGACCCGCCCGCCATGGTGTGCTTTCCAGTTGACAATTTTGTTCTTAACTTTACCCATACTGGCTTATGATATGGCTTCATTTGGCCGTTCTGCTATCGCATTGGGAAAACATTCAATCTATTTAGACAAAACATTCTTTAAAAACCTAAAAAATAAAGGTATACCTGATAACAGATATACCTTTGAATTTGACACTTATCATATTGATTTCAAGATATTATTGAGGTAACTAGGAGGTCTATAGATAGGCATTTTAGAAAGTTTATTGCCTATAACTATACTCCAGCCTCTTTTTATTATTAGAGTCATCATTGAATTGCCGATACAGCTAATAATTGGCCATTTTTTCATAAATTGGAAAATTGCTCAGATGTTCTGAAATTGAGCAAAGATCCTGAGTTTTACCACTTAAAAAACATTCAACTTGCTTGTAAAGACCAGGCTTAAAATCAATATCAATTTGATCATCTAACTCAACTGAAATATGAGGGATTGTGCCTCTTTTCTGCACCAGCAGTGATTCCATAGGCCTAAATATATAACGATTTTCTTTTGTTAAAATTTCAACAGACCAGCGCCCAGCTGATTCCCAATTAGCGCCATAGTTAAACAAAGCGCCGTTAGTTGTTATACCCGCCCCGGAAAAAACAGCTGAATTTTGGTGCCAATCTAACTTTCCTGCGGTAAAACAGCAGATCTCTTCTGGTTTACCGCCTAAGAAAAATGCCATATCAGCAACATGCGTAGAGTTTGCAATGAACCACTTAGATAACACCGCTTGCGGTTGTTCTAAACCACCAATTATATGGCTCCACTCTGTAAGCTCAAAGTTAAAAGAAGTCACTCCTCCTTCCTTTTCTATCAGCTCATTAGCTTTAATGACAGAACTATAAAAGCGTCGGTTGTAAGCGATAAACACCTCAGCTCCAATACTCTCTGCTTTACAGTGCAACTGACTAATTTCGGACAACTTCAGTCCACCCGGTTTTTCTATGAGTAATGATTTGACACCATAGTTTAACAACGTCATCGAAGTATTAAATAAATGCTCGGCATTAACACTAACAATAACCGAAGAGGGCTGTTCTGGTTTTGACTCTAAAAAGATATCAACCCCTCCAACATAAACTTCAGCGCCTGTTTTTTCTTTAAAAGTAACCGCGGATGCCTCGCCTCTCCCTATTACTCTATATTCATACTTTTGAGCATCTAATACTTTTGCATATGCAACTGACATCGCACCTGCGCCTACTAACCAAATCATAATAATTTCCTTTCAATATTTATGTAATTGGGCATGCAGTTAACTCTTGATCCAAAGATGACTCAAAATGCTCTTGCATAGATTTAATAAAAGGGAGGTGAATTGAGCATGACTCTTCAAAACTTGTTAAACTTGAAGAGTCAGATAGGATCAGCTCATCAACATTAAGACCTGTTAATTGACTTTGATACAAATTGCTATGTTTTTCCCTCACTAACTGGCCATTATGTAGGCAGCTATAATATCCTTCAAATTCGTTAATCTGTATCTCATAGCGCGGGGTTTTAAAATTTATAGAGTAATTACCGGTTTCAGCTTCTTCACATATAAGCTCAAATCGACCTTTGCGGGTTTCACCTTTTAATTTACCCGTAGCCTCATAAAATCCTTCCCGTTTACTATGAACTAGCCCTTTAATAAGCCCTTCAGTTGATAAATCGAAGTCAGTAACGGATGTTAAATATGCATATAAATCAATAAAATGAATACCGTTACAAGCAAGCCCCCAGCCACAACCAACTACTTCCATGTCCACAAACTCTTCACCGCAAAGTAACTCTTTTATCTTTTGATAAGTAGGAAATATACGTCTTGGGCAATTTACCCAACCTTGGGTTGCATGTTGTTTTAATAAATTACCTACGTTTTTATATTCTTCGACCTTTTGAAATAGTACTTTTTCGAAAATAATATGCCGAACCTTGTTTTTTTCAAGCAATTCTCGAGTAACAATGGCTCTAACATTCGCTGTTGTTGCTATAATCACAACATAAAAACTGTCTAGACTTGGTATTGTATTTAAATATGAGACCTTACTATTTTGATTTCCTACAACAACTTCTTTTTCACATTTTTTTGCACTTTCTAAAGATGTATTTAAAGGATCAACAACGGTAATATTTAAGTGCTGCTTACTCTTTAATACTCCTTGTAAATGCCGGGCCCCTAATTGACCCGCTCCAATTATTAATATTTTATACATTTATCTCTCTCTTATTAACTTATCTTGATTATCACAAAACCACTGATAAGCTTTAGCCAAACCCTTTTCTAGCGACACCGAATATTCCCAGCCTAATGATTTAAGTCTGTCAACATTCATTAACTTGCGTGGTGCGCCATCAGGCTTAGTAGAATCAAATTTTACATCACCTGTAAACCCTACAACTTTGGCAACTGTTTCAACTAACTCTTTGATTGTACAATCAACCCCCGTTCCGACATTTATATGGCTTAACATAGGTTCGGTGTTAGCATCATAAATTGTTTTATCTAAATTCATTACGTGAATAGAAGCAGCGGCCATATCGTCAACATACAAAAATTCACGCATCGGTTTACCACTTCCCCAAGCGATCACTTCTTTATCATTATTTAATTTGGCTTCATGGAAACGGTGTAATAACGCTGGAATGACGTGGCTGTTTTCTGGATGGAAATTATCGTGTGCGCCATAAAGATTAGTTGGCATTACACTTCGGTAGTCACGACCATACTGGCGGTTGTAACTTTCACAAAGCTTAATACCTGCTATTTTTGCAATTGCATAAGGTTCGTTAGTTGGTTCCAACGTACCTGTTAACAATGCACTTTCCTTCATTGATTGCTCTGCTAATCTAGGATAAATGCAAGAAGAACCTAAAAACAATAACTGCTGGATATTAGCTAGGTGCGCACTATGAATAATATTGCACTGAATCACAAGGTTTTCATAAATAAAGTCTGCCGGGTAAGTATTATTGGCAACAATCCCCCCCACTTTAGCCGCAGCTAAATAAACTTGATCAATTTTTTCAGATTGAAAAAAATCAGCAACGGCTTGTTGGTTAGATAAATCTAATTCACTGCGCGTGCGCGTGATTATATTAGTATACCCAGTGGCTTCAAGTTGACGAATAATTGCCGAACCGACCATGCCACGGTGTCCTGCAACAAAAACTTTAGAGTCTATGGCTGACATACTATTAACCCTGATTTTCAATTGAAAGTGCTACGCCATGGCCATGTGCTTTGAGCAGTGCATGCTGTTTTGCTTTACTTAAATCATTCTGCATCATTTCAGCACACATCTCTTCAACAGTGATCTGTGGTACCCAGCCTAACTTTTCTTTTGCTTTAGTTGGGTCGCCCAGTAGGGTTTCAACCTCAGAGGGGCGGAAGTAACGCGAGTCAACCCGCACAATAATATCACCGACGGTTACTGCATTTGCATTGTCACCTGTAATAGATTTAACAGTGGCGATTTCTTTAAGGCCTATTCCGGTAAATTCTAATTCTATACCCGCTTCTTTAGCAGATAGGGTTACAAAATCACGCACACTGATCTGTTTGCCCGTTGCAATAACAAAATCATCGGCAGTGTCTTGTTGTAACATCATCCATTGCATACGCACGTAATCTTTAGCATGACCCCAATCACGCAGCGCATCCATATTACCAAGGTACAAACATGTCTCTAAGCCTTGAAAAATATTAGCAATTGCGCGGGTGATTTTACGTGTTACAAAGGTTTCACCACGCCGAGAGGATTCATGGTTAAACAAAATACCGTTACAGGCATACATTCCGTATGACTCACGATAATTAACTACTATCCAATAAGCATACATTTTTGCTACTGCGTAGGGTGAACGGGGATGAAATGGCGTGGTTTCTTTTTGTGGGATCTCTTGCACTTCGCCATAAAGTTCAGAAGTTGACGCCTGGTAAAATTTTGTTTTCTTCTCGAGCCCTAAAAAGCGAATAGCTTCTAACAGACGTAATGCTCCCATTGCATCTACATCCGCAGTATATTCAGGGCATTCAAAAGACACCGCAACATGTGATTGCGCGCCTAGGTTATACACTTCGTCTGGTTGTACATCTTTAATTATACGCGTCAGGTTAGATGAATCAGTTAAATCACCATAATGTAAGAAAAAATTTTGATTCTGCTCATGATTGTCTTGATAAATATGGTCAACACGTTCGGTATTTAAAGAAGAAGAACGGCGTTTAATTCCATGAACTTCATATCCCTTTTCTAATAACAATTCCGCAAGGTAAGATCCATCTTGGCCAGTTACGCCGGTAATTAAGGCAACTTTATTTCTTGTCATGTTTATTCCTACGCCTTAAATCCGGTAATGAGATTATCAGCTTGTTTATTTGATTGCAGATACCATTTGGTATGCATATGTACCTCATCATTATTTAATAAATCCGTTTCTTTAAACCATCGATAATCATGATGTTGTGCAAAAGGTAATGATACCATATCTGACGTAAACACAATTTCATAAGCCATCACAATATAATGGGTTGTGAAATTTTCTTCAGAAAAATTGTCTTCATAAAAGTGTTGATAAATGCCTTTAAAACAAGCTGATGTTTTATCCATTCCTAATTCTGCTTCTAGTATGCGGGTAAAGGCCTGCTCAATAGTCTCATCTTTTAAAACTCTTCCTCCGGGGACAAACCAAAAATCTTTAGCCGGCCAATTAACCCGTTTGCCTTATAAGATATTTGCCTGAGTACCTCTCACCAGTAAATTAATCAATACCAGTGGAGTTGAGGCCACAACCCTTTTAAACAACTATTCGCTTAACATCCGTATTTTTTCCTAATTACTCTCATAAAGTTAAGCTATAAATAATCTCTAACGAGAGAAAAATTTTAATTTTTGGTATTGTCAATACATGCCTTTTAATGTGGGCAGCTTGTTTGAAGAGGTTATCCAAGTAAAGTCGTCTTTAACAGCAAGGCCTAAATAACTATTGCTTACTCTGAGTTTCTTTGTCGTAGATAGTGGTTTTATTACTGGTAAAATAACGTATTAACACAATAAGCACTGATAAAATTCCACCCAACAATCCAGCCAAAACCACAATCAGTGCACGTTTGGGTTTAGCTTTTAGTTCTGGTACCAATGCCGTATCAATAGTTTTAAACACATACTCATCACGCACTTCAGCAAACATCAAGGTTTTATTCTGCTCTTCAATCAGTTGAAATAATAAAGTTTTATGTTCAAATATAGTGGTTTTACCAATTTGAGATTGAAGATAGGTGATACTCTTTTCAGCTTCTTGCTTATCACGCATTTTCATGTCTAGATTAATATCTTGTATTAACCAATCGATCCACTGCTTAGCAATATTAGGAGAAATGTGCTCTAAACTGAGAATAACCATACCCGTTTCTTTATTTTTTACGATATTAAATAAGGACCCGAACACTTTTTTAGATTCTTGTAAAGACGGCTGGGCTTTTTTAGGTGGTACAACTTTTCTTACCCATTTCGCACTATCAACTAGATATACTTCGTCATTGTAGATAAGAGTGCTACTGGCTAAATCCCAACTTTTGGCAGCCATTAAGTCAGGCAAAATATTATGTTTTTCTACAAACTTAGCAAAAAACTCTCTGGATTTTAAAATTTCAATCGCTAGAGCTGTTTTATCTGCTTTACCGCCTCCAAGGCTAACACCGGCTAACGATGCCAGACCGCCAAACTCGCCTGCCAGTGAGCCCAATCCGCCTTGTTGCTCAGCATCTGCAGGTGCAAGTAATGCTTCGGATTTATAGATGTTGGGGAGGCTTAATGCGTAAAACACTGATGCCATTGCAAATATTGCGGTTACTACAATAATTATCCACTTACCTGCCCAGACAGCATGCCAAAGTTCACGCAAATCAATTTCATCATCAGGGTTATTTGGTGCCTGCACCATATCTGGTGATATCGCAATATATTGCACATTATCGCGAGGTGACGGGTTGTTCTGGTTATCAGTCATCTTAATTACTCGAATAAATATTTAGTAAAAATTACAGCGTGCCAATGGCAATAAGGGCAATCGCAGACTGGTAAATCATCTGAGTAACGGTTTGCCACATACCTAAACGTTCGTAATTTGTTACGTCTCTTGGAACAACAATTGTGTCTCCCGCTTCAAGGGGAATATCTTTATCAAACCATAAGTTTCTGTCAGGCATCTTTACCGCACCGTCGGCTTTGACTATATATACTCTGGAGCTATCAGCTCTTTCTGTAAATCCACCTGAACGTTCAATATATTCATTTAAAAATATACTTTTTCCTAATACATGAGTGGAAGGAACAAACACTTCACCAATAACCGAAACTGATGATGATATACTGGGTATGTAAAGTTTATCGCTGTGCCTCAGTGGTATGTCATCAATGGGGTTTCCTTTCATTACTTTTTCTAAATCGATGACTAACCTACCAACGGCTTCAACCGCTAATAGTTCTTCTAAAATCAGCTGAGCGTCCTGGTAATCAATGGTTTTTACATTTTGACTTCCAGATACATTGCTTGAAATAATTTGTTGTCGTAGTGCTTCAACGGTCTTGTCGAGATTGGTCTTTTCTCGTTCTATTAGCTCATCACGGGTAAAAATGGCGGCATTAACACTTGCTTGATATGTAAAACCACCTGCTCGCTGAATAACTTGAAACAGTGTTTCATTTTTCTTAATTTGGTAGGTGCCTGGAAAAACAACTTCGCCCACAAGTTCTATTTTACGTTCATCATACCAATCGGGAATACGCAAAACGTTCAGAATATCCTTGCTCATCAAAGATTGATTGGCTTGTGTGTTACCTAATAATGCATCAAATAACTTGATATCAATATGATGCACTCGCAATGTATTATCGTCATCTAATATAGTTCTCGACAGTTCGGCCTTTTGCACATAGGCCGATTCAATCAGTCCTCCTGAGGCCAAAATCAGATCTCGGAC
>JAWUXU010000054.1:0-14038 GCA_034111145.1 Paraglaciecola sp.
TGCGAGAAATAAGTATGCCCGTACACGAAATTCATCACCCTTTGATTCAACATAAAATAGGTTTAATGCGTGAAGAAGGGATTAGCAGTAAAGATTTTCGAGAATTAGCTAGCGAGGTGGGTAACCTTTTAACTTATGAAGCCACTAGAGAGCTGCAAACTGAGATGGTTGAAACCACCGCTTGGAATGGGAAAAAAATCAACATACAAAAAATAAAAGGTAAAAAGATAACCGTTGTACCTATTTTACGTGCAGGTTTAGGTATGTTGGACGGTGTTTTGAGACTAATCCCTAATGCTAAAATTAGCGTGGTAGGTTTGTACCGTGATGAAGAAACACTACAACCTGTTGCCTATTTCGATAAAGTGGTAAAAGACGCAGCAAAACGCACCGCATTAATCGTAGATCCGATGTTAGCCACTGGTGGCACTCTTATCGCCACCATAGATTTACTCAAGCAAAAAGGCTGTAAACATATTATGGGCCTATTTTTAGTCGCTGCTCCAGAGGGTTTAGAAGCAGTTCAATCTGCACATCCTGACGTTGATATTTATACTGCAGCGATTGATGAAAGACTGAATGAACAAGGTTACATATTGCCAGGGCTTGGTGATGCTGGTGATAAAATTTTTGGTACTCGGTAAGTCTAAAGTATTCAATGTCACTTTGTGATTTATAAGAGTTGCTTTATTAAAAATCTGGCATTGTGAAACGTGAGGTTTATTAGTGTATAAAGTGGTGTCATTTACTTTTTTATTATTTGAAGGTAGATAAATATGCAGCTGCAGAAATCGATAAATAGAGCCTACACAGGGCCAACCAAATATCATCTTTTGCTCATTATTTTATTGTTGCTTGCTTCAACTGCGAGTGCAGGTGAGCCATTGATCGCAGTTCCAACATTTTCTCGTTTATCCACAGAAAATGGTTTATCTCAGAATACTGTCAATTCATTATTGCTAGATAGTGAAGGTTTTTTGTGGCTAGGCACCGCTAATGGCTTAAATCGGTTTGATGGTTATCAAAACCGACACGTACTGGGTCCGAACAATGAATTCAATGATGCTACGATAAATTACTTATTTCAAGATTCAAAAAAAAACCTTTGGGTCAGTGACTCTATTAAAGGCGTTCACCAATATAACCTCAAAAGTAATACGACTAAACACGTTATCAATTTAAGGTCAAAACGCGATAAACAATTAACTCAAAGAGCGGATTACGTTAGCGAAGATGAACAGGGCGATATATTATTCTCGATGGATGAAGGTGTTTATTCTTATTCATACGTCACCGATAAGCTTTCTGTTGAGTATTCATTACCAGATGAAATGATTGATAATGGGAATTTTATACGAGCCCATTTGTTATCACAAAACATTCTTTTTATAGGCACAAGTAATGGTTTATTTGCGGTTGAAAGGGGTAACAACACGCCTATTTTAATTGGCTATCTGCAATCAGTCGCAACAACGTTTGATAACCCACATGTCAAAATGTTGTATGCAGACACCCAAGATACGTTATGGATTGGGACGGTTGAAGGGCTATTCAACTTGCCACTTTCACATGCTGTAGAATTTATTTTAGGTACTGGCCCAGCTCCTGAAGCAAAACATTCCATTGAGCACAGAAATATATGGGGATTAGCGGGTTTTAATAATGACTTATTTTACCTGGCGACAGATAATGGGCTATACAGCTACCACAAAAAAACTGACCAGCTACAACACATACTCCTCCCCACTGACAGCCGAGACTTTATAGCGAGTGATATATTAAAGGATTTGGTCATAGACAGTAATCATAATCTTTGGCTTGGCTCTGAATACGATGGTGCTATCTATTGGTCACCTACAACTGCACTTTTTAACAACGTTTACAATACCCGGGGCGGAAGAGATAAAAAAGTTCTCAGTCACAACGACGTACGGAGTACGTACCAACAAGATGAAAATTTATTATGGGTTGGAACACGAAATGGTCTGAATTTATTGAACCTTTTTGATGGTACAACACAGAGTTTTTTAGTCTCAGATGACGAAAAAGCTCAATATTCATCTTTGTCAATTACTGCTATCGAAGCAGGTAAAGATAATCAATTATGGTTAAACGCCGGACGCGGGATTTTAAGGTTTGATAGTAAAACGGGTAAAACCTATCCGCTAAAAATAAACAGTATAGAAGATGACGTTATTCTAAAATCATACATTTTGGATATTTTAGTCACGCCAGAAAAAGAGATATTGCTGGTGACTGACGCCGGTTTTTTTCGTTATTCGCCAGACACAGGTAACTTGCATAAGTTCGAGCAGTTGTCTGCATTAATACATGCACACACTACTTTTGGCTTTATTAAAGGCACTAAACCAAATACAACATTTATCAGTGTATATGGGCAATTATGGGAGATGGATAATGCCACATCACAAGTGACCTTAATCCATGCAACCCCTCTGCAACAATTAAAATCAAAGGTTTTTCCTAGTGATGTATTAATAGACGCTAACAACATTATGTGGATAACCTACCCCGGCTACGGGCTAGTGGGTATTGATGCACTGACATATGAAAAAAAGTTTTTTTATAACAAACAAAATTTACTACCAAATAATGCAATCTTCGATATGCAACTAGATACAAAAGACAATATTTGGATAAGCTCTAATTCCGGTCTGATTAAATTTTCTCCTCAAAACCATCACATACAAAAATTCGACCAAGCACAAGGTTTAACCAACAGTGAATTTAATGAAGACACCAGTTTAACGCTACTGGATGGGCGTATGGTTTATGGCTCACCAACAGGCCTTGTCTTTTTTGATCCTCTCAAAGTCAATGTAAAAAAGAATCATGATATTAAAGTTGCCATCACGAATGTAACACTGGTATCGAATGATTTAGTGATGCCTTTTTCAAATCTAGACGGTCAGACAGTTGAACTCAATCATGATGATGCAGGCCTTGCTATTCATTTTTCTACCCTTGAGTATCAAAACCAAAAAAACACAAGGTATCAATATCAGCTGAGTGGAAAAAACAACTTAACTTCCCCAATTACCACACGCCCTGAGGTGATGTTTCCTAAGCTGAGTCCGGGTCAGTATGTGTTTTCGGTCGTAGCATTTAATGCAGAACGCGGAGCAAAATCCAAACCCGCAACGATTAACATCAAAGTGAATTACGCCCCTTGGGCGTCTCCCCTAGCCTACACTTCTTATTCTTTAATTTGTTTACTTGGGTTGCTGTTTCTCTGGCATTACCGCCGAGCCCATAACTTACGTTTACATAAGGCACACCAGGAGGTAATTCTCAGTAAGAATAAGCTAACCCTCGCTTTGAACGCCAGTAACAGTGGCATTTGGGAATTTCAGACTGACCACGATATATTTTTTATATCCAGAACAACCGACGAACTGACTAATAATAAAACAATGCGTTTTCAAGACCATTTATCTCTTATTCATAATAGAGACAAAGTTGGATACGAATCAGCGTGGCAAGATTTTTTATCTGGAAAATACGTTGAACTGGACATCACCTACAGAATGTCAGCTAAAAATAAGACTTGGCTATGGTTCAGAGACGTAGGAAAAGTAGTCAAGACTAACAAGCATGGTAAACCATTGCTCGTTACTGGCACTCACACGAATATTACTGAAACCGTTGCAGATCAAGAAAATCTGCGTCTATTTGGTGAGGCTTTTAAACATACTTTAGATCTGGTCATTATCTATAACCATAAGTATTATCCGATTGCTTTCAATGACGCATTAAAAAAATTCTTTAACATAAAAGATGATATCAATGCCCCAAAAGAGCTGGCTAAACTGCTAAAACTACAAACCTCTGAAACTGCTATATTTTGGCAAAAAGTACTCACTTTTAAAGCGGGTCAACAATGGCAAGGAGAAGACAGAATACTTCTCGTCAATGGCGATAGCAGAGATATCATGGTCCATATTCATGCAGTAGCAAGCGTGCATGATAAAACTAGAATAGAACACTTTTTGGTTATAATTTCTGATATCACTGAACAAAAAGCAGCAGAGACGAAACTTTTAACCTTGGCGAATTTCGATTCTCTTACTGGTTTACCTAACAGAACCTTACTCTTAGATAGAATTGAAAGAGGTTTAGAGCATGCTAAAAGAACAGCCAAGAGCATGGCAGTATTTTTTATTGACCTAGATAAATTTAAGCAGGTAAATGATAGCTTAGGTCATAATGCTGGCGACGAGTTACTAATCATTATTGCTAAACGTCTTAGTGACAAGCTCCGTAAAAAGGATACAGTAGCTCGCTTAGGAGGCGACGAATTCGTCATAATGATAGAGGACGTTTCATCAGTTGAAGCCATTAGCGCTCTAGTGACTGAAATAAGCTTTATAATTGACACACCAGTGACCTTAAGTTCACAAACGGTGAGCGTGTCATCTAGTATCGGCATTGCCATGTATCCAGGCGATGGCCTTAGCGCCGAAGACCTTCTCAAAAATGCAGATATCGCCATGTATCATGCTAAAGAACAAGGCAGAAGTAATTTTCAATTTTTCACCCAGCAAATGGATGAATTGGTGAAAGCTAGGTTGAAATTGGAAAACCAGTTAAAGAAAGCCCATCAAACCAAACAATTCGAAAACTATTATCAACCTATTTTTAATACTCAGAGCCAAAAAATAGAGGGCTTCGAACTTTTGATGCGCTGGCCAACGGCTAATGGCATGGTTCCCCCAGATAAATTTATTTCTGTTTCAGAAGAACTTGGTTTAATAGAGCATATGACGTTAGACGCATTTGATCGGGCAATGCCAGTACTCAACGAATTAAGCCAGAATGGGTTTAATGGATACCTTTCGGTAAACCTGTCGGCAAAACATTTTGAAAACCAATCTTCAATTGATAAAATCATTCTGCTTTTGGAAAAAAATGAAATACCGGTTGCATCGATACGTTTTGAAATTACTGAAAATGCTTTGATGCGCGATTACGATAAAGCACTTAACTACATGACACAAATACAACAAAAAGGTTTTTCAATCGCGTTAGATGACTTTGGTACCGGTTTTTCATCCCTTAAATACCTCAAAGAATTCCCAATAAATATCATTAAAATAGATAAAAGTTTTGTTGATGATATAGGTAAAAATCAAAATAATGAGGCTATTATTCTCACAACGCTGAGCATGGCTAAACAATTAAAAATGAGTTGTGTGGCAGAGGGTATTGAAACTCTTGAGCAGGTAGAGTTTTTCAAAAAGAATAAATGTCAGCATTTACAAGGTTACTACTTCTCTAAACCGGTTCCAGCAGAAGATATTCCCGCACTATTAGAAAAGACATGGTAGGTAACTTAAACTCGGAATAGAGATAAGACCCAGTCTTTATTCAAACACAAAAGGCAGTGATTGATAATTCCCAAAGGGTGTTGCATGATAAAGTGCAAATGTGGTAATGAAGAAAAACCAGTATTACCCGAGTAACCTATTTGTTGACCTGCTTTAACACGCTCACCTTGAGTAGCGGTAACGCCATTTTTTAAGATGATAATATTCACCCGTGATGTCATCTGTATGCAAAATCACTGCGTAATGGGCATACTCAGCGTATTTGCGACTAGCCCCTCCAAGCTTATGATGCTCAGCCAAATCAATCACACCCCCTGCCCTTGCTGCATGTATTGGTGTGCCAATGGACATGGCAAAGTCAACCGCATACTTTGATGCACCGCAATCACTATACCCTCCTTCAAAACCTTGCACTATAGGGAAATAATCAGCTTGGGCATATGGATATCGATATACAGTATTCGCTTGATTCACAGCCAAAATATTGCCAGACGTCAAATAAAAAGATCCGTTATACACTCTATTTTAATGAATATTGATTGGCTGTAATTCAAGTACTTTAGCTCGTTGATGCCCTTGAAGTACTTGGCTAAGAGTATGCTCACTAAGGTGTGTGGTAGGTGTTTTTAGGTTACTGGTGTCACCTTCTAAGGTGACAGTCACCACAAAAGGTTTTTATTGTAGAGCCAGTAACCAGTTTATTTATCTCTATTTTCTCCACACATCCCAATTATCCATGCAGTAATTACCTGAGCTCGCTAGAGAACTGCAGGTAACCAACACACAAGATATGGCTGCAAAAAATTTACTGATAAAATGCAGAGTAAAAGGGCAAGACACGGTTACTTAGCAAAAAGGCTATTAATATGTTGAGCAAAAGGCGCGGCACGCATAAAACCTGTCACTCTGGCAGTGTCGAGCTCTTGGCCTTGGGTATCAAAGAACATGATAGTAGGCAGGCCAAGAACAGAAAAACGTTCTTGAAACTCAAGATTGGCATCATTACTGTCTGTGAGATCAATCTGCATCAACACACTGTTATTTAATGCCTTGATTACGTTTCCATCTGAGAAAGTATATTTTTCAAACTCTTTACATGCCACGCACCAATCTGCATACAGATCTAACATCACAGTTTGACCTTGAGCATTGGCCTCGGATAGTGCCTGATTAAACCCCTCTAAACTGCTGACTTTAAGGAATTCTGGGTGTGCTATGGCATTATTGTTTGATTGCCCTTGCACTGAACTGTGACCTATTCCATTAAATGCCTGATAACCATATCCAGCTGAAACGAATAGTCCGATGAAAATTAAAAACGCACGAAGTCCTTTGAAAAAAGATACGGGGGTATTTTGATTCATCACATAAAAGTAGGTAAAGGTCATCAAACCAAGTAACGCCCAAGCAAACTCTGTCGCAACATGGGTGACTAAACGTTCAACAAACATAATGGCAACGGCTAACATCATAAATCCAAACGTAACTTTAACCACGTTCATCCAATTACCTGCCTTGGGTAACAATTTACCACCCGTAATACCGAATAAGATTAACGGAATACCCATACCTAAACTCAATACATACAGTGCACTGAACCCCAGCACTAAATCACCACTTTGAGCAATAAATAATAAAATCCCGGTCAGCGGCGCAGTGGTGCATGGAGAAGCCACTAAACCAGAAATCGCCCCCATCACCAATACACCAAAATAACTGCCACGGGTTTGGTTGTTACTCATTGCATTGAGCTTTTCTTGCCATTTAGACGGCAACTGCAATTCATAGGCACCAAACATCACTACCGCGAGCAAGACAAATAATATGATTAGACCAATTAAAATAGCCGGATGTTGTAACCAAGCCTGAAATTGCACTCCTGCTGAAGCAACAATCAACCCCAATAGCGAGTAAGTAATCGCCATACCTTGCACGTATACAAATGACAAAGTAAACGCTCGGGACGTGCTAATAGTTTTACCTTGACCAATCACAATACCCGACAAAATTGGATACATAGGAAATACACAAGGTGTAAAAGCTAAACCAATACCTAAGCCTAAAAATAATAAAAGCGTGATAAGTAAACTCTGCTCACTGGACAACAAACTGGCTAATTCAAACTGTTCTGAAATTGGAGCCTGAGAGTCTGACTCGGATATAGGAATTTTTGTATCTTGGCCAGTCTCTACTAATGAAGCAGTACCCACTTGACTTAGATACACCTCTTTAGTGGTCGGTGGATAACATAAACCCGCATCTGCACAACCCTGATAACGAATTTTAACGATGCCATCTTGCACTGAGGATACTACGGGGTAAGTTATATCTAGTTGTCCCCGAAATACATCTGACAGCCCAAAAAACTCATCTTCCACTTGTTCTGCAACAGGAAAAATCGGCATACCTAACTCGGCTTGTTTGGCCACTGTTTTAAACTGCTTTTTATACAAATAATAACCATCAGCTATTTTCCAGCTCAGGGTGAGCTGATCGCCTTGCTGGGTGAAGTCGAATTGGAACGCGTCGTCTACTTGCAAAAACTCTGGTTCGTCAGCAAACAGGTCATCTAAAGGAGCGGAAGTTTGCGCCATAACCACAGATGAGAAAAAACAAAAACTAAGTAGTAAAACATAATATCTAAAACTCAAATTCATCAAAAACACTTCTTATATAAAAATTAACTTGGCACTATATACATTATACATTATACATTATACCAATTTGCCAATAGGGATCTTCAAAAGTTTAAAGGGCTAACCTTAACAAATTATTACGATGTCATAATTACAGATCATTGCATTATTAAAAGACCTAAACTTAGGCAGTCAAATTTCACTCATGCTCAAATAACCTGAGATTGCGTTAATCAGGCCTTAGTAATCAAACTCGTTAGACAAACCTAGCAACACTCTGCAACAATGTGCCTCTAGGACTTTTATTTTTTAGTCTTAGTCTGTTTTTAAATGCAACAGCACAGAAATCATACGTAAATTTTGTTGCTTATAGCTCAAATAACGAGGCACCTTTGTATAAATTATTTTTATTATTTGCCATTTTACCTATTGTAGAAATTGCCATACTGATCAACGTCGGTGAACAAATTGGTGGTTGGTATACTGTGGCTATCGTTATCCTAACCGCTTTTGCTGGAGCGCATTTAGTTAGGCAACAAGGACTCAGCACCTTGATGCAAGCCCAACAAAAAATGCAAGCTGGCACTATGCCGGGTCAAGAAATGGCTGAAGGTTTATTATTGGTGATTGCAGGTGTTTTGTTAGTTACCCCAGGCTTTATCACAGACGGTATTGGCTTTTTATTGAGTCTACCTGCGACTCGTCCACTTATTGCCAAAGGGTTAGTGAAAAGATTATCCATCCGGATGGTCAATGCATCCTTTAATGGCGACTTCTCTGCACACCACCAGCAGCAACCTCATTCAACGGATCAATCTGAAGATATTATCGAGGGTCAATTTGAACATAAAGAAAAACCACCAGAAAAACCAGCTCTTAAGGATGACTTAAAAAAGCCAGACTAATCAAATCACTACATCAAATCACTACATCAAATCCCAGAATGCTGGACGTTACAGAGTATAATAAAAGCCTGAATAGCGACTAGTAGAGAGAATATAAAAAAATATATAAACAGCTATTTACACAACCTTAATCTTTCAACGTATCTCAGTTTGGACTACCTCAATAATTCAGTGAAATGGATCTGTATATAGAGTTATTAGAATGCGGATTTTATTAGTTGAAGATGATCTTTAAGTAGCCAGAGGTCTTCCCCGGTTTTTGGGTTCAAAAGGATTTACCACCCATCATGTTACTGATACTAAGTCATCAATATGATTATAAAACAAATGAATGTGACATGTTAATACTGGACATGGCTTGCCATATATAGATGGCTTAACGCTGTTCAAAAATGTCAAACAATTAGAAGTTAATATACCTGCTCTTGTGCTTACCCTAAAGGACCCTCACTGAGGATAAAATTAAAGAGCTAGACCAAGATCCGGACGATTATCTAAGTAAACCTTTTGATGCGAACGAACTCATCACTCGTTTACTTATGATTAAAGGAAGACTGGGCACGGCAACCAATTCAACTATTACTATTGGCGAAGTATACCTAGACTAAGCTTTCATCAGTTAAGTGTCGCGGTTCAGGTAGTTGGGCTGTTGCGTGAAGAATTTATATTATTGAAAGTATTGTTGAAGCAAGCCGGACGAAAATAATCTATAGAACAGCTTGAGTCTACATTATACGAGTGGGGTGAAAAAGCAGCGAGTAATGTAGTTGAAATGCATATTCACCAATTGCGCAAAAAGCTCCCTGAAGCTTTTATCAGAACTATCCACGGTGTAGGTTGCAGTGTTAAAAGCAGCTCCAATATAGAGACATAAATTTTTATATTCATCACTATTTAACACAGATCCTATTATCTATGATCACATTATCTGTGATCACATTATCTGTGATCACATTATCTGTGATCACATTATCTATGATCGCATTAGCAACCTTCGCGCCCGACATTCAGGGTTATCGTATCAGTATGCCAAAAGCATTGAGTTTGAAAGCAACTCAAAAAATACGCCTACAAATTTACTCGCTGCCTGATGTTCGCAAAAGAGTTTAACTATTACAGCATTGCACCTTTATGAACGGGACAAATACATTAAAAATGAATTTCAAACAGAATTTAGAGTCAAGTACCGCTATGGATATTTGCTATGGATATTTGCTACCTTTACAGCCTGGAATCAGAACCTCCACGGGCAAAGACTTTGTTGGTATAGGCCATGGTTTTATGGGATTTATCGATACGAAGGGCAGAAGCAACTAAAATGAGAATTAGCCTTTATTGCTGGCCTAAATCGCGACTCAAAAGACCTCACTCTTAGATTTTTCTTGGAGTACGAATTTTAATCGTCTATATCTGGCCTAAAAGCTGCTTTATTTAATCATTAAACCTATGAGATTTATTCTAAGGCAACTTAATAAATCCACGAACACCCTTTTAAACAAGCTAAGGATAAGATATGAGTGGATTAACATCTCGTAAAAACGCAATAGTTGAAATCACAAATCGTGCACCAAAAGTGTGTGAAATGCCTGAATCTTTGAACAAAATGTGGGCAATAGACGTTTTTAATCTAGCCGCAATGGAAGAAGCTTTATCAAAGAATGTTTTTAAAGCCATCAAAAAGACGGTTCAAACAGGTGCGCCTTTAGACTCGGCAACAGCAGACGTAGTCGCTGCGGCGATGAAAGATTGGGCCATGATAAAAGGAGTTAAATTCTTTTCGCATATCTTCTACCCCATGACCAACATCACTGCTGAAAAACATGACGGTTTTATCATCACTAACTCTGATGGCGGTGCCATTACTGAATTTACTGGCAGTTTATTGATAAAGGGTGAGCCAGACGGTTCATCTTTTCCTAATGGCAGCTTGCGTATGACCAACGCAGCCAGAGGCTATACAGCCTGGGATCCAACCAGTCCAGCTTATGTGATGCAAACAGCTAACGGGGCTACCTTGATGATCCCCAGTGTATTTATGTCTTGGACGGGTGAAGCATTAGATAAAAAAATTCCTTTGCTACGCTCAAACAAAGCAATGGATAAGGCGGCACAAAAAGTATTACAGTTAATGGGTGAAACAGACATAGCCACACTCAATTCAAGTTGTGGTGCTGAACAAGAGTATTTTTTAGTAGATGAACATTTTGCTAATGCCCGCCCTGACCTATTGTTAGCAGGACGCACTTTATTTGGAGCTCCACCTGCTAAGGGTCAACAATTTGATGATCACTATTTTGGTGCAATACCAGCGAGAGTTCAGGTGTTTATGCAAGACTTTGAAAACAAACTCTACCGTTTAGGTATCCCAGCTAAAACTCACCACAATGAAGTGGCACCCGGCCAATTTGAAATAGCACCCTATTACGAAGCCGCCAATGTTGCTGCCGATCATCAGCAATTATTAATGACACTGATGAAAAGTACCGCCAAAGAGCACGGCTTTTTATGTTTATTACATGAAAAACCCTTCGCAGGCGTGAATGGTTCAGGTAAACATGTTAATTGGTCCGTCGGCAATGCAACCCAAGGTAATCTACTCGACCCCGGCAGTACGCCTCACGATAACCTCAACTTTTTATTGTTTTGTGGTGCAGTTATTCGTGGTGTTCACTTACATGGGCCGCTATTGAGAGCAGTGATCGCCTCAGCAGCTAATGATCATCGATTAGGCGCAAACGAAGCGCCACCAGCTATATTATCAGTCTATTTAGGCCATCAATTAGAGAGTGTTTTTCATGATATTAAAGACGGGAAGTTATTAGAAAAAGCAAAAGGTGGCTTAATGGATCTTGGTTTGTCACAAATTCTCAAATTTGAACGCGATCCGGGTGATCGTAACCGTACATCACCTTTTGCGTTCACTGGTAATCGCTTTGAGTTCAGAGCAGTTGGTTCATCTCAATCTGTATCCGGCCCCTTAGTTGCGATGAACACCATATTAGCTGATTCACTTAACTGGATAGCTGAAAAACTTGAAGCAGTCATGGCCAAAGGTGAAGATCAAACCGCCGCAGTCATTACTGTATTGCAAGAGTTAATGGAGCTACACGGAAATGTGATCTTCGGTGGAGACGGTTACTCGAGTGAGTGGCACAAGGTAGCCGTGGAAGAGCGCGGTCTGAAAAACATCCCTACCAGCGCCGATGCTCTACCTGCCTTCAAAGAAGAATCTGTCGTGAAATTGTTTGAATCAACAGGGGTACTCTCACCCGCTGAGCTTGCAAGCCGTTTTGAGGTATACGCAGAACAATATATTTTATCTATTGAGATGGAAACCAAGTTAGTCATCGATTTAGCCAGTACTAGAATTTACCCTGCGACTGTGGGCTATCTCGATAGTCTTGCCAGCGCAGCATCTAATCTAATCAATTTAGACATCGAAATGAGCCACAATAGTATTGAAGAGATTGCCAGCGGAGCCAATGCCATGATGGCTTCGGTTAGAAAACTGAAGACTGCCATAAGTGTAGAAAATTTTGTCAGCATCGAAGCTCATATGAACTATTGTGCTAAAACACTTTGCCCGCTTATGCTAGAAGTGCGAGGCCACGCTGACACACTAGAAGGCTTAGTAGCAGACGACTTATGGCCATTGCCTAAATATCAAGAAATGTTATTTATTAAATAACCTAATTTTTAAGTACGCAGTAATTAACCGTCCAGAAAAAGAGCTTGTGCTCTTTTTCTTTTATTGACTCCCACCTAAACCTCCTAAATGTTATCCTCAGCCATTTCTTAATCCCTAAAAACTCATTGAGTAATATAAAATGAAAGCCTGCGCCTGCCATATTTTAGTTAAAGACAAAGCCTTAGCCGATAAGCTCAAAAGCCAACTCGACAAGGGTGGAAATTTTCAGCAGTTGGCCAAAAAACACTCCACTTGCCCCTCAGGCAAAAAAGGCGGTGACTTAGGCGAATTCAGCCCCGGCACTATGGTCAAGGCATTTGACAATGTGGTATTTAGAAAAGAAATTCTCACCGTGCACGGGCCGGTCAAGACCCAGTTTGGTTTCCATTTGATTAAAACACTTTATCGGAGTTAACCATATTTATTCTTGGGTCGTTCCGAATGTATCCCTTCAAGCACCACTCAAATGGCATCCCGCGCGGCGTCCGCTTGCCATTTCCCCCAAGAATAAGCCATTTTCAGCTGAAACTTTAAAGGCGGAAACAGCAGTGGTGGAGCCACCAAAGATTAAAATCAGCTTAGGTAAAGCGTATTCTTTTGACCTACTCTCGACTCAAGGCTCGCCTAATAGTTCGATGAAGAGCACTGCTCTCGAGCGGCACTTTTTGCTTACTTTATGCTGCTTTAGGCAAAAAGTAAGTCGTACAGCAAGGATGCTGTATGAAAAAAGCCAAGGATGGCGGTAAGCGCCAGCGCATGCTTTGATGTTATGTAAAGCATAACAAGTACGCTTCGAACCAAAACCGCAGGACGCGGTGCCCGATAGGGCATAAAGCTCAAAGGGTATACCCTACATTCAGACCTTAATATCTATAATAAGTGTCTTGATGATTTAAGTAATACAGGATCAGCTTCCTTAACTTTTGTAGAGCAAATTTGCCATAGCAGTCATAGACCTATGAATCAGAAATTAGTGGTTTATCCCATTTGTTACCGTTGAGAAGGACGGGCTTGACAGGCAGCTCTGAGCCTAATACCGGACAGTCGAGTGTTAAACCTGAAGGAGAACTTTGTGCCAAAACCGGTCATTCAGCTTTTCTAAAAACAACCAAAGCTTGCTCCCTTAGCCGCCATTCAGCTATGCTTAAGCCATGCTAGATACCCAACATGTTTTCACCGAAGTCACTCTCGATACCGCTTATTTATGGTTGTGTAAGCAACGGCGTAACTTTCCCGTCAATGCCGATATCTGGCACCTGCGCTTTCACTGGCACACTCTCCGTGGTGAGCTGCTGCAAACACTCAACAAACAGGATTACACCTTACTGCCACTGAGCGTGGTCACCAAAGCCGATGGTGAAACCCTTCATTTGTGGTCATCACAAGATGCGCTGGTGCTGAAAATGTTAGCCATGGCCTTACCGGATGCTTTGGCATTATCCCCACTTTGTACCCATATCA